>DASWME010000132.1:0-1902 GCA_036399915.1 Thermoanaerobaculia bacterium
GTCCCCTACCCCGCCGAGCGGTGCCTGCACGAGTTGTTCGAGGCCCAGGTGGAGAGGACGCCCGAGCGGGTGGCCGTGTGCCATGGGGGGCGGAGCCTGACCTATCGTGAGCTGAACACCGCCGCCAACCGGCTGGCGCACTACCTGGTGGAGCTGGGGGTCGCCCCAGAGGAGCGGGTGGGAATCTGCGTCGAGCGCTCGCCGGAGATGGTGCTCGCCGTGTTGGGGGTGCTGAAGGCCGGGGGCGCCCACGTGCCGCTGGACCCGAGCCATCCGCGGGAGCGGCTGGCCTACGTGCTGCGCGATGCCGGCGCGCGGGTGCTGCTGACTCAGGAGAGCGTGGCCGGACGGCTGCCGGATCTGCTGGTCGGCGTTGAGCAGCTGGTCCGCCTGGATGGCGATTGGGAGGCGATCTCCCGGCGCTCGGGCGAAAATCCGCCCTCCCTGCCGTTGCCCACGGAACGGCTCGCCTACGTGATCTATACCTCGGGTTCGACCGGTCAGCCGAAGGGGGTGCAGATCCCGCAGCGGGCCCTGGTCAACTTCCTCTACTCGATGAGAGAGCGACCCGGCCTGGCGGCGGACGATTCGATCCTCGCGATCACCACGCTCTCGTTCGACATCGCGGGCCTGGAGCTGTTGCTGCCGCTGCTGGTCGGAGGCCGGGTGGTCATCGCGCCCCCGGAGACGGTGGGGGACGGCGGTGCGTTGTCGCGGCTGCTGGCCGACTCCGGCGCGACGGTCCTGCAGGCGACACCCGCCACCTGGCGGCTGCTGCTCGAGTCCGGCTGGGAGGGCGGGCCTGGGCTGCGCGTCTTCTGCGGTGGCGAAGCCTTGCCGAGGGATCTCGCCGAGCACCTGCTCGACAAAGTTGGAAGCCTGTGGAATCTCTATGGTCCCACCGAGACGACGATCTGGTCGACGGCCGGACTCGTCCGGAAAGGGAAGGGTCCGGTGTCGCTCGGTAACCCGATCGCCAACACCCAGATCCACCTGCTGGACGGCGGCGGCCAGCCGGTCCCGGTCGGGGTCGCTGGGGAGCTGTTCATCGGTGGTGACGGTGTGGCGCGCGGCTATCTGGGGCGGCCGGCACTGACAGCGGAGCGGTTCGTTCCCGACCCGTTCGCGGCGTCGCCCGGAGCCCGGATGTACCGCACCGGCGACCTGGTGCGGCGGCGGGTCGACGGCGCCCTGGAGTTCTTGGGCCGCGCCGACTTCCAGGTCAAGATCCGCGGCTTCCGCATCGAGTTGGGGGAGATTGAGGCCGCCCTGGCGTCGTATGCCCAGGTGGCGCAGGCGGTAGTGGTGGCGGGCCGCGACGGTGCGGGCGGCCAACGTCTGGTGGCTTACGTGGTGCCGTCCGGAGAGGTGGCTCCGTCGGTCCAGCGACTGCGCGGCCATCTGGAGGGCCTGCTGCCGGCCTACATGGTGCCGTCGGCATTCGTGGTGCTGTCGGCGCTGCCGCTGACGCCGAACGGCAAGGTGGACCGCAAGGCGTTGCCGATTGCTGAAGGTGCCGCGACAAGGTCTGGAGAATTCGTGGCGCCCCGCACGCTCACCGAGGAGTTGCTGGCGAGCCTCTGGGCGGGTCTCCTGTCGGTGCCGCGAGTTGGTGCCGCTGATGATTTCTTTCAGCTCGGCGGGCACTCACTGTTGGGCACCCAGCTCGTTTCGCGGATTCGGGAGAGCTTCGGGGTCGAGTTGGCGTTGCGTCGGATCTTCGAGCGGCCGACGCTGGCGGGTCTGGCCGGTGAGATTGAAGCGGCGATGCGGGCAGACCGGGGCATGGAGGCTCCGCCTCTGCGGCCGGTGCCTCGGGATGGCGATCTTCCCCTCTCCTTCGCGCAGGAGCGGCTCTGGTTCCTCGACCGGCTCCAACCGGGCTCCACGGCCTACAACATG
>DASWME010000133.1:0-10757 GCA_036399915.1 Thermoanaerobaculia bacterium
CAGGGGGAAGCCGCCGTCGATCAGCATCTCGGCGGCGGCCAGGGCTTCCTTGAGCCTGGCCGGGCGGGCCCAGAGGAGGCGCTCCAGGTCGATCCCCATGGCGAGCGCGGCCTCGGGGTCGAAGCCGTTGCCGAGGTCCACCAGGGCCGCCGCCTCCCCCACGCTGGTGGCCGCGGCCAGGACGGCGAGGAGGGCGGAGAACCGGCCGCTGGTGCGCGCGCCGATCAGCTCCACGAGCTGACCGCGCGGCAGACCGCCGTCGAGGAGGCGGTCGAGGGCCGGCACGCCGGTGGGGAAGGCGCCCTCTCCCGCGGCGTCGCGCAGCTCGCGGTCGAGCTCGCGGGCGCTGCGGATCTGAGAGCGCAGGGCCGCGGGCAGCGACGACCGCAGCCGCCGCACCGCCGCTCCCGGCGGGAGCGTTTGCCCTATGATCGTTTCCCTGGTGAGCGGCTCGGCCATCTCTCTCAACTCCGCACCAGGAATATAAAGCGAAAGATAGGCGTAAGTCAAATGAAATCAGGTGCTTACGATCGATAACCAGATGCCTTTCCGTCGCGCTTTGATACCCTCATCGCACGTAAACAAATGTGATCGATTGGGAGCGGGTCGTCGATGGGAGGAATCTGTGGCGGGAAGGCGATCTTTTCCGCCCCTGCCGACCGGAATAGAATTCCCGCCGAGGAGGTCTCGCCATGAGCCTGACGCTGACATCGCCGGACTTCGAACCCCAGGGAGAGATCCCCAGGCGCTTCACCTGTGAGGGAGACGACATCTCGCCCGCCCTCGCCTGGACGGGCGTGCCCCCGGCGGCGCAGAGCCTGGCCCTGATCGTGGACGACCCGGACGCGCCGGACCCCAAAGCCCCCAAGACGACCTGGGTCCACTGGGTGCTCTACGACCTCCCCTCCTCCGCCACGGGGCTGCCGCAAGGGGTTGCGCCGCGCGACCTGCCACCCGGGACCCGCGAGGGGCTGAACGACTGGAAGCGCACCGGCTACGGGGGACCGTGCCCACCGGTGGGACGCCACCGCTACTTCTTCAAGCTGTACGCGCTCGACACCGTGCTCGCCGACCTGCACCAGCCCACCAAGTCGAAGCTCGAGGACGCCATGGACGGCCACGTCCTCGCCCGGGCCGAGCTGGTCGGCACCTACCAGAAGGGCGCTCCCAGGGGCGTCCTCGACACGCTCCTCGGCCGCTAGGGTGGAATCCTTCGACCTCTCGTGCGAGGTCGCCGTCGTTGGCGGCGGCCTGATCGGGCTGGCCACCGCCATGGCCCTCGCCGGGAGAGGGCGCCTGCGGGTGGCCGTGCTCGAGGCGGAGGACCGCCTCGCCACCCACCAGAGCGGCCACAACAGCGGCGTCATCCATTCCGGCCTCTACTACAAGCCCAGCTCGCTCAAGGCGTCGCTCTGCGTCGAGGGCGCGCAGGCCCTTTACCGCCTCTGCGAGGAGGAGGGGATCGCCCACGAGCGCTGCGGCAAGCTGGTGGTGGCGACCTTGCACGAGGAGCTGCCGCGGCTGGAGGAGCTGGAGCGGCGCGGGCGGGCCAACGGTCTCGCCGGATTGCGCCGGCTCGCGGCGGGGGAGATCCGGGAGATCGAGCCGCACGCGGCCGGTGTTGCGGCGCTGCATGTGCCGGCAACCGGTATCGTGGACTACCCGGCGGTGGCCCGGGCCTACGCCCGCCGGATCGACTCCGGGGGAGGCCGGGTGCTCACCGGCGCCAGGGTGAGGGCCATCCGGCGGGACGGTGCCGGCCTGGCGGTCGAGACGGCGCGCGGGGCCGTGGCCTGCTCACTCCTCGTCAACTGCGCTGGCCTGCAGGCGGACCGGGTGGCGCGCCTGTGCGGCGCCGAGCCGGATGTGCGGATCGTGCCGTTTCGGGGCGAGTACTACGACCTCGTGGATCCGGGGCGGAGCCTTGTCCGCGCGCTGATCTACCCGGTGCCCGACCCGCGCTTCCCCTTCCTCGGGGTCCATCTGACGCGCCGGGTGGACGGCACGGTAGAGGCCGGACCGAACGCTGTGCTGGCCCTGAAGCGCGAGGGTTATCGCTGGCGGGACATCTCCCTGCGCGATATCGCGGCGACCGCCGCCTGGCCGGGCGTCTGGCGCTTGGCGGCGCGGTACTGGCGGATCGGCGTGTACGAGGTCCGGCGGTCGCTTTCCAAACGCGCGTTCGTCCGCGACTTGCGGGCGCTGGTGCCGGAGATCCGCCCGGCGGACGTCCACCGGGCGGGGAGCGGCGTGCGGGCCCAGGCGGTGGATGCGAAGGGGGGTCTGGTGGACGACTTCCGGATCGTCCGCAGCGAGCGGGCGATCCACGTGCTGAACGCCCCGTCCCCTGGCGCCACCGCCTCGATCAGCATCGGCGCGCGGATCGCGGAGATGGCGGCGCAGAGCCTGGGGCGTTCGTAGAGCGGCCTACCGCGCGTCGGAGACAGCGTCCACCCAGATGCGGACGGTCTCGTCGCGGCCGTTGACGGTGACCAGCTCTCCTTCGCCCTCACGGGCGAGGGCTTCCAGGGCGGCACCGACGTTGAGCTCGTCGCCGGGGCCGGAGAGCAGAGCCTTCATCACGGTCAGTGGGACGCGGGCTTCCACCTGCTCCACCCGTTCGCGGTCATTGCGCTCGACGGCCTCCATCACCAGGTAGTCGCCGCGCTTGGCGATGCGCACCCGGGAACCGGGCTCCTCGACGGTCACATAGGTGGCGTCCGGGCCGTTCTCGATCTGGCGCCAGATGCGGCGCAGGTCGGAGACGCTGTAGTCGCGGTCGTCGATGCGGACGCGGCCGGAGCCGTGCGCGCCGCGCGAGATCATCGGCGCGAAGGTGTCGACGAGCGAGAGCGGCAGGTTGATCGTCGCCTGCTCGCCGTTCCTGCCGCCGTCCACCTTCACGTGCAGCCAGAGATCGGCCGCCGCAGCCGGAGCGAGCACCAGGCCGGTGAACAGCAGCGCGGTCCCCAGAATCTTCGTTGCCTTCATCGTCATCTCCTCTTGCGAAGGGAGCCGTCGGTTCGACCGGTCTCAATGGAGAAGACGGAGCGCGGGGCCGGACGTTTCACGGCTGCAGCTTCATGTCCTCGAGCTCGTCGATGCGCTCGCGCACGAGGTCGAAGCCCCCCTGCCAGAAGGAACGGTCGGTGACGTCGATGCCGACCTCGGCCAGGATGTGCTCCGGCCGCGCCGAGCCGCCGTAGGAGAGCAGCCGCAGGTAACCGGGCTTGAAGGCGTCTCCCTCCTCCTGGTAGCGGCGGTAGAGCGAGAGCACCAGGAGCTGGCCGAAGCTGTAGGCGTAGCAGTAGAAGGGGGTCTGGTAGATGTGGGGGATCGACAGCCACTCGTAGCGGAACTCCGGAGGCAGCTCGATGCTGTCGCCGAACTGCTCGCGGAGCTTGCCGAGGTAGATCTCGGAAAGCTCGTCGGTGGAGCGGCCGGCGCGGATGGCGTCGTGTGCCTCGATCTCGAAGAGCACGAAGTAGGCTTGGCGCAGCACCGTGGCGTAGACGTCGTCGACGGCGGAGGCGAGCAGCTCGCGACGGGCGAGGGGGTCGGACTCCTCGCGCAGCAGCCGGTCGGTCATCAGCATCTCGCCGAACACGGATGCCGTCTCGGCCAGGGGGAGCGAGGCGTGCTGAGTGAGGCTCGAGTGGCCGCTCGCCAGCATGCTGTGCACGGCGTGGCCCAGCTCGTGAGCCAGGGTCGCCACGTCACGCACCCGGCCGGCGTAGTTGACCAGCACCCACGGGGTGTAGCGCGGCAGCACGGTGAAGCAGAAGGCGCCGCCCCGCTTGGCCTTGCGGATCTCGCTGTCGAGGTGGCCCTCGGCGAAGACGCGCTCGGCGTGCGCTGCGAAGTCGGCATGGAAGTCCTCGAAGGTCTCGAGCACCGAGCGGACGGCGTCGGGGTAGGCGATCTTGCGGTCCGAGGTGGCCAGCGGGGCGTACAGGTCGTACCGCCGCAGCCGGTCCATGCCCAGCCAGCCGGCCTTGAGGCGGAAGTAGCGCTGGAAGAGTGGAGCGTTCCTTCGCGACACCTCGAGCAGCACCTCGACGGCGCGGTCCGGAATGTCGTTGTCCAGGTTGCGCACGGCGACCGGGGACGGGTAGCCGCGCAGCCCCACCTGCTCGTCGTACCAGTCGCGCACGCGGCTGACGTAGATCTGGCCCAGCAGGTTGGCTTCCTGGGCGTAGACGCGGTAGAGCTCCTGGTAGGCGGCGGCGCGCAGCTCGGCCTCGGGCGAGAAGGCGTGGCTCATCAGCTCGTCGCGGGTCAGCCCCTTCGTCTCACCGTCCACCTCGAGGCTGAACTCCAGGCGGTTGGTGAGCATCGAGTAGAGCGTCAGCACGGCGTCCATGCCGTTCTGGTCCTTGATGTTGATGATCTGCTCGCTCTTCTCGTCGAGGGTGTGCGCCTTGAACCGGCGCAGGTCCTGCAGATAATGACGGTAGTCGCCGTGCTCCTCTTCGGCGGGCAGCAGGCGCCAGGCTTCTTCGTCGGAGAGGCTCCGCCACCAGAGGGTGAAGAAGAGCATGCGGTTGCCGGCCGCCGTGGAGACCTGCTGCACCCGGTTGCGGAAGGTCAGGGCTTCCTGGCTGCTGGTATCGGAATAGAACCAGAGGGAGGCATAGCCGGAAAGGACCTGGATCTGGTTGTTCAGCGCCTCGTAGTCACGGAGGATCTCGAGGAACCGGCGGGGGTCCATTTCGGGATGGAGTTCGCCGCGCCTGCGCTCGAACGCGGTGACGGCGGTCTCGAGATCGGCCAGCCGGGCGGCGAGGACCTCTTCGCTCGGCCCCGGCAGCAGCTCCGAGAGGTCCCAGCCGCTCAGGGCATAGGCAGGGAAGGATCTGGTGATGACGTCCATGTCCGTAGGTATTGTCTCCCAGCGTTTGCTTCAGCAAAGGCGGGCCGGTGCAGCCGGCCCGCCAGCCATCTATTTTAGCCGAGCCGGGGGAAGGATGACCGCCGCCACCCCTTTTTCCCGCGCCACCTGGTTGAAGCGTGAGAGGTCCTCGTCCCAGATCGCGCGCAGCCGGGCCAGTTGGGCGTCGATAGCCTTGATCAGCTCGTTTTTCACCTGCACGGCCTGGTCCGTCGGCCGGTCATCGCCGATGGACGACGACAGCGCGACTCCGTTCAGCCTGTCGTTGAGGCGGACGGGGAAGTTGAGCGGGTCCTGGCGGCTGCGGTTCTTGGTCTGGTAGAGCGCCTCCTCGACCTCGGTCATCTTCTTGTCCAGGTCCCTCGCGGCCACGGTGACGGGCTTCATCGACTCGTCCTTGCGGAGGAGCTTCTTGAGGCCGTCGAGCTGGCTCCGCACGTCGCGGATGCGGCGGATGGCGTCGTGGGTCTCGGTGAGCTTGTCCCGGATCTCCATCAGGAACTGGAACTGCGCCTCGAGGTCCTGCTGGGTGGCGGTGGAGCGCGGGTCCTTGCGGATCTCGAACGGCTGCGTGAACGTCTCGCCGCCCACGGTGAGGCGGGCCTGGTACGTCCCCGGCAGGGCCGGCGGCTGGACCATGTCGTCGTTCCAGAGGATCAGGCCCGGGAACCTGCGGGCCGCGGGCCAGGTCATGTCCCAGACGAAGCGGTTGAGCCCGGCCTCGGTCGGGACCTTCGGCTGGTTACGCTCCTCCTCTTCCTCCTCCTTGTCCTTCTCCTCCTGCTCGGCCTCCCGGCCCTTGTCCTTGCCCATCCCCGCGCCGAGGCCCTGGGGGAGCGGTTTCTCGCCGGGCGCCGGCGCCTCTTCGGCAGCCTCCTCGTCCTTGCCCTTTTTCCCCTGGCCCTGCGCCATGCTCCTGGCCTGGGTCTCCTTGCCCCCCTCCGCGGGCTTGCCCTGGAAGGTGCGGATCACCTTGCCGTCGCGGGTGAGGATCTCCAGCTTGACCTCCTTCGCCTGATCGGCGGGCGGCGCCTCCTTGAGGTAGTAGGCGATGACGACGCCGGCCGGCGGGTTCTCGCCCACCCCTCTCGGGGCGCCGCCCTCGGGGCCGCCGCCCCCGCCTCCCAGCCGGTAGCCCGGAGCCGGCGGATAGAGGTGGGCCCGGGCGCTTCCGGGGCCGGCGCCGGCCGCGAGCGCGCGCAGCGGGGACAGGTCGTCGAGCACCCAGAAGCCCCGCCCCTGGGTGGCCGCCACGAGGTCGCCTTCCTTGACCGTCAGGTCGGTCACCGGCACGATCGGCAGGTTGAGCTGCAGCGGCTGCCAGCGTCCGCCGTCGTCGAAGGAGACGTAGACCCCGCGCTCGGTGCCGGCGTAGAGCAGGCCGCGCCGCTGCGGGTCGGCCCGCACGACGCGGGTGAAGTGCATGGGGTCGATGCCGGCGTCGATGCGGGTCCAGGTCGCGCCGTAGTCGCCCGTCCTGTAGAGGTAGGGCCGGAAGTCGTCCGACTTGTACATGGTGGCGGCCACGTAGGCGCCTCCCTTGGCGTGGGGGCTGGCGTCGATGGCGTTGACCAGGATCCAGTCGGGCATGCCCTTCGGCGTCACGTTCTTCCAACTCTTGCCGCCGTCGCGCGAGACGTGGATGAGGCCGTCGTCCGAGCCCGCCCAGAGCACGCCCGGCTCGACGGGGGACTCGGCCACGGCGAAGACGGTGCCGTAGTACTCGACGCTGGTGTTGTCCTTGGTGATGGGGCCGCCCGAAGGGCCCTGCTTCGCCTTGTCGTTGCGCGTCAGGTCCGGCGAGATCGCCTCCCAGCTCTGGCCCCCGTTGGCGCTCTTGAACAGCACGTTGGCCGCCGCGTACAGCGTCTTCGGGTCATTCGGCGAGAAGAGGATGGGATAGTTCCACTGGAAGCGGTACCTGAGATCGGCGGCGCCGTGGCCCATGGGGTCGTTGGGCCAGGGATTGACGTCGCGGATCTGGCCGGTGTCGTGGTCGAGCCGGGTGAGCAGGCCGCCGTAGGAGCCGCCGTAGACGACGTCGGGGTTCTGCGGATCGGCCACGATGTAGCCGCTCTCGCCGCCGGCGGTCACCTGCCAGTCGTCAGGGCCGATGCCGGGGCCGGTGCCGCGGGAGAGGATGCGCACCGCCGAGTTGTCCTGCTGCGCGCCGAGGATGCGGTAGGGGAAGTGGTTGTCGGTCGAGACGCGGTAGAACTGGGCGGTGGGCTGGTTGCTCTGCGTCGTCCAGGTCTGGCCGCCGTCGGTCGAGACGTTGGCACCGCCGTCGTTCGACTCGATCATCCGCAGCGGATCGTGGGGATCGATCCACAGGTCGTGGTTGTCGCCGTGGGGCACGCGCAGGGTGGTGAAGGTCTTGCCGCCGTCCTTGGAGCGGTGGAACTGGACGTTGAGGACGTAGACCACCTCCTCGTCCTTTGGATCGGCGTAGATGCGGGTGTAGTACCAGGCGCGCTGGCGCAGCGAGCGGTCGTCGTTGGTCTTCGTCCAGGTCTTGCCGCCGTCCCGGGAGCGGAAGACGCCGCCCTCCTCGGCCTCGACGATGGCGTAGAGGTTGTCCGGGTTGGTGGGCGAGACGGCGATGCCGATGATGCCCAGCGTCCCCTTGGGCAGGCCAGGGTTGCGGCTCAGCTCGGCCCAGGTGTCGCCGCCGTCGGTCGACTTCCAGAGGCCCGAGCCCGGGCCGCCGCTCTCCAGGCTCCAGGGCGTGCGCCGCACGTTCCACAGCGTGGCGTAGAGCACGCGCGGATTGGCTGGATCCATGGCGAGGTCCACGGCACCGGCCCGGTCGTTGACATAGAGGACGCGCTCCCAGCGGGCGCCGCCGTCCCTGGAGCGGTAGACGCCGCGCATCTCGTTGGGTCCGAAGACGTGGCCCAGGACGGCGGCGTAGACGAGGTCCGGGTCCTTGGGGTGGATGCGGATGCGGGGGATCTGCCGCGAGTCGGGCAGGCCGGAGAACTTCCAGGACTTGCCGGCGTCGGTGGACTTCCACACCCCTTCGCCGTGGGAGACGTTGCCGCGCACCGTCACCTCGCCGCCGCCGGCGTAGACCACGTTCGGGTCCCACTCGGAGACGGCCACGGCGCCGATCGAGCCGCCGAAGAAGCCGTCGGAGACGTTCTTCCAGCTCCGGCCGCCGTCCGTGGTCTTCCATACGCCGCCGCCGGTGCCGCCGAAGTAGTAGGTGTCGCGGTCCGCCGCGAGACCCGTGACGGCGGCCACCCGCCCGCCGCGGTAGGGACCGACCTCGCGCCACTTCATGGCCTTGAAGAGCGCGGGATCGACGGCCGGTTTGCCGGCCGCCGCAGGCCCGGGCGGGCCGGCCTTCTTCGGCGGCTTCGCGGCCGCGAGCGGCGAGGCCAGGACGAGCAGCAGGGGGAGCGGGGACAGCAGAACAGACCGGCAAGAGAAGAATCGTTTCATGTTCTTGGAAAGCTCCGTGGCAAGGTTCGACGCTTTCTACCACAGAGAGCCGGCTCATTGGAGCCAGGATGGACAGGCGGACTCCGTAGGAGCATCCCTGTGCGGGTGCCCGGGCCTCACCGTCAGGGCGGCCCGATCGGGCCGCCCTACAGGGTCTCCTACCGGTAATCCTGAACGGAGAGCTTCTCGAACGGCAGGCCGAAGGGATGGAAGAGGTTGAAGACGACGCCCGGGAAATGCGGGTCCAGCACCTCGGCGGCGAAGCGCATGAAGAACGGCCCCCACTCCTCGATCTCGGAGCTCCCGCTCTCGATCTCGTTGTACTCCTCGACCGGGATGCCGAGCTTTGCGGCCACCGCCTCGGCGCTCAGGCCCTTGGCCTCGCGGTGTTTGCGGATCAGCTCGCCGGCCTGGCCCGGACGGGTGTCGGACCATTTGCCGGAAGAAGCGAACATCCGGCTGGTAGGGACCTCCAGCGCCACCGCCAGGTCGCGGATGATCGGTCCCCACTTCTCGGCGGCCGACTCGCCGGTCTCGATCGCGTGGTATTTCTCCTCGGCGATCTGGAGCTTCGCCGCCAGCTCCTCGGGCGAGAGCTTCTTGCGCTCCCGCTCCTTCATCAGGACTTCTCCCTGTTTCACGACATCCTCCTTGCAGGCTCGGGGTTTCGGCCGGGCCGAGTCCTGGACTCGAGCCGCCGACGGTACACAGCCCTTCTGCTCTACTTTGTGCCTTTTCCCCGGTGCGGCGGGACAGGGACCCTACCGTTTGCGTTCCGACGACAGCGCCTTCAAGGCCTCGATGGGACGCCGGTCGGGGCTCATCAGCTTCACGGCGCGGCGCAGGTGGGCCTCGGCCTGCCCGAGGTCGCCGGTCTGGCGATGGATCTCGCCGGCGTAGAAGGCTGCCAGGCCGCAGTTGGGATCGCGCCGCAGCGTCTCCTGCAGCTCCTTCAAGGCGCGGTCGCCGTGGGCCGTGGTGTTGAGGAACCGGCAGTAGGCCAGCTCGGCGGCGTAGAGGCTGTTCTGCGGGTCGCAGTCGGCGGCGAACTCGAGCAGCATCAGCGCCTCGCGCACCTTGCCAGCGTCCATCAGCGCCTTGCCCTTCTTGTACTGGGCCTCGGCGTCCAGGAGGTCGGTCTTGATGGCGAAGCTCGCGGCGGGCTTCTTCGCCCGCTCCTCGCGCAGGGTCCGGCGCCGGAACAGCAGGGTGTCGCGTTGCTCGCGGTCGCTCAGCTCGGCGTAGGCGCGGGCGCCGGCGAGGAACAGGTCGCGCGCCTTCTCCGCCAGCTCCGGCGGGTCCACCGTCCACGGCGCGAACCGGCGGGCGAAGTCCAGGAACCTCTCCTCGAACAGGGCCGGAGCGCCGTCCTCGGGCGCGCCGAGCAGGTCGAAGGCGTCCTGCCGGCGGTACGCGAGGTAGGCTTGCATGACCTCGTTGCGCCGCCGCTCGGTCGCGGCCGGGTCCACGGCGGCCATGGCAGGGGCCGGCGCCGGGGTGGGCGGGGACGGCGGCGGGGCCGCGGGCCGGGGGACCGCGGCCCCGGCCGCGTCCTGCGGCACGCTGTCCGCCGGGGCCACGACGCCGAGGATCGAGAGCGCGTAGAGCACCCGGGTGATCTCGTCGACCGGCAGCCGGGTCAGCTCGGCCAGCTCGCCCATGCGCCGGCCCGGCGGGCGCAGGGCCGCGGCGATCTGGCTCTGGCGGGAGGTCAGGCGCAGCTCCTCCAGAGGGAACGGCGGCGCCGGATGGAGGACGAGCTTCTTGCCCACCCAGGGCGCGACCGCCATGTCCACCTCCTCCTGCGGGGCGAGCTTGGTGACGCCGGTGAGGATGAGCTGCGGCACCTTGACTTTGAGCGACGACTCGGCCCGGGGGGCCTCGTCCAGCCAGCGGAACTCCCCCTCGCTCCAGGTGAAGAGGTCGAGCAGCTTCTTGGCGAGGTTCTGCTGGAGAAGCTTGTAGAGCTCGACGGCCGTCACCAAGCCGTTCTCCAGCAGGATCTCGCCGAACGGCACGCCGCGGGCCGCGGAGCGCGACAGGCAGGCCGTGAAGTCGTCCTCGCTGAGCTTGCCCTCGAGCACCATGTAGCGGCTGAGGGTCTCGTGAGCGAGGTTGGAGCGGCAGTCCACGGGCACGCCGTCCTCGAGCAGGATCCGCTTCCACACCTGGCGCCGGCGGACCTCCAGGACGAGGGTATGCTGCGCCAGGGCGTGGGCAAGGAGCAGGGGCGCGAAGGGCGCCGCGGGGAGGCTCCCCTCCCGCAGGCGTGCGATCTCCTCCAGTCGCTCGGGGGTCGGAATCACGTCGCGAACTCGTCTTGGGCTGCCGAAGAAGCTGGACGAAGTATATAGAAAACAAGGGAGGAGCGCGCGATGGCGCGGCGCGGAGATTCCGCTTGCTGCCCCGGGGCGCCGTC
>DASWME010000134.1:0-14390 GCA_036399915.1 Thermoanaerobaculia bacterium
AGAGGCGTTGTAGAAGTCCCCTCCGTAGATCCCGTCGAAGATGAAGACCGGAGCGCCAGCCGCCACGAAGAAGGTGACCCTGAGGAGCTTCGCCCGGACCGAGTCGGGGATCAGGATCTGGCAGCCCAGTCCGGCGAGGTACAGGACCGCTACCGTGGGCCGGGTGATGAGGCCCAGAGCGAGGGCGAAGCCGGCTCCCGCTGCGCTCCAGTAGGGGCGGTCTCGCCAGGTCAGGAACAGCAGGGCGAGGGTGAGCGTAAGCACGACAGTGCCGTGCTGCCAGAGCATCTGGCTCGCAGTGGCCCACACCGAGGTGCCGAGCCCGAAGGCCACGGACGACCAAAGAGCCGTGCGGGGCGGGACGCGCCGCCGGACCGCAAGATAGAAAAGCGCGACCGAGAGTGCAGCCATGGCGGACGCGGCGATCTTCTCGGCCTGCTCGCTGTATTGGAAGAGACTCGCGTGGTCCGCCCGGCCGGTAACACGAAGATAGAGATAGATCGGGACATAAAACGGCAGAGCCACGAGAGGTGTTCCGACGGGATAGAACGAGACCAGATGCCCCTCGCGCTCCACAGCGTACCAGCGAGGGCCGCCGGCCGCCGCGAAGTCCTCCCGAAAAGGGTCGAGGGACAGCGTGCCGAAACCCAGGATCGAAAACGGCACGAGCCGATTGGGGATGGTGTCTCCCCCGACCGGAAGTGGCACGGTCCGGCCGTTCGCAAGATAGCAGGCCAGGCAGAGCACGAACAGGAGCAGGGCGATCAGCCCTGGATGAGGCTGGGAATCGGCCCTCTTGGTCGTACCCTGTCTCTCAGACATTCAGAGGGACATCACTATACACGTGAAGACGTTTCTCGAAGCCAGCTTCTTTTTTCCTTTAGGCGCTGCCGACCAGGGTGGACGCATGCTACCATATAAGCTCCTACCCTGAGAACTTCAACTTCCCCGCTTCCAAAGGCCCCTGTCGAGATCGACCCAGCGCTGCGTCTTCGCATCTTCGATCGGGCGGGCATGGACCAGCGCCCGGTCTCCCCAGGTGCGGGCCGGCCCTGGATCGAATAGGGCGTCGGCCAGCAGCGCCCGTAGGCCGGCGACGTTGGGCACCCACTTATTGGTGGAGTCGGAGTGGTAACGGCCGACAGGAAGGAACTGAGCGAGGGGTACGTCGGTGAGCCGCGGCGCCAGTTCGGCCAGAGGCTCCCCGGCCTCAAAACCGGTGAAGAACCGAGCGTCGCAGACCAGCGACTCGACGATCAACCACGACCGGCAGAGGGGGCGAAGCCGATCCAGAGCGAGCAGCGGATGGCGGAGGTGGTAGAGGACGCCGAGGAAGAGGACGATGTCGAACGTGCCGAGTTGGTCAGGACTGAGGTCGTAGACGTTTGCCTGGATGTATTCGACCTTCGATCCATAGATCTCCTTCGCGACGGCGAATCCGGTCAGCTCCAGCTTGGCATAGTCCACGGCCACCACCTCGGCTCCCCGCCGCTCGCACTCGAATGCGAAGAACCCGTCCCGGGTGCCAACGTCAAGTACCCGCTTGCCCTGCAGGTCAGGCAATTCCAGGAAAGAAAACAGCTCCCTAGGATCGTAGGCTCCTGGCGAAACGATTCCGTAGGGGAAGCGCATGATGTGGTGCCAGTGCGGGACGGCGTCGACCAGGCTGCGTACTTCCACGGGACTGAGATCGGGCATCAAAGGGGTCTCCAGGGCTCCAGAGTGGCTTGCAGCGGAGATCCTATCGTATCGGCGGAGGAGGGGGGACACAATTAGCGGCCAAGACGGCCTGCACCGGAAGGCACGCGGGCGCGGCAGCCTTATTCAACTGGCTGATCCAAGAGGGCGCGAGCCGGGTTTGTCTCCTCTTCATCCTCTTTCCGCACCTACTTAGATAAAAGGAAGGAGGAGAAAAATGATGAGGAGCACACAGTCCAGGCGGTGGATGGCAGCAGTCCTGGTAATGACTGTGGGCCTGCTGGCGGTTCCGGCATATGCCGGTCCGTCCTCACTGGCCGCCGCGAGCATCGGTCCACTTGGGATCGAATGGAGGCCATCCGCCGAATACGAGAAGCTGGTCCTGACCGTCTCGGGACCCGGCGGTCTGATCCTTCATCGTGAGTTCGACATCGGGGTCGCTCCGTCGCTCGAACCCTTCGGCGACGACGGCAAGCCTCTCCCCGACGGCGCATACACCTACGAGTTCGTCGCCACACCCATGCTGGACCAGGCGACCCGGCGGGCGTTGGCCGCAGCGCGACGGAGCAGAGACGATTCCATTATCGAGAAACTACGGGCCGCCGGGAAGCTGCCCCGCGAACCGCTGAGCCAGTCCGGCTCCTTCACGATCGCTGGCGGTGCGATCCTGCCGCAGGACCCCCGTGAGGAGCAGAGCGGCGGCAATGGCTCCGCGCAGACCAAGAGGTCCTCCCGGCTACGCTCTATCACGGCGGAGCTGGTGGTCCCTGATGAGGTGATCATCCAAGGGAACAACCCCCGGCTCCAGTTCGATGACACCAGCGCGACACCGGGCTTCCCCAACAACGACTGGCAGGTCACCGCCAACGACTCTGCGGCCGGCGGCGCCAACAAGCTCTCCATCGAGGACCTCACCGGCGCCAAGGTGCCGTTCACGATCACGGCGGGCGCAGCGAGCAACTCCATATTCGTCGACAGCACCGGCCGGGTTGGCTTCCGAACCTCCACCCCGGTGCTCGACCTTCACGTCAACACCGGCAACACGCCGGCCATGCGCCTGGAGCAGAACGCCTCCGGCGGCTTCACCGCCCAGACCTGGGACATCGCCGGCAATGAGGCCAACTTCTTCATCCGCGACGTGACGGGCGGCTCCCGCCTGCCCTTCCGCATCCGCCCCGGCGCGCCGACGAGCAGCATCGATATCAGCGCCGCCGGCAACATCGGCATCGGCACCGCCTTGCCGAGTAACAAGGTGCACGTCCTCAGCAGCGATTCCGGGGCGGACGCCGGCAAGGTCCTGATCCAGAACAGCAGCGGCACGACCTCTGCCCGCGAGCTGCTCGAGCTCAGGAACAACGGCGGGCCGATCATGGTCATTGCTGACACCACCGTACCCTCTACGCGCTGGACAGTCGGCACGAGTGGCAGTACGTTCATCGTCGACAATCAGGGCAATGGAGGGAACGAGCTCATCTTCAGCAATACCGGCAACCTGTTTATCGCAGGCACGCTTACACAAGGCTCGAGCCGGGACCTCAAGACCCAATTCGCATCGCTCAATCCCAAGGACGTGCTCTCGGAGGTGACAGCTCTGCCGATCTCGCTCTGGAGCTACAAGAGCGAGAGTGCGGTGCGCCACATTGGCCCCATGGCCGAGGACTTTCATCGGACCTTCGGGCTGGGGGCAGACGACAAGCACATCGCTCCGAGCGACCAGGCAGGTGTCGCCTTGGTCGCCCTCCAAGGGCTGAATCAGGTCGTCCAGCAAGTCGTTCAGGAGAAGGACAACGAGATCGCCGAACTCAAGCAGGCCAACGCCGACCTGAAGAGCCGTTTGGAGGCCCTCGAGAAAATGGTCCAGGACCTCATTCAGCAGAAGGGCACGCCTGAGAACTGATCCACCTTAGACGTAGGGGAGGGGCTTGTCCCCTCCCCTATCAGACGTAGATCTCCGCTCCGCCCTTCCGGAACTCCTCCGCCTTCTCCCGCATCCCCTCCTCCAGCGCCCGCTCCTCCTCGAGCCCCTGCTTGGCGGCGTACTCGCGCACCTCCTCGGTGATCTTCATCGAGCAGAAGTGGGGCCCGCACATGGAGCAGAAGTGGGCGAGCTTGGCCCCCTCCTGCGGCAGGGTCTCGTCGTGGAAAGAGCGGGCAGTGTCCGGATCGAGCGCGAGGTTGAACTGGTCCTCCCAGCGGAACTCGAAGCGGGCCTTCGAGATGGCGTTGTCCCGCACCTGCGCGCTGGGGTGGCCCTTGGCAAGGTCGGCAGCGTGAGCGGCGATCTTGTAGGCGATCACCCCCTGCTTGACGTCGTCCCGGTTGGGCAGCCCGAGGTGCTCCTTGGGCGTGACGTAGCAGAGCATGGCCGTGCCGTACCAGCCGATCGTGGCCGCGCCGATGGCGGAGGTGATGTGGTCGTAGCCCGGTGCGATGTCGGTGGTCAGCGGTCCCAAGGTGTAGAAGGGAGCCTCGCCGCAGGCCTCGAGCTGCCGGTCCATGTTCTCCTTGATCAGGTGCATGGGGATGTGCCCCGGGCCCTCGATCATCACCTGCACGTCGTGCTTCCAGGCGATGCGAGTGAGCTCCCCGAGCGCCTCCAGCTCGGCGAACTGGGCGGCGTCATTGGCGTCCGCGATCGAGCCGGGACGCAGGCCGTCCCCCAGGCTGAAGGCCACGTCGTAGGCCTTCATGATCTCGCAGATCTCCTCGAAGTGCTCCCAGGCGAAGCTCTCTCGGTGGTGGGCCAGGCACCACTTGGCGTGGATCGAGCCGCCGCGCGAGACGATGCCGGTCATGCGGTTCGCCGTCAGCGGCACGTAGGCGAGGCGCACCCCGGCGTGGATGGTGAAGTAGTCCACGCCCTGCTCGGCCTGCTCGATCAGCGTGTCGCGGTAGACCTCCCAGGTGAGGTCTTCGGCGCGGCCACCCACCTTCTCCAGGGCCTGGTAGATGGGCACCGTGCCGATGGGCACCGGCGAGTTGCGCAGGATCCACTCGCGGGTCTCGTGGATGTCCTTCCCCGTCGAGAGGTCCATCACCGTGTCGGCCCCCCAGCGGATGGCCCAGATGAGCTTCTCCACCTCCTCCTCAATCGAGGAGGTCACTGCCGAGTTGCCGATGTTGGCGTTGATCTTCACCAGGAAGTTGCGGCCGATGACCATCGGCTCGCTCTCCGGATGGTTGACGTTCGATGGGATGATGGCGCGGCCGCGGGCCACCTCGTCGCGCACGAACTCGGGGGTGATGACCCGCGGGATGCTCGCCCCCCAGGACTGCCCGGGGTGCTGCGCCACGCCACCGCCCCAGGCTTTACCGTCGCGGTCCCAGGCGAGCTCGCGCCGCTGGTTCTCGCGGATGGCGATGAACTCCATCTCAGGGGTGACGATCCCCTGCTTCGCGTAGTGCATCTGGGTCACATTGGCGCCGGGCCGCGCCCGCAGGGGCTTGCGCACCCGTGGGAAGCGGATCGGATCGAGCCGCGGGTCCGCGGCCCGCTGCCGGCCGTAGAGGGAGGAGACCGCGGCCAACTCCTCGGCGTCGCCGCGGCCGGCGATCCAGTCGCGGCGCAGGGCGGGCAGGCCCTGGTGGAGGTCGATCGTGGCCTCTGGGTCGGTGTAGGGTCCCGAGGTGTCGTAGACCGTCAGCGGCGGGTTCTCGGTCGTCCGCCCCGTGTGAGTCCGGGTCGGTGCGACGCGGATCTCCCGCATGGGCACCCGCACGCCCGGCTGAGTCCCCTCGACGTAGACCCTGGTGGCGTTGGGGAAGAGATCGGTGGTGATCTCGGGACGAATTTCTTGCGGGGGCTGGGCCGTCGGCTCGATCATCGCGGGCTCCTCACTGGAGGTAGAGCAAGGGGCTCGGAGATCGTCATCGCTTCCCTACGCTGGCATGACCCAGGTCAGGTGATGAGGGTGGTCCCCGAAGGGATCTCAGCCTTGCGGCCCCCCTAGCTCGTTGGAATCCTACACCGTCTGGGACGGCAGTCAACTGCTCGGCTACTTGTGCTGGTTGGAACTCTTGCTGGGTAAGGGTTCGCCGACCCGCCAAAACAGGTTCCTGAGCGCGCGGTAACCCCGAGCGACCCCCGGCACTCGTAGGAGACGGCTCCGCCAGCGCCAGGTTGCGCTGCCGGCGATCCAGTCGTGCTCGCGGCGCAGCGCTTCGCACTCCTCCATCGTTCGATGGAGACATTCCGACAGACTGTCCCGTTCGCGGCGGCTCGCGGCGAACCGCACTGACAGATCGTCCCGTTCGGCAAGGCTCACAGCGAACTGTTCTGACAGCTCTCGCGCCTCTTCGGCCAACCGAACCTGCTCGACCTTCAGCTCCCGGTGCGCCTGCTCCAGCCCCGCGAGCTGCGCCCGGGTCGCCGCCAGCTCGCGGGCGATGACCGGCACCTGTGCGGCCTCGCGCCGAAAGTGGGCGACCGATCCGCCCAACAGCCGCACCACCGAATTCCCGCCTGCAGGGTTGGGTTCGCCCCGGAGCCGCCGAAACAACTCATAGCGCCGGGAACTCACCACTTGCCGCGAGAAACGCGCTGACACAACCTTGCGGGCGTGGCGGCTCAGGGCAGCACCAAGATCCGGTTCCTGCAGCAGCCTCTCCAGCTTGTCCGCCAGATCCAGGGCATCGCCCGGCTCGAACCAGAGAGCCTCCCGGCCATCGGCCAGAAACTCGGTCATGGCGCTGGTCCGGGTGCAGACCACGGATTTTCCCACCAGCGTCGCCTCCACGCCGGTGCGCCCGAACGCCTCCAGCGGCGCACACACCAGGACGACGTCGACCGCAGCCATGGCCGGAAACGGATCGGGGAGGAAACCTGGCAGCTCGACGCGGCCCTCGAGGCCCAGACGCGCGCACAGAGCGAGGAGCGCCTCCCGGTAGGAGGCCACGGCGTCTCCCGCCAGCAGCAGCTCGGCATCGTATCCGCGCCTCACCAGCTCGGCGAGCGCGTGGACCGCCGTCGCCTGGTCCTTGCCCTCCGCGAGTGTCGCGAACACGCCAAGCCGAAACCGCCGACGAGCGTCTCTGGCCGCGACAAGCTCGAGCCCCGCTGGGGGCGCCGATATCCAGCGCCCGATGGCCTGGCAACGCTCCGCCGGCAGATCGGGAAAGAGGCTGCGGCGGAGCGTATCGGAGGGAGTGAGGATGAGGTTCGACGTAGCGTCGACCGTCGCCAGGATCTGCGCGAAGGGAGCGGAGAAACGAAGCCCGTGGTCGTTCTCGCCATACTCGCAGACGTGCCAGACATGCGGCAGGTCCAGCAGAACCGCGGTCAGGGCTCCCCAGGGCAGGACCAGGGTCATGGTCTCCACCACGTCGGAACCGGCCCGCTCGACTGCGGGCAGAACGTCGCGCAGCAGGAGCTGCAGTCTCGACTCGAGCCTGGTGTGCGCCGCCGTCTCGGCAACGTCGGCGCTATCGCACCACCATGGCAGCTCCGCGCCGACCGTGGCGGCCCCTAGAGAGTCGAGTCGCTCGCGCAGCGGGCCCTCTCCGGGCAGGACCACCGTGCACACGGCGCCCTGATCCTGCACGAAGGCGGTGACGTTGCCGAGCAGACTCCTTTCCGCTCCGTGCAGGCCGCTCGAATGCGCGAAGATCACCACGCTCAGGGCCTGTGATTGCGGCGCGCAGTAGAGGTTCGCGTAGCCCTGATCCGGGCAGCCGGCGCGCCAGTCACCCGGGTTGCGCAGGCGGAGGAAACGCCGCAATGAGTCGTCGACCAGGAAGACCTCGAACCCGAGACGCTGTAGCTCGGCCACCAGGTCCTCCGGGGTGTGTCCTGCCAAGCGCTGCATCTTGGGGTTCAACTCGACAATCAAGCGAAGGTCCGTCGCCGTGGTGAGCACCTCGCGCATTCCCGCGAGCGTGGCGATCTCGTGGCCGTCTGTGTCGATCTTCACCACCGCGGTCGCTGCGCCGTGGCGCCCGGAAAGCAGCGAGTCGAGGGTCACCGTGGCAACATCGATCGTGCGCAGAGTGGCGGTCGCGGGATGCGGATAGAAGCTGCAGTTGTCCGAAGCCTCGGCAATGTAAAAGCGGCCCTTGCCGCAATGATCCGAAACCGCGCTCGCCACCACCTCGACGGCGGCGTCGACCGCATTGCGCTGAATTCCTTCCCGGAGGAGCTGCCGATTCTCCTCGACCGGCTCCAGGGCCAAGACCTTCAGCTCTGGATGTCGAGTCGCGGCCAGCAGGCTGAAGAAACCGCAGTGCGCGCCGACATCGACGAACACCTTCCGTCCGCAGAGGAGATTGACCAGCAGGTCAGCCGTCAACGCTTCATAGCTCTGCGCCAGGTAGTGGTGCTCGTACCGGGGCGTGACCACCAGCTCGAAGCTACGCCCACGCGGACGGATGACCCGGCGTGAGCCGAGATCGTAGTCCGTTGCGAACAGAGAGGCCGCCATCGTAAGGTCGCTATCTCAAACGCAGCTATAGTAGATATCCTGCCGGCCTCCCCTGAGCGCAGGGCGATACTGGCAATCGTGCCATCCCGCGAGGCTGACGGTCAACCATACAGTGATCGCGGAGCCGCTAAGGACCGCTATACTCTTCCTCTTCCCATGCCCGATGCCCCCGACCTCCAGACCCTGCGCGAAGCCATCGAGGAGATCGACCGCGAGATCCTGGCCCACCTGCGCCGGCGGATGAGCCTGGCGGAGGAGGTGGCGGCGGCGAAGCTGCAGTCGGCCTATCCATTCCGCGACGAGCCGCGGGAGGACCAGATCCTCCAGCGGGTGCGCCACGCCGCCGTGGAGCAGGGGCTCGACGCGCACGAGATCGAGCGGCTCTACCGGGTCATCCTCGACATGTCGGTGGCCCACCAGAAGGCCCACGTGCGCTCGCTCGCCGAGGTGCCGCTGCGGGTGGCCTACCAGGGGGTCGAGGGGTCATACAGCCACCTGACGGCCCAGCGCCGCTACGCCGGGCTTCCCGAGGGTGTGCTGCTCGAAGGATTCGAGACCTTCCGGGCCGCCGCCCAAGCCGTGCGCGAAGGGGCCGCCGACCGCGCTCTGCTGCCCATCGAGAACACCACGGCGGGGAGCATCAACGAGACCTACGACCTGCTCGCCGAGGGGGGCCTCGCCATCACCGCCGAGGCGGTGAGCCGCATCGAGCACTGCCTGCTCGGCCTGCCGGGGGCCTGCGTCGAGGACCTGCGCCTCGTGCTCTCCCATCCCCAGGGGCTGCTCCAGTGCCAGGAATTCCTTCACACCGTTCCCTGGATCCGGACGCAGGCGGAGTTCGACACGGCCGGCGCGGCGCGCAAGGTCAGGGAGCGCAACGACCCGGCGGTTGGGGCCATCGCCGGCGAGTCGGCGGCCCTGGTCTTCGGCCTGGAGGTGCTGCGGCGGGGCATCCAGTCGCAGGAGGGAAATTACACCCGCTTCGTGGAGCTGTCGCACGAGCCGGTCCGCTTTCCGCCAGAAACCCCGGCCAAGACCTGCCTCCTCCTCACGACAGCCCACCAGCCCGGAGCGCTCGCGGAGGTGCTCGGCGTCTTCAGCCGCCGGGGGGTGAACCTCGCCAAGCTGGAGTCGCGTCCCATCCCCGCGAGCCCCTTCCAGTACCGGTTCTATCTGGACCTCGAGGGGAACGCGGAGCGCGATCCCGTGCGGGGCGCCCTGGTGGAGGTGCGGCCGCTCACGGCCGAGTTGCGGGTGCTGGGGACGTATCCGGCGGCGGAGCGGGAGCCGGCGGTCTAGCCGACCCTCCTTACAAAGCCGCTTTGCAATAATTCGAACTCAGCCGGCGTCTTCCCAGGGAAGCATCCATCCTCCTCGATGGCACATTTCCTGCTGCTTTTACACGCCAGGGATCGTGTCCTCTGCCGAGGTCTCTTTACGACAGGTTAAGGAAGCTCTTCTGCCGAAATCCCGCGTTCTGGTCGTCGCGCCGCAGCCGTTCTACGAGGATCGTGGAACCCCGATCGCCGTGTGCCAGCTCCTCAAGGCGCTGTCGCAGCTCACCTATGAGGTGGACGTGGTGACCTATCCCCTGGGACGGACGATAGAGATCCCGCGGGTGCGCTACTTCCGGGCCTCGAACCCGTTCCGGGTGCGGCGGGTGCCGGTCGGCTTCTCCCTGGCCAAGCTGCTGCTGGACGCGACGCTGGTCCCGGAGCTGGTCCGGCGGCTCTCCGCGGGTGGCTACTCGTGCATCCACGCCGTCGAGGAGGCAGCCTTCCCTTCCGTGGTACTCGGGCAGCGGTTCCGGGTGCCGGTGATCTACGACATGCAGTCGAGCCTGCCGGAGCAGCTCGCCCAGCATCTCGCTTTCCGTAGCGGGGTGGTGCAATCCGTCCTGATCCGCATGGAGCGCTGGCTGCTGCGGCGCGCCGACTCGATCGTGAGCAGCGCGGGTCTCGCGCAGCGGGTGCGCGCCCTGGCGCCGGAGGCGCGGCTGCGGGAGTGGCAGTACGCGGGGATGCTCCCGGCGGCGTCACAGGAGGAGGCGCAGGCGCTGCGGCGGGACCTCGGCATTCCGCCCGGGCGTCCCGTCGTGCTCTACAGCGGCACGTTCGAGGCGTACCAGGGACTGCCCGAGCTGCTCGCCGCCATCCCCCACGTGCAGGCGGAGGTGCCCGACGTGACGTTCGTCCTGGTCGGGGCCGACGAGTCGGGAGGGACGACAGTCCAGCGGGGGCACGCGGACCTGGTGCGCAACGGCACCCTGCGGGTGGTCCGGCGCCAGCCGCGGGAGAAGATCCCCTCGTTCCTCGCCCTGGCGGACGTGGTCGTCTCCCCGCGGGCCTATGGGGACAACCTGCCGCTCAAGGTGTTCGACTACCTCTCGGCAGGCAAGCCCATCGTGGCGACCGACATCCCCGCGCACCGGGCAGTGCTCGACGAGTCCCGGGCCCTGCTCACCGCGCCCTGGTCGCCGGAGATCGCCAGCGCGATCGTGCGGCTGCTCAAGGATCGCCACCTGGCCGGGAGCCTGGCCGCCGCGGGACGAGCGTACGCCGAGACGCGGTGCGGCTGGTTCGAGTTCCTCCGCTCGGTCGACGACCTGTACCGGGAGGTGGGCGGTGGCTGAGGCGGCGCCCATGGCCGTCGCGATCGTCAACCACAACACCCGGGATCACCTGCGCGCCTGCCTCGCAAGCGTGCGGGCTGAGGGTCCGGCCGAAGTGGTGGTGGCCGACGCCGGCTCCACCGACGGCAGCGCCGGCATAGTGCGGCAGGAGTTCCCGCAGGCGCTCCTCCTCGCGGACGCGAGCAACCCCGGCTATGGCGCGTCGGCGAACCGGGCCATCGCGGCCTGCTCCTCGCCGTCCGTCCTCCTCCTCAACGCCGACACGCGTCTCCAGCCCGGAGCGCTCCGGGCCCTCGCCTCCTATCTCGAAGGGCATCCCCGGGCCGCCGTGGCCGGGCCGCGCCTGGTCAATCCAGACGGCACGCTCCAGGTCTCCTGCTTCCCGTTCATCGGCACCTTCCAGTTGATGATCGAGAAGACGCCCCTCGGCCGGTGGCTCGCCCATGTCCCCGTTCTGCGGGACCGCTGGCTGCTCTCTCACTCGCCCCACGACCGGCCGCGGGTGGTGCCGTGGGTGCTGGGCGCGGCGATGGCCATCCGCCGCACGGCGTTCGATGAAGTGGGGGGGTTCGATCTATCCTTCTTCATGTACTCGGAGGAGATCGACCTCTGTTATCGCTTGAAGAGCGCCGGCTGGGAGGTCCACTTCGCCCCGGTGGCCACCGTGGTGCACGCGGGCGGGGCCAGTACGGGGCAGCGGCGGCCGGAGATGGCCGTGCGCCGGGTGGCCAGCTCGAAGCTGTTCTACCGTCGGCACTACTCGCGCCCGCGGGTCACCGTGCTCGAAGCTATGATCGGGGCTGCCATGGCAGGCCGCCTCCTGCGCGACTCGCTCCGCCTCGCTGTAACCCGCCAGCCCGAGGTCCGCTCGCGCCTCGCGGAGGACCTCGCGGTGTGGCGAGGCGCTTTGAGGAGCCGTCCCTCATGACGCCGGGGACCTCCTTCGCCGTGGTGGTGGTGAACCACGAAACCCGCGACCACCTGCGGGCCTGCCTGGAGACGGTGCGCGAGGAGGAGCCGGCTGAGCTGGTGGTGGTGGACAACGCCTCGCGGGATGGGAGCGCCGGGATGGTGCGGGCCGGCTTCCCCGAGGTCCGGATCCTGGAAAACGCCGACAACCCCGGCTACGGGGCGGCAGCGAACCAGGGGATCGCCGCCTGCCGGGCGCCGCACGCCCTCCTGCTGAACAGCGACACGCGCCTGCGGCCCGGGGCCCTCGCGGCCCTCGGCCGGGAGCTGGACCGCCACCCCCGCGCCGCCGTCATCGGTCCCCTGCTGCTCAACCCGGACGGGACGCGCCAGCCCTCGTGCTTCCCGTTCCTGACGCCGTTCAACGTGCTCGCCATGAACACCTACCTGAACCGGGTGGTCCGCCACGCGCCGGTGCTGCGGCAGCGGTTCCGGCCGGTCTATTCCCCGGTGCCGGCCGGAGAGGTGCCGTGGGTCAAGGGCGCCGCGCTGGCGATCCGCCGCGAGGCGTTCGCGGCCGTGGAGGGATTCGACGAGGCCTACTTCCTCTACGCCGAGGAGATGGACCTCTGCTGGCGGCTGCGCGCGGCGGGCTGGGAGGTGCGCTTCACGCCGGAGGCGGAGGTGGTCCACGTGGAGGGGGCCAGCACGGGCCGCCTCCGTCCCGAGATGGCCGTGCAGCTTTTCGCGAGCCTCGCCCGTTTCCATCGCCTCCACTCTTCGCGAGGGTCGCTCGCCCGGCTCCGCTGGGCGGTCAGTCTCGCCATGCTGGAGCACATCGCGCGGGATGCCGTGAAGTCGCTCTGGACGCGGGACCCCGAGCGCCGGCGCGCCCTCGGGGACGACCTGGCCGTCTGGCGGCGCGTGCTCCAGGAGGGGCCGGTGCGGTGATCTCGAGGCCGAGCCTGCACCGCGCTCCAGCCGGGGATGCGGCCGCCGCCGCGCCCACCGACCTCCTCCGCCGGCTGGACGGTCGCTTCCTGCTCCCGCCGCCGCCGGACGGCGCCTTCGCGCACCTGGTAATCCTCGGCGGGCCGCCGGGGCTGGCCGAGGTGGCCGAGGCGGCAGGGATTGCCCGCCGGGTGAGCGCCGGGCTGCCGCCGGAGGGCTCGGCGGACGCCCTGTTCCTGCTGCGCGACGCGAGAGTGGCGCCGGAGAGGGCGGCGCGCTGCCTCGCCTCCGGGGGGTGCGCCTGGCTCGAGCTGGAGTCGCGCCGATGGGCGCCCCGCAAGGTCCCTCTCCGGGTGACGGGCCGCTACGCCGTGCTCCCCGGCTTCGAGCGGTCCGCGGCGTACGTCCCCGCCGATCCGCCGGGCCCCCGGCGCTGGTACGCCGAGACGCTCCAGCCCGCCTGGACCCTGGGCAAGGCGCTGCGCCGGGCCGCGTCGAAGTGGGGCCGGGATCCGCTCGCCCGCAGCTTCGCCCTGACGGCGGTGGCCGGCAGGGAGAGCCAAGGGCCCGCCTCGATGCTGGACCATCCGGCGCTGCCGTCCTGGCTGCGCGGGCTCCATCCGCTGCTGCTGGCCCATGGTCCGGACCGGGTCGTCGTCCTGCCCTTCGCGCCCGGCGCATCATCGCCCGCCGGCGTGCTCAAGGTGCCCCGGCTGCCGCTCTTCAACGACAGGACGGAGGGCGAGCAGGCCCTCCTGGCCCACCTCAGGGCGCGGCTCGACCGGGTGGCGCGGAGCGCCCTGCCCGAGCCGCGAGGCGTCTACCCGGGCGGCGGTCTCGCCATGAGCCTCGAGAGCTACGCCGCCGGCCGCCCGCTGGCCCAGCGGATGGGGGGCTGGGGCGAGCCGCTCCGCAACAAGCTGGAGGATCTGCGGGAGGCGACGGAGTGGCTCGCCGGGTTTCACCGCCGGACCGAGGTGCGGCGGGCGGAGTGGGGTGCCGGCGAGGCGGCCGAGTGGATCGACGGCCCCTTGGGTGACTTCGGCCAGGCCTTCGGCGCGGGAGCCGCGCTGGACCGGCTGACCGCCGCTGTCCGGCGCCGGTCCGGCGAATTGGCGGGCGCGGCGTTGCCCGTCGTCTGCCGGCACCGGGACTTCACGCCGTGGAACCTGCTGCGGGGGGACGGCGGCCTGCGAGTGATCGACTGGGAGGGGGCGCGGCCCGGACCGGCGCTGTGCGACCTGCTCCACTTCTCCACCCACTGGAGCGAGCTGGCCCTGCGGACCTTCGACGAGGGGGCGCGCCTCCGCGTCTTCCGCGAGGTATGGATCGCCCGCCGGGGCGGGGAGCCGGGCGAGGCTGTCCGCCGGAGGGTCGCCGCCTATTGCGAAGCCCTGCGGCTCGACCGGCGCTTCGTGCCGCTGCTGCTCGTGGCGACCTGGGTGGAGCTGGCCCTGCGCCAGGGACTGGGAAGCCGCGAGGCCTCGTACGTAGGCGTCCTCGCAGCAGAGGCGGACGGGCTGTTCGGAGCCTGGAATGAGGCCGGCTGGCGCTGAGCCGGGCCGGGAGCGGCGGCTGCTGTTCCTCGCTCCCTTCGCGCCGCGGCTGGACGCGAGCCACGGCGGCGGCCGGGCCATGGCCCAACTGCTGGCGGGCCTCGCGGTGCGCAACCGGGTGGCGCTGCTCTACCTGCGCGGCGACGGCGAGCCGGCCGTCGACGGCGAGCTCAGGGCGCGGCTCGACCTCGTGGAGGAGTTCCCGCGCTTCGGCCTCAACCGCGCGAT
>DASWME010000135.1:0-2561 GCA_036399915.1 Thermoanaerobaculia bacterium
GATCAGGGCTCCGCCCTGCACGTCGCTGTGACCGCCGAAGTACTTGGTCGTGGAATGCATGACGACGTCGGCCCCTAGCTCGATCGGGCGCTGCAGCACGGGGGTGGCGAAGGTGTTGTCCACCACCGAGAGGGCGCCGGCGCGGCGGGCGAGGGCGGCGGCGGCCGCGAGGTCGACCACCTTGAGCAGGGGGTTCGACGGCGACTCGAGCCAGACCAGCCGGGTCTCCGGGCGGAGGGCGGCCGCGAGCGCCGCGAGGTCGTCCATGGCCACGAAGTCCGACCGGATCCCCCAGTTGGGGAGGAACTCCTCGGCTGCGACGCGGAAGCCGTAGTAGGCGTCGTCCGGAAAGACCGCGTGGGATCCCGGCGGCAGGGTCTGCAGCAGGGCGATGCCCGCGGCCATGCCGGAGGCGAAGACGAGCGCCGCCTCGCCGCCCTCCAGCGGCGCCAGGGCTTCCTCGAGCTGCTCCTGGGTGGGGTTGGATTCGCGGATGTAGGTGTGCCCGCCGAGGGGGGTGCCCTCCGGGTCGCGGGCGAAGGTGGTCGACAGATAGATGGGCGGAGCTACCGATCCGGTCGTGGGATCGATGTGGTGGCCGGCGTGCACCACGCGGGTCTCGAATCTCATGCGCGGGAGCGTAGCCGATTCCGAGGGCTTCTTGAATCCTCGGTTCCGGTAGAGGGCGACCGCTGTAGACTCCACCCGTGCGGGCCGGCAGGACACGCGGTGCTTCAACTACCCGCCGAGCCCGCGGCACCACGGGAGGAAGCGGCGTGAACGCAAGCCAGGCGATCTTTATCACGGGTGCCGCCTCCGGCATCGGCCGGGAGACGGCGTTGCTGTTCGCCCAGCGCGGCTGGCGGGTGGGCGCGGTGGACGTCGACGAGGCAGGCCTGGCGCGGCTCGCCGGTGAACTCGGCGCGGACCGGTGTCTCGCCGGCCGGCTCGACGTGCGCGATCTCGCCGCCTACCGTGAGCGGATCGCCGCCTTCGGCGCCTGGACGGGCGGCCGCATGGACGCCCTGTTCAACTGCGCCGGCATCATGCGCATGGGCCCCTTCGACCAGGTCGCGATCGAGGAGCACGTGCGGACGGTCCAGGTCAACGTCATCGGCGTGCTGCACGGCATTCACACCGCCTTCGGCCTCCTCAAGGCCACGCGCGGGTCCCACGTCGTCACCATGGGCTCGGCCTCGGGCATCTACGGAGTGCCGGACCTCGCCACCTACTCGGCCAGCAAGTTCTTCGTCCGCGGCCTGACCGAGGCGCTCAACATCGAGTTCGAACGCCACGGCATCACCGTGACCGACCTGATGCCGCTCTACGTGGATACCCCGATGGTGAGGTCGCAGGAGTACCGCGCCGGCAGCCTCGAGACCTTCGGCGCCAGACTGGCGCCGCGGCAGATCGCGGGGCTCGTCTGGAAGGCCGTGCACGGCAAGAAGGTCCACTGGGTGCCCGGCGCCCTGCTCAAGGTGCTGCGCTATCTCGGCGACGCCCTGCCCTTCGTCTCGAAACCGACGATGAAGCTGGTGGACAGGAGGAAGGGGTAGGCCCGTCTTACCTCAACTGCTCCACCTCGTAGCCGCCGTCCACGAGCGCCTCACGCAGCTCCTCGATGTGTCTGGCGTCGCGGGTCTCCAGGGTGACGTCGATCTGGGCGTCCCAGAAGCCGGCGTGCATGAAGACCCGGTCGTGCTGGATGCGCACCACGTTGCCGCCGCAGCGGCCGATCACCCGCAGCATCTCGGCCAGGGCCCCCGGCCGGTCCGGGACGTGCGTGCGGAAGCGTACCAGCCGCCGGCTCTCAACGAGGAACCGATCGATGATGCGCGACAGGAGGGCGACGTCGATGTTGGCGCCCGAGAGGACCATGACGACGTGCCGCCCCGCCACGTCGGGGATCCGCTGGCAGGCCACGGCGGCCAACGCGGTTGCGGCAGCCCCCTCGGCGGCGATCTTGCCGACCTCGAGGAGGCGGACGATGGCGGCGCGGATCTCGTCCTCGCTGACGGTGACGATGCCGTCCACGGAGCGGCGGACGTACTCGAGGGTGTGCTCGCCCGGCTTCTTGACGGCGATGCCGTCTGCCACCGACCGCTCCGCTGGGCAGAGCAGGAGGCGGCCGGCGCGAAAGCTCTGCGCCATGGCGGGCGCGGCCTCGGTCTGGACGCCGTAGACCCGCACGGACGGCTTGCGCGCCTTGACCGCCGTGGCGATGCCGGAGATCAGCCCGCCGCCGCCGACAGGGACGACGATCACCTCCACCTCCTGCACCTGCTCCAGGACCTCGAGGCCGATCGTCCCCTGGCCCGCGATCACCGGATCGTCGTCGAAGGGGTGGACGAACACCAGCCCCTGCTCCTTCTCGATCCGCCGCGCCGCCTCGTAGGACTCGTCGAAGACCTCCCCCTCCAGCACGACCTGTCCGCCGAGCCGGCGGGTGCTCTCGATCTTGACGAGCGGCGTCATCACCGGCATCACGATGGTGGACGGCACCCTGGCCTGCGTGGCGCTGAAGGCCACGCCCTGGGCGTGGTTGCCGGCCGAGGCGGTGA
>DASWME010000136.1:0-20435 GCA_036399915.1 Thermoanaerobaculia bacterium
GGACTCCGTGGAGGATTTCCGGCGCGAGGTCTACGGGGCCCACCTGCGATGAGGCTCTCCGCCGCCGACTGTCTGCGCCGGGGTTGGACCAACCTGTCGGCCAATTGGGAGCTGGTGGTGATCCAGTGGCTCGCGTCCTTCCTCGTCGCGGTCCTGCTCGCCCTCGGCCTCGTTCTTGCTCTGCTGGTCCTGGGGATGAACGCGCTGAGCTCAGAGAGGTGGACCGCCCGGCAGGTCGAGGAGGCGTTGCGCCGGCTGGGGGACTTCTCTTCAGGGCTGCTCATGGCGCTGGTGGCCATGGCCGCGGTCTGGCTGCTGACGCTGCTCGTCCATTGCTATTTCCAAGCGGGCGCCTACGGCATCCTGACCTCGGCCGACCGCCAGGCCCTGCCCGGCCCGCGCCGCGACCGCCTGCTGTTCCGCACCTTCAGCCGGCGCGATTTCTGCGGCTGGGGCGGCCTCTACGTGTGGCGGTTTTTCGGCCTGCTCGTCCTCTTCTGGGGACTGATGCTGCTGATGACGGTGGCGGCCTGCCTCTGGCTCGTCTCCCTGGGGGTGGGCGGCGGCACGTGGGGAGCGCCGGCGGCGCTCGGCATCGGTTGCGGCGGCGCGCTGCCGCTGGCGTTCCTCACCGTCGTGCTCGGCCTCTGGTTCAACGTCGCCCAGGCCGATCTGGCCCGCGAGGGCTCCGGCGTGCGCGCCGCCTCCCGCCGGGGGCTCGCCGTGCTGGGCCGGCGCCTCGGCGCGGTGATCGGCCTGTCCGTCCTGTTCCTCGCGGCGGCGCTCGCGCTCGCGTTCGTCTTCGTCCCCGTGTCGCTCGTCACCGACGCCCTGCTCGCCGGCGCGCCGCGGGTGCGGGGGTTCGTTCACTTCCTCCTCCTGCTCCTCCAGACGTTCCCGAACACGCTGCTCGCGATGCTCCTGGCCGGCTCTCTGGTGGCCCTGGTGCGGAGCGAAGAGGTCCGCCGCAGACCCGAGGTGCAGACCGCGTGAAAGCGAAGCCCCCTGTCGTCCTTGTCGTCCTTGCGGTCCTTTTCGCAGCCTGCGGTCCGAAGACGGGCCCACGCACGGTCCCCAAGGCGAAGCCGCCGGCCACCCGTCCGCAGCCGGCCCCGGCGCCCCAGCCGCCTCCGGCGCAGCCCGCGCCGCAGCAGCCGCCTGCGACGCCGAAAGAGCCCGTGCCGGCCGAGCCCGAGCCGGAGGCGACCTCCCGGCAGGAGCCCCTGCTGGTCAAGGTGGGGCTGGCGAGCGATCTCGACGCGGTGGCGTTCCCCTGCTGCGAGGAGGCGCTCGAGGTGGCGGTGGAGGACCGAGCGCTGCCCGTCTCCACGGGGCTCAAGGTGGAGCCGGCCGCCGCCTCCGCCCAGCAGGGCTACTACCGCATCCAGGTGGCGGCCCTGCGCGACGAGCGGCAGGCCCAGAACCTCGCGCGGCGGCTGGAGCGCGACTCCGGCCAGCCCGGCGAGGCCTACTTCGACGCCGGCATCGACCTCTACCGCGTGCGCGTGGGGCATTATCCCACCCGCGAGGCCGCGGAAGCCGACCTGCGGCGCCTGGCCACCATCGGCGTCACCGGCGCCTTCGTGGTGAACGAGGGAGCGGCCGTCACCGAGCCGGCCCTGCGGGTGACGGTGGGCACGGGCACGTACGCGAACGTCTATCCCGGCCGGTGGCTCTCGGTCTCGCCGGTGGGCAACCCCAGCGTACGGGTGCGGGGGAAGCGCTACCGGGGGCGGATCCTGGTCTATCTGAACGACCGCGGCGCGCTCAACCTCATCAACGAGCTGCCGGTGGAGCAGTACCTGCGCGGCGTGGTGCCGAGCGAGATGGGCCCGGAGCTGTACAACCAGCTCGAAGCGTTGAAGGCCCAGGCCGTGGCCGCTCGCACCTACACCCTGAGCAACCTGGGCGAGTTCGCCCGCGAGGGGTACGACATCTGCGCCACCCCGCGCTGCCAGGTCTACGGCGGCATGGCCGTCGAGCACCCGCTCTCGGACCGCGCGGTGGCGGAGACGGCCGGCCAGGTGCTGCTCTACAAGGGCGAGCTGGTGGACGCCCTCTACAGCTCCACCTGCGGCGGGCACACGGAGGACGTCCACGTCGTCTTCCCCCTGAAGGCTGAGCCCTATCTGCGCGGCGTCCCCTGCATGGAGGTGGGCGTCGTGCGGATCGAGGGGAACCTGCCTCCGGGCGTCCCCTTCCCGGCCGGCTTCACCCGCCGGCTGCTGCCGCCCGCGGCCGGGGTCTCTCCCGTCGGGGCCCTGGGCGCCCGGCTGGAGCACCTGGCGCTCCTCGCCGGCCTGCCCGCCCCGCGCGAGAGGCTCGCCTCTCTCGACCGGCGCGAGGTGCAGCGCTACGTCTCCGCGGCCTTCGACCTGGCACTCGACGCCCGCCTGTTCCTCGCGCCCGAGGACGTGCGCTACCTGCTGAACGATCCGCCGCGCGACTGGAGCGAGGAGGACCGCCGCCGAGCGGCCTACCTGGTCAAGAGCGGCCTCGTGACCGGGCCCATGGACCAGCCGCTCTCCGAGGACGAGGTCGAGCGGATGCTCCTTGCTCTCGCCGAGCTGCTCCGCGCGGTGCGCCGGGAGGAGGTCTCCTTCCTCTCGCTCCAGGACCGCAGGCTCGCCGTCCGCTCGGGCAAGGAAGACAAGGTCTACGACCTGCCGGCGGACGTGGCGACCTTCCGGCCGCAGGGCAGCGATCTCTACGGCTCGGCGCTCGCCATGGTGCCGGGCGACCACATGACCCTGTTCTGGCAGGGGGACCGCATCGTCGCCGCGACCCAGGAGGTGGACCTCGACGGCGTCGCCTTCGACCGCAGCAGCCCCTACAGCTCCTGGACGCGCTTCCGCACCGACTCGCAGCTCGCGGCGCAGGTGAACACCCGTTTCCCAGGGCTCGGGTTCCAGACCTTCGAGGTCCTGGAGCGGGGCGATTCAGGGCGGGTGGGAAAGATCCGCATCTTCGGCGACGGCGACCAGCGGGTGGACGTGGAGGGCCTCGCCGTGCGCTGGACGCTCGACGTCCCCGACACCCTGTTCACCGCCAAGCGCCTGGCGCCCAAGGACCGCGAAGCCGGCTGGCTCTTCACCGGCCGCGGCTTCGGGCACGGGGTCGGCATGTGCCAGGTGGGGTCCTACGGCATGGCGCAGCGGGGCCACACCTACCGCGAGATCCTCACCCACTACTACACCGGCGTCGAGCTGGGCAAGGTGCGGCGGCGGCCGACCGCAACGGCCGCCCCGGCGAAGTAGGCCGCGGTCCGCCTGCCAGGGCCGTGCTAAGCTCCCTGCTTTGAGCGGGAGCCTCGAACCATGGCCGTACAAGACCTTCCCAAGCGGCCCTCGCTGGTGCCGCGGCCGTCCGAGCCCCAGCCGGAGCGCAACCCCGGAACGCCGCTGGAGCTGGACTGGGTGCGCGACGCGCGGGTCAACACCAGCGCGGCCGAGCGCCGGGCCGCCACCCTGCCCAAGCGCCGTACCGTCAAGAAGGAGTGGCAGGCCGCCTGGTATCTGCGGGCCATCACCTGCATCGACCTGACGACCCTGGCGGGGGACGACACCCCGGGCCGCGTGCGCCGGCTCTGCGCCAAGGCGCGCCAGCCCGTGCGGCAGGACCTCCTGGAGGCGCTCGGCGCCGGCCACCTGAACATCCGGGTGGCTGCGGTCTGCGTCTACCACGCCCTGGTGGCGACCGCCCGCGAGGCGCTCGCGGGCTCCGGCATCCCGGTCTGCGCCGTCTCGGCGGGGTTCCCGGCCGGGCAGAATCCCTTTCCCCAGCGCCTGGCCGAGATCCGCGAGTCGGTCGCCGCGGGCGCCGAGGAGATCGACATCGTCGTCAGCCGCGCCCACGTGCTGACCGGCAACTGGCGGGCCCTCTACGACGAGGTCCGCGCCTTCCGCGAGGCCTGCGGGCCGGCCCATCTGAAGACCATCCTCGCCACCGGCGAGCTCGGCACCCTGCGCAACGTGGCGCGGGCGAGCCGGGTCGCCATGATGGCCGGCGCCGACTTCATCAAGACCTCGACCGGCAAGGAGAAGGTCAACGCCACCCTGCCGGTCTCGCTGGTCATGGTGCGGGCCATCCGCGAGTACCGCGAGCGCACCGGCTTCCGCGTCGGCTTCAAGCCGGCGGGCGGCATCTCGACCGCCCGCCAGGCCACCGACTGGCTGGCCCTCATGAAGGAGGAGCTGGGCGACGCCTGGACGCGCCCCGCCCTCTTCCGGCTCGGCGCCTCGAGCCTGCTGGCCGACCTCGAGCGCCAGCTCGAGCACCACGCCACCGGCCGCTACTCGGCCTCCTTCCGCCATCCCATGGCTTGAGGGGATCTATGGCCACGATCGCCGAGATCTTCGAGACCCTGGAGTACGGCCCGGCGCCGGAGAGCGCCGATCCCGCCCTGGCGTGGCTCGAGGCCCGCGGCCGGGAGGTCCTGCCCTTCATCGGCGGCGCCTTCCGCCGGCCGGAGTCTGACGAGTGGTTCGACACCCTCAACCCGGCCACGGCCAGGCCCATCGCCCGCGTGGCCCAGTGCGGCAAGGAAGACGTGGATGCTGCCGTGGACGCGGCGCGGGCGGCCCAGGGCCCCTGGTGGGAGCTGGGTGGCCATGGCCGCGCGCGATACCTCTACGCCCTCGCGCGGCAGATCCAGAAGAACGCCCGCCTGCTCGCCGTGCTGGAGACGCTCGACAACGGCAAGCCCATCCGCGAAACGCGCGACATCGACGTCCCCCTCGTGGCCCGGCACTTCTACTACCACGCCGGCTGGGCCCAGCTCATGGAGAGCGAGCTTCCAGGCCACGTGCCGATCGGCGTTGCCGGGCAGATCATCCCCTGGAACTTCCCTCTGCTCATGCTGGCCTGGAAGATCGCGCCGGCCCTCGCCATGGGCAACACGGTGGTGCTCAAGCCCGCCGAGTTCACGCCCTTGACGGCGGTCGCTTTCGCCGAGGTCTGCCGCGATATCAGCCTGCCGCCCGGGGTGGTCAACATCGTCACCGGCGACGGCCGCACGGGCGAGCTGATCGTCCGTCATCCGGGGATCGACAAGATCGCCTTCACCGGCTCGACCGAGGTCGGCCGCCTGATCCGCGAGGCCACGGCGGGCACCGGCAAGAAGCTCTCCCTGGAGTTGGGCGGCAAGTCCCCCTTCGTGGTCTTCGACGACGCCGATCTGGACGGCGCGGTCGAGGGCGTGGTGGACGCCATCTGGTTCAACCAGGGGGAGGTCTGCTGCGCCGGCTCGCGCCTGATCGTCCACGAGGGCGTGGCCGAGACCCTCTACGGTCGGCTGCGCGCCCGCATGGAGACGCTGCGGGTGGGCGACCCCAGAGACAAGGCCATTGACATCGGGGCCATCATCGCCCCGGTGCAGCTCGAGCGCATCGACCGGCTGGTGCGCCAGGGGGTCGAGGAGGGCGCGAAGCTCTGGCAGCCGTCCTGGAGCTGCCCGCGCGACGGCTGGTTCTATCCGCCGACCCTGTTCACCGAGGTGTCGCCCTCGGCCACCATCGCCCAGGTCGAGATCTTCGGCCCGGTCCTGGTCGCCATGACCTTCCGCACGCCCGAGGAAGCCATCGAGCTGGCCAACAACACCCGCTACGGCCTGGCGGCGAGCGTCTGGACGGAGAACGTCAACCTCGCGCTCGACCTCGCCGCGAAGATCAAGGCGGGCACCGTGTGGATCAACAGCACCAACCTCTTCGACGCCGCCTCGGGCTTCGGCGGCTACCGCGAGAGCGGCTTCGGCCGCGAGGGCGGCAAAGAGGGGCTCTGGGAGTACGTGCAGCCGCGCTGGCAGGCCGAGGCCAAGAAGGCCAAGGGTGACGCGAAGCCTCAAAGGGACAAAAAGGACGGCAAGGACGAAAGGGAGGACTGGGAGGAGGACGCCGCTCCGGCCGGGCTGCCGCTCATCGACCGTACCGCCAAGATGTACATCGGCGGCAAGCAGGCCCGCCCGGACGCCGAGTACGCCCGCAAGGTCCTGTCCCCCTCCGGACGCCTGATCGGCGAGGTGGGGGAGGGCAACCGCAAGGACGTCCGCAACGCCGTCGAGGCGGCGCGCAAGGCCGCGCCCGGCTGGGCCAAGGCCACCGCTCACCTCAAGGCGCAGATCCTTTACTACGTGGCCGAGAACCTCGCCGCCCGGAGAGAGGAGTTCGCCCGCCGCCTCGACGCCATGACCGGCTCCGGGCTCGACGCCGGCCGCGCCGAGGTCGACCTCGCGGTGGAGCGCCTCTTCGCCTACGCCGCCTGGGCGGACAAGTACGCCGGCACGGTCCAGGCCACGCCGCTGCGCAACTTCACCTTCGCCGTCCACGAGCCCATCGGCACCCTGGCCGTCCTCTGCCCGGACGAGCGGCCGCTCCTCGCCTTCATCGCCACCGTGGCCCCAGCGATCGCCATGGGCAACGCCGTCGTGGCCGTCCCCTCCGAGCGCTGGCCCCTCGCGGCCACGGACCTCTACCAGGTCTTCGACACCTCGGACGTCCCCGCCGGCGTCATCAACATCGTCACCGGCAGCCGCGACGCCCTCGCCGGCGTCCTCGCCGCCCACGACGACGTGGACTCCGTCTGGTACTTCGGCAGCCGTGATGGGAGCGCCGCCGTCGAGCGCGCCTCGATCGGCAACCTCAAGCGCACCTGGGTCGACTACGGCCACCCCCGCGACTGGACCGATCCCGAGCAGGGCCTGGGCGAGGAGTTCCTCCGCCAGGCCATTCAGGTCAAGAACATCTGGGCACCGTTCGGGGAGTAGCCCGAGCCGGGGCCGGTTTCCCCCGTGCCCGTCGCTGAGCCCCTCGAAGAAGAGGGGACTCTGTCTGAAGAGATCTGTCCGTCGCGCAGACGCTCGTGAGCGTTGCCCGAAGGGGGGCAGCGACTGCCCTCATCTGGGCAGTCGCTGCCCCCATTGGGGCCACCATCGCCCTCGTCGGGGCAAGCGCTGCCCCCATCGGGGCAACTGCTGCCCGAATAGGGGCGACCACTCCCCTCAAAGGGGACAATCATTGCCCTCATCGGGGCGATCGCTGCCCCCCATTGGGGCAATGACTGCCCTCATGAGGGATCACGCTGTCCCAATGAGGGCAACGGCGGCCCAAATGGGGCGATGGCTGCCCCGGTGAGGGCGATCGCTGCCCTCCCTTCGGGGAAGGCCCATTCCGGACCTGGGGACGCTGCGGGATACAATCGCGACTCAGCAATGAGCTCGGAACTGAACCTCCGCTTTCCGGATGAGGCCCGCGTCGAGGTGACCTACGACGGCGAGCCGTCAGGCATGCTGCCGTTCGCGAGCCCGCTCACTGACCAGGACCGGCGCGACCTCGCGTGGTATCTGGAGATCTACGGCGCGCACTCGCTCGGCGATCCCGACGACATCGAGGCCGCGCGCCTCGCCGCCCGGCTCCCGGAATTGGGCAAGGCGCTGTTCGACGCCGTCTTCCAGGGGCCCGCCCTGCGTCTCTTCCAGCGCTTCCAGGACCGGCAGGACTCCACCCGGCTGCTGACCGTGAGCGCCGAGCACCCGGAGATCCTGGCTCTGCCCTGGGAGCTGCTGCACGACTCGGCCCGCGGCGGCGTGTACCTCTTCCTGGAGACCCCGCGCATCAGCATCCGGCGCCGGTTGGCGGGCGCCACCGGCGGCCGGCCGCCGTTCCGGGTCGAGCCCAAGGAGCGGCTCCACCTGCTCTTCGTGGTCAGCCGGCCGGAGGGGGCGGGCTTCCTGGACCCGCGCGCCGATCCCAAAGCGGTGCTCGACGCCGTGGAGGAGCACGCGCCGGGGCGGGTCACCTGGGAGTTCCTGCGCCCGGCCACCCTCGACGCCCTGGTGGAGCGCCTGGAAGACCGGGAGAAGCCGCCGGTCGACGTCCTCCACTTCGACGGCCACGGCGTGTTCGATCGCCGCGGCGGCCTGCCGGAAGCGTTCGCCCGGGAGCGCCACCGCCGGTTCTCGCGGGCCGAGGAGATCCTGCGCGCTCCGGCGGTGGGTGCGGCTTCCGCGCCGAACACCGGCTACCTTCTGTTCGAGACCGCCGAGGGCGAGGTCGACTTCGTCGCGGCCCAGCGGCTGGGCGAGAACCTCCACCGGCACAAGGTGGCCCTGGTCATCCTCTCGGCCTGCCAGTCCGCGGCGCTTGGCGAGGGCACTGAGGGCGACGAGGGTGATCCGGCCGAGCGCGCCATGGGGAGCGTCGCCGCCCGCCTGACCGCGGCCGGCCTGCCAGCGGTACTGGCCATGACCCACACCGTTCTGGTCCCCACCACGCGGGCGCTCTTCGGCGAGCTATACGAAGAGTTGGCCCGCCACCGCGGCGTTGGCGAGGCGCTGGACAACGGCCGCCGCTACCTCTACAACAACCCAGAGAAATACGAGGTCCAGCGCGGCCCCGAGCGGGTCTGGCTGAGCCTCCAGGACTGGTTCGTGCCCGCCCTATACCAGAGCGGCCCGGACCTGCCGCTGCTGCGCCGGCTGGAGCCGAGCGCGGCGATGTCTGCACCTCTTGCCTCTACGGCGGTCCGCACCAACCTGCCGCCGGAGCCGGAGGCGGGCTTCTACGGTCGCCGATGGGAGCTGTGGCAGATCGAGCGATGGTTCGCCGGCTCCACCCGTCGGATCACCCTCACCGGCTTCGGCGGACAGGGCAAGACCGCCTTGGCCCAAGAGGCCGGGCGCTGGCTGCTGCGCACCGGCATGTTCCAGGCCGCGGCGTTCGTGGACTACTCCCGTATCCAAGCCGCCGACGCCCTGGCGGTGGCAGTGAGCCAGATTGGCAGCGTGCTCGGCGTGAGCCTGCCGGACGCTGAGGCCGCCCGCCATGCGCTCGCCAGCACGCCAACCCTGGTGATCCTGGACAACCTGGAGGCGCTCGCCGAAGAGCCGCTGCGCGAGCTGCTGGATGCCGCGGTGGGCTGGTCTGCTGCCGGTGACTCGCGGGTACTACTCACTACTCGCCGACCGGACTTCGGGCATGCCGGCTATAGGGTCGAGGGGACACGGGTCCACCGGCGGATTCAGCTCTCAGGCCTGGGGAGTCGGGAGGCTCCGGATGATGCCTTGGGGTGGTTCGGTGAGTTGATGAAGCTCCCTCCGGCGCCATCCGTTCCTACGTCCCGGCGCGAGGAGCTGATCGACCTCTTCGCGAAGGTGAAGTTCCACCCGCTTTCGATCCGGGTGCTCGCCGAGCAGGCGAAGCTCCGCCGCTTGGCCGAGATGGGTGAACGCCTGGAGGGGCTCCTGGCCCAGCCGGCGGGAGTGGATACGAGCGATGAGACCCTGCCGGAGCTGGTCGCCTCCCTCCAGCTCTCGCTCGACCGGCTCGATCCCGCAGCGCGGGCCTTGCTGCCGCGTTTGGGGGTGTTTCAGGGCGGGGGGTGGGAACCCATGATCCTCGGGATCACTGAGATCCCAGAGGCGGACTGGGGCGGGTTGCGCCGGCAGTTGGAGGCTGCCGCGCTCATGGAAGCAGAAGACCTGTCGGGGTGGACGGTGCCGTTCCTCCGCTTCCATCCCACCCTGACCACGATGCTCTGGGCGCAGGTGGTCCCCGAGCAGCAGGCCCGGTTGGGCCGCGCGCACCGGCAGGAGTACTACGGCTTGGCCAACTATCTTTACAACGAGGACCGACGCACCCCACACGAGGCCCGGGCCATCGCGTCTCGGGAGCTGCCCAACCTGCTACACGCCGTCCACGCCGCCCTAGCCGAGGGTGACCCCGACGCGGTCGACTTCGCCAACAGCGTGACCTGGTTCCTGTCCCACTTCGGCCTTCGCCGGGAGATCGCGTCGCTCGTCGCAGGGTCCCAAGCCGCTGCTGGAGAGACGGGCTCCAGTTCGTGGTTTCTCGTTCAATCCAACCGAGGCGAACAGTTGCTGGCGGCGGGCCGGGTCCAGGAAGCGGCAGGCGTCTTTCGAGAGATGCTGAGTCGGCTCGGAGAGACGCCGAGGTATGAAAGGGCCCTGACCCTTGGGCATCTAGGCCGGTGCTTCCAAGCTGGCGGGCGGCCCGACCTCGCCGAACGAGGGTGTCGGGATGCTCTCGCCGTGCTGGACCAACTGGGGCCTTCGGACGATGTGAGACTCCACCGTGGCATCCTGCTGACCGACCTAGCCGACGTGCTCTCGGACCAGGGCCGTTATGCCGAGGCGCGCGAGGCGTATAAGGAGGGGCGCGAGATCGCACAAGAACTGGGAGATCTGCGGGGGCAAGGCGTCTCGCTCATGGAACTCGGCACTCTTGCGCTGCAGGAGGGTAACCTGGAGGAAGCCGTGAAGCAGTACCGCGGCGCCCTGGCTCTCTTCCAGCAGCTTCAGGAGCCCGCCTCCGAGGCCATGGTCTGGTATCAGTTGGGTAGGACGTCTGGGGAAGCCCGGCAGTGGGACGAAGCGGAGCGGCACTACCGCGAATCAGCGCGGATTGAGGAGAGGCTCGGTGATCTAGCAGGAGCTACCCGGACCTGGAACGAGGTGGCGAACGTCAACCAACTTGCTGGAAAGCCCGCCGCGGCGGAGACCTGGTACCGGAAAACGATCGAAGGGGGGCGGCAAACGGGTGATGTCTTGCCGACCATGCGTGCGCTCAGCAACCTTGCGGTTCTCCTACGCTCTCAACCCGGGCGGCTGGCCGAAGCACGGCAATTGGCCGAGGAAGCACTGGGCATCATGAAGACGCTCGATCCCGGCGTTTCCGAGATCTGGAAAACCTACTCGATGCTCGCCGGCATCGCCGACCAGGAGGGGCAGCCCACGCAGGCCCGTGAGCATCGGCGTCTCGCCCGGGAAGCCAAACGCAACTTTGCCGGCACGCGCCATGAGTTGCGGCGGGTGGCATCCCTGATCCGCGCAACCGTCATTGCGACCCAGGAACTAGGTCAACGGGAAGCGCTGGAGAAGAACCTGCCGGCCCCGGAGCAACGCGGTTACACGAACCTCGTCGCCGCGATCCGCCGCATCCTGGCTGGCGAGCGCGACGCGGACGCCCTCTGCGAGAGCTTGAATCTCGACGAGTCCATGATCGTGGAAGCTATTCTCGGGGGCATCGAGGACCCTTCCAGCCTGCAGGATCTGCTGCCGGCGGCGCCGGGCTCCTGAGAGGCCGCCCGAGACCTAAGTGATGGCTCGCGCAGCCCTGAGATCCGCCGGAGAGAGGCTCCTTGAAACCCATCTTTTCAGAATGTGACCTGCAGTGCTGTCTTGCGATGATCAGCGGGCACGCGACTTCCAGTAGCCCGGTTGCTTTCTGAGGTGCATGACCGCAAGGATCTCCAGGCGATCGTTATCATCGATGCGGTAGATGATCCCATACGGAAAGCGCAGCAATCGGCACTTTCTGATCTCACCTTCGATTCGCCGATAGAGGAGTGGATTTCTGCGGATGCGAGCAATGGCATCCTGGAAGGCCTCCAGGAATCGCTTCTCGAGGCCAGGCTGCCTTTGCTTGTAAAATGCCGCCGCCGCGTCCACTTCTTGGAGCGCCTCGGGGTGAAGCCGGTAAGGCTTCATGAATATTTCTTTTGAAGCTCGGCTAGAGCTTCTTCACCTGAGAGAAGCTCGACTTCGCCACTGTCGATCTCGCGACAGCGCCGGCGGATCTCGGCCATCCATTCGGGGGAGATGACGAAATCTTCTTCGTAGTCCAGGCTCTCCAGGAGGATCTCGGCCAATTGAGCTCTGGCGCCTGGAGAGAGCATCAAAGCCCTTTCTGTAATATCATCGATATCGACGCTCATGAGAAAGGTCCTCATCTGGTGAACGCACCGGGGCCCCGCATCCGACGCAGCTCCTCTTGCGTCATGAACTCGTCCAGGGTCCCGAACTTCTCCGCCAGCTTCTGAAGCCGCCGTCTCCGGTTGAAATCGGACAGGGCGATGACCACCGCCTCGCGCTTCGTTTTGGCGCCAGTGTGCCGCATCGCTTCCCGCAGCTCGTTCTCCGGAATATCCACCGTCGTCTTCATGCCATCAAGTTTAGGCATCTCTGGATTCCAGATCAAGAGACAGCCGAATCCGCCGCGATAGGGTAAACTATTCGGAGCTCACCGGAGGGGAACCCATGCAGGAAGCCACGAGCACCGAGGCCCAGGGTATCGACGTGTCCCACTTCCAGGGGACCGTGGACTGGCCCACCGTCGCCAAGGCCGGCTACGCCTTCGCCTTCATCAAGGCCACGGACGGGGAGACCACCGTGGACCCCGAGTTCGCGCAGAACTGGACCGGCGCTGCGGCGGCGAGCCTCCTGCGCGGGGCCTATCACTTCTTTCGGGCGGAGGACTCGCCCCAAGCGCAAGTGGAGCTGTTCTGGCAGACGGTGGGAGGCAATGGCGAGCTGCCGCTGGTCGTCGACGTCGAGGAGACCATGGGCGTCTCCGCCGCCACCCTGATCTCGAACCTCACCCAGTTTCTCGCGGAGCTTCAGCAGGCCTCGGGCCGGACACCCATGATCTACACCGGTCCCAGCTTCTGGAACGGCCTGGGGACGGCCGCTTTCGCCGGCTATCCTCTCTGGGTGGCGGAGTACGGCGTCTCCCAGCCCACGCTGCCGCGCGGCTGGACGAGCTGGGCCTTCTGGCAGCACTCCGAGAGCGGATCGGTCCCGGGGATCCAGGGCGCCGTCGACCTGGACGTCTTCAACGGCCCCCTCTCGACTCTTCGGCAAGCGGCATCGCTCCAGTCCTTCCGTTGAGGCGAGGGGCTTGCTCAATAGACGTGGTGGAACCAGTAGAGGAAGAGCAGCGCGAGGATAATCATCACGGCAATCCAGAAGCCGGGCCGGCGCAGGGTGCGGCCGGCAGCCCGGCCGGCGGCGGCGGCCCCCAGCGCGCCCACGTCCAGGACGGGCTCGGCGGCGGGTGAGGGCGCGGCTGGTGGCGGCGCCACGGCCGGAGCGGCGGGGGCGGCCGGAGCGCTCTCGGCGGCGTCGACCGCGGATGGCGCTGGCGCGGCCGGCGCTTCCAGCTCCCGGCGCATGGCGTCGGTGAACTTCTGGAAGAGCTGATCGCTGACGTCCTGGATCATGCCGCGGCCGAACTGCGCCAGCACGCCCACCACATTGACGTCCGAGACGACCGTCACCTCGGTCTCGCCGGGCGCGCGCTCCACGACGCGGCTCTTCATCCGCATGTCGGCGCCCCCCTTGCCGCGCGTCTCCTGGCCGGAGGCGACGATCTCCGCCTCCCCGGCCGCGGCGTCCAGGCGCTCGAAGCGCATCTTGCCGCGGTAGTTGGCGGTCACCGGACCCACCTTGACGGTGATCGTGCCGGCGTAGCTCTGCTCGTCCAGCTTGTCGGTGATGGCGGCGCCCGGCAGGCAGCGCGCCACCCGGTTGGGATCGGTGAGGAACTCCCACACCGCGGCGCGGGGAGCCTTGACGACGAAGCTCTTTTCGATGGCGAGTCCCATACGGCTACGGCTCCCTCTGGCCTGCCCGGATCCGCTCGTAATCCTCCGGTACGTCGAGGTCGGCGAGCGCCGCCGCAGGCCACGACAGGACCTCGGCTTCCTCCCGATGCTGCTTGACCACCTGCCGGCCGCAGCCCTCTCCTGTCATCGCCAGCAACTCGCGGAAAAGGCTCCGGTCGTACAGCATGGGAGGCGCGTTGACCCCCTCGTAGTCCGAGATGACGAGCGGTGCCGCGGTCGTCCGGTAGCGGGCGATCATGGCGGCGATCATCTCCGGCGTGACGAATGGCATGTCCGCCAGCAGCACCATGGCCGCCCGCGCTGCGGGCGGCACGGCCATGACGCCGCCCTTCAGCGAGGAGTTGATCCCTTGCTGATAGAGCGGATTTTGCACCCAGGTGCAGGGCAGATCTTCGATTTCTCGGAAGGCCTTGTCCGGCTCATGGCCGAGCACCACCACCAGTGGCGAAAGCCCCCCGGCGAGCGCCCGCCGCGCCGCCCGCCGCAACACGCTTTCCCCCTCCAGCTCGAAGAGCAGCTTGTTGCTCCCCATGCGGCTGGAAGTGCCGGCGGCGAGCAGGATGCCGGCGACCGGACCGTTGCGCTCATTCGACATGGATGGCCTCCTTGCGCTCCGAGAGATGGCGCGGCTCCCGCTTGGAAGTAAAGGCGAGCAGCTCGGCCACGATGCTCAACGCGACCTGGTGGGGTCCGTCAGCGCCGAGGTCCAGCCCCACCGGGCCGTAGACGCGCTCGGTGTCCGCCGGGCTCGTGGCACCGATCTCGCGCAGGATGGCCTCGGTCCGCGCCCGCGGGCCCAGCACGCCGACGTAGGACAGGCCCGCCGCCAGCAGCCGCCGCACCCATTCGCGGTCGTGGGCCAGCGAGTGGGTCTTCACCACCGCCAGCGAGCGTGCGGCGGGAGGCAGATCGATCCCCCCCTCCTCCGGACGCCCCAGGATCAGCCGCGCCGCCTGCGGGAACCAATCCGGCGCCATAAGACCCTGCCGGTGATCCACGAGCGTGACGCGGAATCCCGCGTCCGCGGCGTAGGCCACGAGCGGCCTGGCGTCGTCGCCGGCGCCGCAGACGACGAGGTGAGGCGGCGCCGGCAGCACCTCGACGAAGACTTGGCGGCCGGAGACCTCATACACGGCCGAGCGCCCTGCCGCCATGAGCCCGCGAACGCGGCCCGCGGCGAGCCGGTCCAGCTCCGCCGTGCCGAGCGAGCCGGCGGCCGTCCCCTCAGGCTCCAGCACCAGGGTCGCGCCCATCTCGTCTCCACCGTCCACCACGGTGGCGAGGGCGAACGCGGCATCGCCGGCAAGCAGCTCCCGCAGAGGTCCCGCCAGCTCCGACAGCGGACCGTTGGTGGCCGGCTGGATGAAGACGTCCACCAGGCCGCTACAGCCCAGCCCGAGGCCCCACACGATGTCCTCGTCCGTCCCCGTGCTGTAGTGCCGCAGGCTCGGCGTGCCCGTCGCCATGACGCCCTTGGCCACCTCGCGCACGTCGGCCTCGAGACAGCCGCCGCTGACGCTGCCCAGCGTGCTGCCGGTCTCTTCGATGAGGAACTTGGCGCCGGGCCGGCGGTAGGCGGAGCCGACGACGTGCACGACCGTGGCGAGCGCCGCCCGCCGCCCAGCCGCCTTCAGCTCGGCGAGCCGCGAGAGGATCTCTGCGGTTTCCTTCCAGTGGTTCATCGCCCGCCCCCGAACGCCCGTCAAAGATACCGCCGGGTGGGGGCAGGTTCAAGGTGACCTGCGGCCGCTCGCCACTCCCCCGCGTTCCCCACCCGTTCGGTCCTTTCAGCCAGCGCCTGCCCCAGCGCCTCCAGGCTGTCCAGGTTGTGCACCGGCCGGTGCTCGTCGACGTGGGGAAGGAGCGCCCGCACACCCTGGGCGCGGGGCTGAAACCCTTCCCAGCGCAGGAGCGGGTTGAGCCAGATCAGCCGCCGGCAGGAGCGGTGGAGGCGGTCGGCTTCCGTCTCAAGGCCGGGCTCGGGGTCGCGGTCGAGCCCGTCGGTGACGAGCAGCACCACAGCGCCCTGGCCGAGGACGCGCCGCGACCACGTGCGGTTGAACTCGCGCAGACAGGTGCGCAGGCGCGTCCCTCCCGACCAGTCCAGGACCTCGCGGCCGCAGCGCGCGAGCGCTTCGTCCACGTCGCGGCGGCGGAGGATGCGCGTCACGTTGGTGAGCTGGGTGGCGAACAGGAAGGCGTGGACGCGGGAGCGGGCGCCAAGCAGGGCGTGCAGGAAGTGCAGCAGCATCTCCGAGTAGCGCCCCATCGACCCAGAGATGTCGCACAGGACGACGAGCGGCGGCGGCAGGAGGACGCGGGAGCGGAAGCGCAGCGGCGCCAGGTCGCCGAAGGTCTTGCGGCTGTCGCGCACGGTGCGCGCGAGATCGATCTTCGCGCCGTGGGGATCGGGCGCGAACCGCCGGGTGCGGACCGGCCGTTGCGCCACCACCATGCGGGCGACGATCCGCCTGGCGCGGGCCAGCTCTTCGGCGCTCATCTGGTCGAAGTCGCGCGTGCGCAGGACCTCGTCGGCGGAGAAGGTGAGCGCGGCATCGAATTCAGTGCGCTCAGCGCGCGCCGGCCCGGCGGCCGACGGCTCGCGCCACGCCTCGGCGACCCGTCGCGACATCGTGGAGGCCGGCGGCACGCGCACGTGCGACAGCAACTCGGCCAGAGTGGCGTCGAGGCCCTGCGGGTCGCGCCAGAAGAGACGGAACGCCTGGTCGAAGAGGTCGAAGTCCTCCGGGCGCTTGACCAGCACGGCGTGGAGCGCCCAGTACAGCTCGCCGCGGTGGAGGACGTCCACGGCGGCGGCGGCGGCGAGGGCGTCGAGGGCGCTCGCCGGCCCCAGCGCCAAGCCGGCGCCGCGCAGGAGACGGGTGAAGTGGACGACGTTCTCCGCCAGCTTCGAGGTCACGGCCCGGTCGGCTCCTCCGCCAGCATCGCCCGCACCGGCTCGCCGGCCGTCCTCTCGATGTCGTCCTGGTACTTGAGGAGCACGCCCAGCGTCGCGTTCACGGTGCCGGCGTCGAGGACCGCCCGGTCGAGCGCCATGAGGGCGCGCGCCCAGTCGATCGTCTCGGCGACTCCCGGCAGCTTGAACAGGTCGGCCGTGCGCAGCCGCTGCACGAAGCGCACGATCTGCTCGGCGAGCGCCGCGGCCAACTCAGGTGCGCGCAGGCGCAGGATCTCCAGCTCGCGGGCGGCGTCCGGATAGCCGATCCAGTGGTAGAGGCAGCGCCGCTTGAGCGCGTCGTGGATCTCGCGCGTGCGGTTGGAGGTGACGACGACGATGGGCGGCGACGGCGCGCGCACCGTGCCCATCTCCGGGATGGTCACCTGGAAGTCGCTCAGGATCTCCAGCAGGAACGCCTCGAACGGCTCGTCCGTGCGGTCGATCTCGTCGACCAGGAGCACGGGCGGCCCCGCCTCGCCGGGTCCATGGGGCTCGAGTGCCAGCAGCAGCGGGCGCTTGAGCAGGAAGCGCTCGTCGAAGATGTCGTGCGCCAGGCGCGTCCGGCCCTCGGACCCCGCCTCGCCGCCGAGCTCCGCCAGCCGGATCTCCAGCATCTGGCGGGGGTAGTTCCACTCGTAGAGCGCCGCCGCGGCGTCCAGCCCCTCGTAGCACTGGAGCCGGATGAGCCGCCGGCCCAGCGTCTCGGCCAGGACCTTGGCGATCTCGGTCTTGCCCACGCCCGCCTCGCCCTCGAGCAGGAGCGGCCGGCCCAGCTTGAGCGCCAGGAAGACCGCGGTGGCCAGGCTCGCGTCGGCGACGTAGCGTCCCGACGCGAGGAGCCGGCGCGTGTCCTCGACGGTGCGCGGCAGGTCCAATTTACTGACAGGCCTGGACGGCCCGCCTGGCCATCACCGTCACGAGATGTGCCAGGTACTCCGGGCTGTGCTCGCCGCCCGACCGCAGGTCCGCGGGCGCCACGGCGCCGGAGCTGACCGCGTCGGGTGAAAATCTCTCGTTGAGCGCCGCTTCCCACGCGGCGACGCGGAACGCCTTGGAGCCCGCCCCCGTCACCGCGACGCGCACGCCGCCCGCGGTCTTCGCCACGAACACGCCAGCCACCGCGTACTTCGACGCCGGGTGGGGGAACTTGGCATAGCCCGCGCGCTCTGGCACCGGAAAATGCACGGCGGTGATGACCTCGTCCGCCGCGAGCGCCGTCGTGAACAGACCGGTGAAGAAGTCGTCGGCCGCGATGCGGCGGCGGTCGGTCGCGATGGTCGCCCCCAGGCCGAGCACGGCCGCCGGATAGTCGGCCGCGGGATCGGCGTGGGCGAGCGAGCCGCCGAGAGTGCCGCGGTTGCGCACCTGCGCGTCGCCGATGCCGGCGGCCAAGCCGGCCAGCGCCGGGATGCGCTGCCGCACCTCGGGCGACGCGCTGACCTCGTCGTGCGTGGCGAGCGCGCCGATCACCAGCTCGCCGCCGTCGGAGCGGATCTCCTTGAGCTCGCGGACCGCGGCGAGCGACACCAGGTCCGAGGGTTGCGCGAGATCGAGCTTCATGACCGGCAGGAGGCTCTGCCCGCCGGCGAGAAGCTTGGCCGATTCGTTCGCCCGCAGCAGCGCGACCGCGTCGGCCACCGACTGCGGGCGATGAAACTCGAAGCTCCTCATGCGGCACCTCCTCCCGCCGCGCGGATCGCCCGCCAGACCTTCTCCGGGGTCGCCGGCATGTCGATGTGCGTGACGCCGAGCGGCGCCAGGGCGTCGAGCACGGCGTTGATGATCGCAGGGGGCACGCCGATGGCGCCCACCTCGCCCACGCCCTTGATGCCCGTCGGATTGTGCGTGCACGCGGTGACGTGGTTGCCGACGCGGAACATCGGCAGGTCCGCCGCGCGCGGCATGCAGTAGCTCATGTACGACCCGGAGAGGAGCTGCCCTTCATCGTCGTAGACGCATTCCTCGAGCAGCGCCTGGCCGATCCCCTGCGCCAGCCCGCCGTGCGCCTGTCCGTCGACGATCATCGGATTGATGACCACCCCGACGTCGTCGGCGATGGCGACATCCGCCACCTCGACGACGCCGGTCTCGGGATCGACCTCGACCTCGACGGCGTGGCAACCCGCGGGGAAGGTGAAGTTCTTGGGGTCGTAGAAGGCGGAGTCCTCGAGCCCCGGCTCCACCTCCTCGATCGGGTAGTTGTGGGGCACGTAGGCGGCGAACGCGACCTCGCCGAACGACTTCTCGCGGTCGGTCCCGACGACGCGGAACTTACCGTCCTGGAACTCGATGTCGGCGACGCTCGCCTCCAGCAGGTGGGCCGCGACCTTCTTGCCCTTGTCGACGATCTTGTCGATCGCCTTGACGATCGCCGAGCCGCCGACGGCGGCCGAGCGCGAGCCGTAGGTCCCCATGCCGAACGGGATGCGGTCGGTGTCGCCGTGGACGATCTCGACGCTGTCGAGCGGGATGCCGAGCTTCTCGACCACGAGCTGGGCGAACGTGGTCTCGTGCCCCTGGCCGTGGCTGTGGGTGCCCGTGAACACGGTCACGCCGCCCGTGGGGTGGACGCGCACCGTCGCCGCCTCGTACAGCCCGGCGCGCGCGCCGAGCGCGCCCACCAGGGCGGACGGCGCGATGCCGCACGCCTCGATGTACGTCGAGACGCCAAACCCTCTCAACTTGCCGCGCGCCTGCGACGCGGCCTTGCGGTCCGCGAGATGCTCGTAGTCGATCGCCTGGAGCGCGAGATCGAGGGTGGCGGGATAGTCGCCGATGTCGTATTCGAGCGCCACCGGCGTCTGGTACGGGAACTGGTCCGGCTGGATCAGGTTCTGCCGCCGGATCTCCACGCGATCGAGGCCCATCTCGCGCGCGGCCTTGTCCACCAGGCGCTCGAGCAGGTACGTGGCCTCGGGACGCCCGGCGCCGCGGACCGCGTCCACCGGCACGGTATTGGTGAAGATCGCCTTCACCTCGGCGTAGATGGCGGGGATCACATACGGGCCGGAGAGCAGCGTGCCATACAGGTAGGTCGGGATGGCCGGCGCGAACGTCGAGAGGTACGCCCCCAGGTTGGCGAGCGTGCGGACGCGCAGGCCGCGGAACTTGCCGTCGGCGTCGAGGGCCAGTTCGGCGTGGCTCACGTGGTCCCGGCCGTGAGCGTCGGAGAGGAAGGCTTCCCGGCGCTCGGCGGTCCACTTCACCGGGCGGCCGACCCGCTTGGACGCCCAGAGCACCAGCAGCTCCTCGGCGTAGTGGAAGATCTTCGATCCGAAGCCGCCGCCCACGTCGGGCGCCACGACCCGCAGCTTGTGCTCCGGCACCTTCAGGGTGAAGGCGCCGAGGAGCAGCCGCGTCAGGTGCGGGTTCTGCGACGTCGTATAGAGCGTGTAGCGGTCTTCGGCGGCGTCGTAGTGGCCATTGGCGGCGCGGGGCTCGATGGCGTTGGGAGCGATGCGGTTGTTGACGAGGTCGATCGACACGACCCGGGCGGCCCCCGCGAACTCGGCGTCGGTGGCGGCGGCATCGCCCAGGTGCCAGTCGAAGCAGACGTTGCCGGGGGCCTCGTCCCACACGTGGGGCGCGCCCTCGGCGACGGCGTCGCTCAAATGAGCGACAGCCGGCAGCGGGTCGTAGTCGACCGCCACCAGCTCGGCCGCGTCCCTGGCCTGCGCCTTGGTCTCGGCGATGACCATGGCGACCGGATCGCCGGCGTGCCGCACCTTCCCTTGCGCCAGCGCCGGGTGCGGCGGCTCCACCATGACCGAGCCGTCCTTGTTCTTGATCTGCCAGCCGCACGGGATGCCGCCGAGCCCGTCGGCGGCCACGTCGTCGCCGGTCAGCACGGCGAGCACGCCCGGCGCCGCCAGCGCCTGCGACGCGTCGATCGACCGGATCGCCGCGTGGGCGTGCGGCGAGCGCACGAACACGGCGAAGGTCTGTTCGGGGAGCACGACGTCGTCGGTGTACCGTCCCTTGCCGAGGAGGAAGCGGCGGTCCTCCCGGCGGGCCACGGAGGCGCCGAAGCCCTGGCCGCTCGTTTGACCGCTCATTGGGC
>DASWME010000137.1:0-37380 GCA_036399915.1 Thermoanaerobaculia bacterium
GAGCCCTCGCCGGAGATGGACGGCGCGCTCCTGCCGCTGCTCCACGCGCGGGGACCCGACACCTCGCGAGGCCACCTCCTGCTGATCGGCCATCTGGACACCGTGCTGCCGGCGGCCGAGCCGCGGATCGAGGGGGACCGCCTCTTCGCCACCGGCGCGGTCGACATGAAGGGAGGGCTCGCGACGCTCGTGGGCGCCCTGGACCTCCTCCGCCACCGCGGCGAGGCGCCGCCGCCGGACCTCCTGCTCGTCGCCGTGCCGGACGAGGAGGTCGGCGGCTCGCTCTCCAACGCCGCCGTCCGCTGCTGGGGCGAGGCCGCGCGGGCCCTCTGGGTGCTGGAGCCGGGCGAGCCGGCCGCCGGCGGTGCCGAGACGATCGTGGCCGGCCGCCGGGGCATGTTCCAGTGGCGGCTCGAGGCCCGCGGCCAGGCCGCTCACTCCGGCCTCCACTACTGGGAAGGCCGCTCGGCCCTCTCCGCCGCCGCCCGCTGGGCCGTGGAAGCCGAGGCCCTCTCGCGCCGCGACGGCGGACCGACCGTCAACGTCGGCCGCCTCGTCGCCGGGGACGCCACCTTCGTGGACGACCTCGCCCGCGCCGCCTCGCTCCTCGGCACCGAGCGGCAGCTCAACGTCGTGCCGGACCGCGCCGTGGCCGAGGGCGAGGCCCGCTTCCTGCGCGCCATCGAGAGCGACGAGCTGGCCCGCAAGCTCGAAGCCATCGCCCGCAACGTGGCCGTCGAGACCGGCACCTCGGTCACCTTCGCCGCCGGCCAGCGCATCCCGCCGGTCGACCCTCAAGGCCCGCAGACTGCCTGGACCCGGCGCGCCGTGGAGCTGGCCGCCGCCCGCGGCTGGGACCTGGAGGTCGAGACCGAGCGCGGCGGCATCTCCTTCCCCAACTTCCTCCCCGACCCCCACCGCATGCCCGTCCTCGACGGCCTGGGCCCCGTCGGAGGCGGCATGCACACCCGCGAGGAGTTCGTAGACCTGCGCTCGCTCGCGCGGCGCATCGTGCTGCTGGCGGACCTGCTGGCGGAGGATGCCCTGGGTTGGTCCTGAGTCCTGAGCACCTCAATCCTCATGCTTCCCCACCCCCCGCTCGCCGGCCGACGGCGCTTCGGAGACGGCGACGAGGTTCCCGAGCGGCGGCTCGTCGCCGCTGAAGACCGGCGCCACGGGCGCAGGGGCGGCCGGGGTCTCGCCGGGCTGGCCGAAGGAGACGATCTGGTGCCAGGTACGTTCGAGCTTGTCGCCGAAGACGACCAGGAGGTCTCCCGGCCGGGCGGTCTCCAGCGCGCGCTGGACGGCGTCCACCTCGCTGTAGATCCCCGTCGAGAGCCGGTCCGCGGGGAAGCCGGCGTCCAGAAACCCCCGGCGGAGCAGCTCGCTGGCCTCGCCAAGCTGGCGGCCCCGCAGGTTGTCGTCCTCGCGCAGAAGGATGAAGTCGAAGGCCGGGGCCGCGGCCCGGGCGAGGTCGAGGATGTCCTCGTCCCGGCGGTCGCCCGGGGCGGCGAGGACGCCGATCCGCCGGCCGGTGACGTTGAGCTCGCGGATCATCCGCGCCATGGCCTGCATGCCATGGGCGTTGTGGGCGTAGTCGAGCAGCACCCGGAAGGGGAGCTCGTTGTAGAAGTTCATGCGGCCCGGGGTCTGGAAGAAGTCGGTGGTGAACGTGCGCAGGCCCTGGCGGATGTTCTCCAGGCTGATCCCCATGGCGTGGGCGATCGCCGTGGCGAACATCGCGTTCTGGATGTTGTGCAGGGCGTGCCCCTCGACCGTGGCGGGGATCTGCCGCGCCCATAGCAGCGGGATGTGCTCCTCGCCCTGGTAGAGGACGATCATCCGCCCGTTCAAGCCCTCCTCCAGCGCCACCGCCCGGCCGCCCCGGTCGCGGATGTGGCGGCGCACCAGCTCGTTGTCGCGCCGCATGGTCACGTAGATCGGCGTGCCGGGGCTGTGCTCGGCCATCCGGGCCACCCGCTCGTCGTCGGCGTTGAGCACGCACCACTCCTGGGCGACCTCGACGACCACGCGCTTGACCTCGGCCAGCTCGTCGAGGTCGTCGATGCCGCCCATGCCGAGATGGTCCGCCGCCACGTTGAGCACCGCGCCGACCTTGCACTTGCGCCAGCCGAGGCCGGTCCGCACGATGCCGCCCCGCGCCGTCTCCAGCACCGCCGCGTCCACCGAAGGGTCGCGCAGCGCGAGATGGCTGGCCCAGGGGCCGGTCATGTCCCCGCTCACCGTCAGCTCGCCGTCGATGTAGACGCCGTCGGTGGTCGTCATCCCCACCGTGCAGCCGGCGAGCTTCAGGATGTGGCCCACCATGCGGGTCGTGGTGGTCTTGCCGTTGGTGCCGGTGATGGCGGCGATGGGAATGCGGTACGGCGTCCCCGCCGGGAAGAGCATGTCGATCACCGGTCCGGCCACGTCGCGCGGCCTGCCCTCGGTGGGCGCGGTGTGCATGCGAAAGCCGGGAGCGGCGTTGACCTCCACGATGGCGCCGCCCACCTGCTTGTAGCTGCGGGTGATGTCCGGCGAGATGAAGTCGACACCGCCCACGTCCAGGCCGATCGCCTTGACGGCGCGCTCCGCCATCACCCGGTTGTCGTAATGGATCACGTCCGTCTTATCCACCGACGTGCCGCCGGTCGAGAGGTTCCCCGTCGAGCGCAGGTAGAAAACCTTTCCTTCTGCCAGCACGGACTCGACGGTGAGCCCGGCCTGCTCCAGCAGGCGCTTGGCCTGAGAGTCCAGCTCCAGGCGGGTGAGCACCTTCTCGTGCCCGATGCCGCGCCGCGGATCGCTGTTGACGATCTCGACCAGCTCGGCGATGGTGTGCCGGCCGTCGCCCACCACGTGCCCGGGCACGCGCTGGGCCACCGCCCGCACCCTGCCGTTGACGACCAGGATCCGGTAGTCGTGCCCCTCCTGAAAGGTCTCGACGATCACCACCGAGGCGAACTCGTAGGCCTTCTCGAACGCCGCCCGGACCTGCTCGGCGGCGGTCAGGTTGATCGAGACTCCCTTGCCATGATTGCCGTCGAGCGGCTTGACGACCACGGGATATCCCAGATGCTCGGCGGCCTCGACCGCGTCATTGGGGCCGCGCACCCGCGCCTGGCGCGGCACCGGCAGGCCGAGGTCGGAGAGGATCTGGTTGGTCAGCCGCTTGTCCGAGGCGATCTCGACCGCGGTGTGCTTCGTCTCGCTGGTGACCGTGGCCTGGATGCGGCGCTGGAACTTGCCGTGGCCGAGCTGTACGAGGGAGCGGTCGTTCAGGCGGATCCACGGGATGTCCCGCTCCTCGGCGGCGCGCACCAGGGCCGCCGTCGAAGGGCCGAAGGCGCGGCGCTGGGCGAGGCGGACGAGGTCCTCGAGCTCGGCCCGGAAGTCCCACGGCTCCGGCAGGTGGGCCTCGCGCTCCGGTGGCAGCAGGTGGCGGATGAGCTTCACGCCCAGCTCCGCCGCATCGAGGCCCACCACCTCCTCCTCGTAGCTGTAGATGACGTGGTACTGCCCCCGGGGAAGGTCGTGGCTGCGCGTCTTGCCGTAGCTGACCGGCGTGCCGGCGAGGCACTGCAGCTCGATGGCGACGTGCTCCAGCACGTGCCCGAGCCAGGTGCCCTCCTCCTCCGTCATGCGGCGCACGAAGCCGCCCGGCTCGCCGTACGAGCAGGTGTGCTCGCGCAGCGTAGGGATCAGCTCCAGGAGGCGGTCCACGAACCCGGGCAGCCGGCTGGTGGGATAGTCCTCCAGCTCGCCTAAGTCCACCCGCAGGCGGATTACCTTGCGCAGGGCGTAGAGGTTGGGGCCACGGTAGACGCGCGTGTCGAGGATCTTCATGACTCGAAGCTCCCGGCGGCAACAGCCTCCGCCTCCCGGTCGGTGGCCGGGCCCGCCGGAGCGAGCGCGACCCGGCGCTTGACGTCGTACCGGCAGCCGGGAGTGAGGAAGTCCACCTTGAGCCCCAGCATAGCAACCGGCTGGCCGCGATGGACGGAATGGCTGTCCGTGAAGCGCAGATCGGAGGCGTCCACCACGGTGACCGCACCGCTGCCGAAGACGGTCATCACCCCGTCGGCGTCGATCAGCACCGCCGTGTCCTCGTCGATGCCGGCGCCGAGCGGCTCCGGGTTGTACGACAGGGCGGTGATCAGCCGCCCCATGCGGTCGCGGCGCCGGAAGTGCTGGTCGATGACGAGGTCCGGGGCGAAGCCCAGCCCCTGGGCCATCTGCACGAGGCGGCGGCGCGGCGTGCCGCCGCTCTCCCCCATCGAGATCATGTGCCGCGAGAGCACGGCCGCGCCGGCGCTGGTGCCGGCCACCACCATGCCCTCGGCGTGGCGGCGGCGGAGCGCGGCCGCAAGAGCCGTGCCGCCCAGAGCCGAGGAGATGCGGAGCTGGCTGCCGCCGGTGATGAAGAGCCCGGTGGCGTACTCCAGCGCGTCGAAGACCTGCCGCCCGGCGTCGAGGGCGTCCTCGCGGGTGCGCACGTGGAGCACCTCGACGGTCTGGGCGTGCATGCCGTAGAAGAGGTCGGCGTAGCGGTCTCCGGTCTCGGGGACCTCCGAGGCGGTGGCGAGCAGCACGAGGTTCGAGTCCGGCCCGCCGGAGACCTCGACGAACCGCCGCAGGATGGCGCGCTCGCGGACCTTGTCCTCCGCGCCGCCGATCGCCATGATGAGGCCCGGCCGCCGCCCGGCGGCCGGAAGGGAACCGATGTCCATGCACTCTCCTCCACCCCGCGCACCGGTGTGCGCAGGCCCCGAGGAAAAAAGATTCGGGGCGCCAGAAGGCCAGGAAGATCGTAGCACGGAGAAAGGGACTCTTCGCAGCTGGCTATTCGCCTACCCCCCTTCCGCTGAGGGAACCGAAGAGTTGTCGCGCTGTCGACCAGGTACTGCCAGCCGCGAGAACCAACTTCGACGGATACCCCTTTTCTCCTCCGTACTGCATCCAACCGGGTCCAGGATGGGGAGAATCGCAGACTCGTTTCTTACCAGCCTGAGCCTCCAACAACGAATGCTCTTCGGCTCCGTGGTCGGTGAAGGGGCGGCCCCGGGGGTACTCGCCTGCCGCTGCAGCAGTGCCTCTTTAACCTGTCTCGCCTGCCCGCGCATTTCAGAGACCAGTCGTCGTGCCTCCTCTGGCCGTACCGAGTGATCCGGCTGCACGGTAAATGAAAACCCTCGCCTAAAATATCGTCCCACACTGTTTCTGTCCAGCTCAAGCCAGCGTCCTTGCGGTCCGTCCAACTCGAAGACAAGCAGATAGTTCTCCTCCCTTAACGTCGCGCTACCGACGGGATGTAACCACTGCTCGTCGAAATTGATGCCAAAGTCGATTCCCCCATTGTATTCCGTCGGTTTAAAAACGGTGCTATAATAGGCCACACAGTTACCAACCAGCCTTTTTTCGACGTCTTTACTCAGGCTTTCGTACGTTCCCCGGAAGACACGGGCACGTAGCTTATCGAGATCACCCCTCGCCTGCAAAGGCGAATAATCCACGTTAATTTTGAAGGGCTCTCCAACGGTATAGACATAGCCGGAGGAATCGATGAATTCGAGAGCCGGTACTCTAACAAGCGGCTCTTCTGCCTGTGCGGCCAAAGGGGTGCCAAAACAAATTGATAGTAAACCCCACAGAGCGCTTTTGGTTAAATGTCTGACGACCTGTTGCATATAATGCCTCCTTTCGGTTCGGTCTATTTAAGGCGGAGGTGGCGGCATAGTAGGCTGCACCTTTGGCCGGTTGAGTATGGAGCTATAGTAGTGTACAATCACATCTTTGTATCGCTCCACCTTGACTAAGATGACCTTTTCCTTGGGTATAAACCATAGTTGGCGCTCTCTTTTGTGAAATAACGCGATGCCGGACTCATCTTCTGAAAGGATGAACCCATGCTCAACTGCCACTTTTTCTTCCCCTATCTCCATTCGAACGATCGCTTCTTTGAGCACCGTAGATTCCTGGAGCTTTCCAAATGCCCATGGGAGAAGCAGTGTGTTTACAAAAGTCAAAGCTCCGAGCAATATAGCAAGTGGCATGGAGGGTTTCTTTCCAGGCTCTCCCAGCAATCGCAGGAAGAAAACGGAGGTCACTATTAGCAGCACGATTGCCAGAACTACATTGGCAAGATAGTTGTTGCGATTGGCTCGAGCATATCGCTCTGAGGCTTTATTACAATACACCCTGTGGGCCTTGAGTCTCGCGCGAGATGACCGATCAGGAAAGCGAGAACAAACCATCCTCCGCCATAGAACCTCGCCACGAGTTCGTATGATTGTCGGCACGTCTGGCCCGGAACGATACTTAAGGTCGCTCCTGAGTACGTTTTTAAGCTGGAAAGTTGGAAGATCGAGTAAGACAATGTCCATGATTCCTATCAAAAACACGGCCATACAGATTAATCTGAGACTCGGCCACCTGATCCACCGAGTACGGTCAAGCCACTTCCGGGGAAGCCGCTTCGGGTCAAGCCACTTCTGGGAAAGCCGCTTCGGGTCAAGCCACTTCTGGGAAAGCCACTTCCGGGGGAGCCAGTTCGGGTCAAGCCACTTTCGGGAAAGCCACTTCCAAACGAGAAATATTACAATGATTAGAACTAAAAAACCTCCTATCCAATTCACATTTTCCAATGCCCAAAAAATGGCGGAAACAAACGTTCCGACAAGCATCCCTCCTCCGAGAAAGAGGTAGCTTTCAGTAGACTGAGCGCTGCGGACTTCGAACCCTAAAAGATGCCGCTGGGAGGAGTCCACCATGTATCCGAGAATCAGGAGCAGGCCTGAGAAGCCGATCGCTGAAAGAAGAGCCTTGAACGTGTTCTTGGACATCAAGAATCTTTCCCTCTAGATCCCCTACATTCCCTGTTACCTTTGCCAGCGCCGAAGCCGGTGGAGAAATTGGCATATATCTATGGAAATCACTCCACTAATTAACTTACGCCATTGGAGGTGCCTCGTCAATGGTCCGACAGCCCCAGCCAAGTCCTGAGTCTGCCTCGGTGGCTAGTGGAGAATCTGTATCAGCAGGGAATAAACGAGGAGTTTCTCGTCGACCACATCGTCTCCAGTAGCGCCAGATTCTATTCTCGCGTAGGCATTCCTGGACCTGTGAAGCGAAGGACCCGCCAGCATGGCGTCGCCCTCGGTGCGGCGCGTTGGCAAGAGGAAACGGGTTCACCGAACTGGTTCTCCCAATATCATCATCTTGCCGAACATAGACCTTCGGCGGCAGCGAACGGTCACGAGGTCCCCCGCCACCGGTCCGCCATCGGGTCCCAGAACGGACCTTCCAGGCCGACTGAGGCGAAGATCCCGACCATGTCCTGGGGAGCGGGCCGCCGGGACTCGGCCGTGAGGCGGTTCTCGTACCAGACCACGGCCAGGCGCCACAGTTGCTCGAGGTTGATCAGGGGCCGCCGTGGAATCTGACGAGCCTGGCACCAGAGGTTGACGGTCTCTTCCGACCGGAAGAGGAGCATGGTCGCTCAGGTATGGAGGATGTCCTCCCACCAGCGGGCCGCGGGGACCGCGAAGTGGATGACGCAGTCCACGGGCACGGGGCGGCCGTCTCTCACCTCCAGCGTGACCGGCTCGCCGCTGAAGCCGTCGGAGGCGGGGATCAGGGCGTCCTCATGGAGCGCCGCGGCGACTCCGAGCGCGTCCCAGACGCAATTGGCGTAGTACCGCTTCCCGCGGACTTCCACCGGGAACGGCGTCGGAATCCCTGAGAACGGCGGCGCCATGCGGATCCGGGACGGGTCTCCCGGCTCCGGGACGAGGAGCCGCTTGCCATGGAGCCGGCCGAAGGCCGCCTCGACCTCCGGGACGTCGGCGCCGAGGGCCCGCGCCACCTCGGCCGCCGACGGCGCCCGCGTCGTCTCGGCGAGGGTGCGGTAGATGTGGAGCTTGACGGCGGTGTCGAAGTCGTGATCCATCGCGAAAGGCTCCTACCGGTCGTAGTGCAGCTCGACAAACTCATAGGGGAAATTGCCGGTGCCCTCGGCGTCGGAAAACTCGTTGATCACAACCCCCTTGCGGCAGCCCGGCCCGGCATTGCTGCCCGGCGTGGCCTTCGACGATTTGTTGATCGTCCAACTTTTCTTCCTTGAAGAAACGAGGCAGGGATCCCTGCGCTGCACGGTGCTTCCGGCGCTCCGCGGCATCTTGATCGTCGGCCCGTCCACCCTGGCGCCGGAGGCGTCGAGCAGCTCGTAGGACTCGGCGCCGTTGATCAAAGGCATGGCGCCGCCTGAGTTGATATAGACGGCATTCGCCGGCAGAGATCCACGGCGCCAGAACGTCTCGAAGGCGCTCTGCGACGCATCCCGTCCGAGGACCAGATAACCGTTATCCGGGATCCGCGTGCCGGCCGGCAGAGTGTACTCGTAAGCAGAGTCGGCCTGGCGGACCTTCCAGCCCGAGATGTCGATGCCGCAGGAGCTGCATGGGGCGGAGCTGTAGGTGATCCACATGGGGGCCGACCACAGGTCGTGGCCGTCGGCCTGGACGGCGTGGACGTAGTAATAGTAGGTCCCTCCCGGCAGGTTTTCCGTAATCCTGAGCGTCGATTGATTGAGGGCCGTCTCATAGGGTGATCCCGGCACGCCGCCGCCGATCTGGCCGCGCCAGATCTCGATCCTGGAGACGGCTTCGTTGTCGGGATCATAGAGGGCCGCCCGCAGGCTCACCGGGCCGCCCGCGTTGAAGATGTCGCCCATGACGTGAGCGCCGTCGGCGGCGGCGAAGACGAGCTGGGCGTTGGAGTCCTCGCTGGCGAAGAAGTGCCGTGCTTTATGGGCCTTGAGGAGCGCGGCCTTGGTGAGCACAGGGACCGCGGCGTTGGGCAACAGATACACGGTGCGGTTGGGGATCCCCGTGCCATAGTTGTTGCAGTGGGCGTCGTGGTCGGCCACCGGTCCCAGATGGAAGCCCCGGTTGAGCGCCTCTTTCCAGCGCGGCCAGTAATTGGCCGAAGCGACGTTGGCGTCGGAGCAGTCGACGGCGGTGTTGAAGGCCTCGCCGCTCCGCACCGCGATCCCTTGCAGGGCCTGGTCGGCATCGTCGTTGAAGGCAAAGTCGTCGAAGTGGTGCGCCTCGGGATGGCACAGGATGCCGAGCGCTCCGGCGGGTGATGGGTTCTCGAGCGAGCGCCGGTACAGCGCGAGGTAGCCGTGGCGCTTGGGAGTGAAGACGTCGAAGTAGCAGTTGGCGCCGCGCGTGCACTGCGGGGTGGGGCCGTCGCAGTTCGAGCAGGTCTCCCAGCCGAACAAGACCGGCGTCTCGAGGAGCGTCACGTGCCCCTGATCGGAGTTGGTCGTCACCCCCCACTCCATGCCGTAGAGGGCGACGAAGACGTCGTCGACCGTGGCTGCGTCGGCTGCCGCCCGGCCGGCGGCGTAGCGCTGGCGCACCTTGGCCTCGGTGACCGGCGGATTGTTGTTGGCCACGGCGTCGTCGATCAGGTGGTTGTGCTCGTTGACCACCCAGTAGTCGAGGCCGGCCGAGTGGCGGGCGAAGTCGAAGACGGCGGCGGGATCGAAGGTGCCGCTGCCATATCGGCTCGGCGAGCACCGGTCCGTCGGGTGACCGCCATCGGACCCGTTGGAATGGCTGTGCGTGGAGCCATAGTAGAAATTGTAGCCAAAGCCGCTCTCGATGGGGACGTTGCGCTGGGGCTGGCACGCTCCCTGGGCGGCGCTCTGGCGCAAGCGGAAGGAGGCGTCGGCCGTGAGCGAGTAGTCGACGATCACCTCCTCCGTGGAAGCGAAAGCCTCGGTCACTCCCGGCAGGTCGTGGAGGTCCTTGTACTCGGCGAGCGGGCGGTCCGGCCGCAGCCGGTCGGGCGCGAAGCGCCCGAGAAAGGTGTAGCGGTACCGGCCCGGCGGCACCCACCGGCCTTGCTCGTCGCGGCCGTCCCAGACGAACTCGCCGATGGCCCGGCCGCTGGCGTCAATGCGCGCGGCGCCCTGCGCGGCCCGCACGAGCCTTCCCGGCTCGTCGCGGATCTCGAGACGCCAGAAGACGCTGCCGAGCTCTTCCAGGGCCGCCGCTCGCCGGTAGGACAGCACGCTGTACAAGCGCACGGACCCGAGGTCTCCAACGAGAGCCGGCGAGAACTGGTAGGCCTCAGCGCCGAGAAAGGCGATGAAGCCGGCATCGCAATCGTCGTACTCCGGTGCCCCGGCTGAAGCGGCGAGCGGGAGGGCAAAGAGGCCGAGCACCAGCCAGCCGACCCGGAGGCTCCCGGGTTTCCTTGCGGACCGCGTCACGGGTTTGTCCATGATGACCCCCTCAAGTTGGAGAGTCGGGAGGAGCTCTCTCTAGTATATGCCGCTAGACGCAAAGTCATTTCGGAGCCGTCGCACGGCGCACGAGTGCGCGTACGGATATGGGGCTGCGCCTGACAACCGCCGCATCACACCATCACCGAACGCGCCGCAAAGAGAGGCTCCGCCAGCGCGGCACCCCCTTCGACAACAGCGCGCTCGCGAGCCGTTTCTGCGGGCAGTGCGTTGTAGAGCAGCCGCCACGCCGAGTCCCCGTCGAGGCGCACGGTCGTCGCACGCTCGGGAGCGGCCCCGCGCCAGACGCGCCACGCTCCTTCTTCGCGTAAAAGGGACCAGACATCGCCCGCATCGCCGGTCACCTCGAAGACGATTGCGGTGCCGTCCTTCGCGCTCACGGCTGAGTATGCCCGCGGCAGTGCCCGCACTGAGAGATCCAGGAGGGGGTGGAGCCAGCGGCGCTCCAGGAGCAGCGGCGCGCCGGTAGCGTCGCGGATCTGCATCTGGTGATGCCACCACTCGGTATACTCCCGGCCGGTATCGAGCCAGTTCTCCGAGCGCTGCTCGCCTGCCCAGGCCACGGCGAACAGGGACTCGCCGTGCGGCGGCAGCGACGCGATCAGCTCGCACACCCGCGGGCCGGTGACTTCCAGCAACTCGATCAGTACGCGCGGGCTCAGCCGCCGCGCCACCCTCACCCACTCCGCGTTCAGACCGTTGAGGAACCGCACGAGGTCCTCATGGCTCACGACCGGCTCCTCTGGCGCCGGGATGTGGCCGTCGCGATACGCGGAGAGCTTCCGGAGCATGACATCGAGCAGGTGCGCCGCCACGTCGCGCACGCGCCAGGAGCCCGCCATGGTGGGCCGCTCCCAGTCGGCGGCGTCGAGGCCGCGCAGCAGCGCGATCAGCTCGCGGTGGAGCGGCGGGAAGAGGTCGGCGGTGTAGAGCGGTCCGAGGGGTTGCATGGGCTGGAGATTGTCTCCCATTCTGCCCCACCCCGCACCTCCTGTAGACTGCGCAGAACGAGGGAGGAAGCCACCATGAAAGCTCAGACCGGCATTCAGCGGCTCGCGATCCTCGCCGTCGCGGCCGCGCTCTTGATCACAGGCCTCGGCGTGCGGCCCGGGACGGCGCGCACGGCCAAGCCCGTGCTCCATGCCCGCCACTGGCTGGCCATCACCGGCAAGCCCCTGGCAGCCACGGCCGGAGCCATGATGTTCCAGAAGGGAGGCAACGCGGTCGATGCGACCTGCGCCATGCTGGCCGCCGTCTGCACCATGTGGGACACCCTCGGCTGGGGCGGCGAGACGCAGGCCCTGATCTGGAACCCCAAGACCAGGAAGGTCGTCGCCGTCAACGCCCTGGGCGTCGCCCCCACGGGCGCCACGCCCGCGTTCTTCTACGGCAAGGAGCTGGCCTACCCGCCGGAGTACGGCCCTCTGGCAGCGGTGACGCCGGGCACGCCCGGCGGGCTCCTGGTGATGTTGGCCGAATACGGCAAGCTCTCGCTCGCGGACGTGCTCGGGCCGGCGATCCAGATGGCCGAGGGCTATCCCATCGAGGCGCAGCTCACCGACACCATCGAGCGCCAGAAGGCGCACATCAAGCAGTGGCCCGCCTCCCAGGCCGTCTTCCTCCCCCACTTCGGCGAGCCCCGCGAGGCGCCGCGGGCCGGCGAGCTGTTCCGCCAGCCCGACCTCGCCGCCACCCTGCGCAAGCTGGTGGACGCCGAGCGGGCAGCCCTCGCCGCGGGCAAGAGCCGCAAAGACGCCATCTACGCCGCCTACGACCGCTTCTACAAGGGGGACATCGCCGAGGAGCTCGCGCGCGGCACCCAGGAGCAGGGCGGGCTGATCACGAAGGAGGACCTGGCGCGCTGGCAGGTGCGCCTCGAAGAGCCGGTCAAGACCAACTACAAGGGGATCGACGTCTACAAGCTGACGACGTGGACGCAAGGGCCCGCCATGCTCCAGGCGCTCAACCTTCTCGAGCCGATGGACCTGCGCGGCATGGGATTCAACAGCTCCCGCTACATCCACACCCTCTATCAGGCCATGAACCTGGCCTTCGCCGACCGCGACTTCTACTACGGCGATCCCTACGTCCCGCCTGAAGAGCCGCTCAAGGGCCTCCTCTCCAAGAAGTACGCCGAGGCCCGGCGGAAGCAGATCGACTGGAAGCGCAACGACCCGGCGGTCAAGCCCGGCGATCCCTATCCTTTCGAAGGCAAGAAGAACCCCTACTCCGCCCTGCTGAAGAAATGGGGTGCGCCCGCGGACGCGAAGGAGTGGACGCAGCCGCAGAACACTGCCATGACCTTCGACGAGAGCTTCCGCGCCGGCACGACCTCCATCATCGCCTCGGACGAGGAGGGCTGGGTCGTCTCCGTCACTCCGAGCGGCGGCTGGGTGCCGGCCTTCATCGCGGGCCGCACGGGGATCGGCCTGTCGCAGCGCATGCAGAGCTTCGTGCTCAACGAGGCCGAAAACCCTTTCAACGTGCTGAGGCCCGGCCAGCGGCCGCGGGTGACCTTGACGCCCAGCCTGGCCCTCAAGGACGGCAAGCCCTGGCTGGCCTTCGCGGTGCAGGGGGGCGATACGCAGGACCAGAACCTGCTCCAGTTCTTCCTCGACGTCGTCGAGTTCGGCATGAACGTCCAGGAGGCGACGGAGGGCCCCAACATCACGAGCTACCAGATGCACAGCTCGTTCGGGGACCACACATCCGAGCCCGGGCGGATCACCATCCACGCCAGCACTCCGCCCTGGGTGCGCGACGAGCTGCGGAAGATGGGCTACAAGGTCGAGGTCGAGGAGCGCACCTCAGGCCCCATCAACGCCATCCTGCTCGACCACGAGCACGGCACCATGTGGGGCGGCTCCAGCGATTATGGAGAGGATTACGGAATCGGGTGGTGAGTGAGCCCGGGCATCAATGCACCGGGCTAAGAACGACGCCGGGTGAACCCGGCTGCAGCCCCCTTCCAGGGGGCGCGGGCTGCCGCCAGGAACCCACTGGCAAGACCCGGCGCAGCCCGCTAGACTGAAAGCCCATGGCTCGTCTGACACGCAGGGAATTCATCGCCGCCGCAGCCGCGATGGGTGCGACGTGGGCTTGCGCAGGGCCGCGGTCCATGCGCTCGCGCTCGCGCTGGGTCGAGCGCCGCGACCTGTTCGCTGAAGGCGTCGCCTCGGGCGATCCCGGTCCTGACAGCATCCTCCTCTGGACGCGCGCCTCGGCGGGGGGAGCCGAGACGGCCGTCGCGCTGACCGTGGAAGTGGCCGAGGACCCGGCGTTCGAGCACGTGGTCGCCACAGCGCCCACCGTCGCCCTGCTGGCCACCGATCACACCTGCCGCGTCCTGGTGGGCGGGCTGCGGCCGGCTCGCACGTACTGGTATCGATTCCTGGACGAGAGCGGTCGTGGCAGCCGGATCGGACGCACCCGGACCGCGCCAGCCGACGACGATCCGCGGCCCGTGCGCTTCGCCTTCGTCAGTTGTCAGAACGTCTGCGAGGGGGCGCAGAACGCCTACCGGCGCATGATCTTCGAGGACGAACGAGCCGCCCCCGACGACCAGCTCGCGTTCGTGCTGCACCTCGGCGACTTCGTCTACGAAGTCGTGCAGTACCCGGAGGAAGTCCCCGGCGGACATCGCTACGACCGCCGGTTGCGCGACGCCGTCCGCTTTCCCCAGGGCGAGAAGATTTCAGGGTTCCGGGTGCCGGCGACCCTCGCCGATTATCGCGCGCTCTACCGCTCCTACCTCCGGGATCCGGACCTGCAGGATGCGCGGGCGCGGCTGCCCTTCGTGCCGATGTGGGACAACCACGAGTTCTCCTGGCTGGGGTGGCAGTCGTTCCAGGTCTTTGGCGGCAAGACGCGCCCGGCCCAGACGATCAAGGTCGCGGCCAATCAGGCGTGGTTCGAATACCAGCCGGCGCGCGTGAGCCAGGCGGGCGGGCCGTCGCTCGCGCGCTTCGATCCGCCGCCGGTGCGCAACGCGCCCGTCGAGCGCTTCGACGAACAGGGCCTCGGCCAGGAGCCGAACAACCTCGCCGCGATCGGCAGTCTCACGGCCTATCGGACCCTTCGCTGGGGGCGATACCTGGAGCTCCTCATCACCGATCAGCACACCTACCGCGCCGAGGTGCCCGACGCCCGGGAAGAAGCGCAGTCTCTCAGCAGCGACGACTTCCCTGAGCTCGTTCCGCAGGAGATCCTGGAGATCCTCGATGCCGGGCGGACCTACGCGGATGGACACCCGCCAAAGGCGATCCGGTACGGCGACGTCCAGGTGCCGAACTTCCGCAAGGACGAGGCGCCTCAAACCATCCTCGGCGCCAGGCAGAAGCCGTGGTTCCTCGACCGTCTGCGCGCGTCGAGCGCGACCTGGAAGGTCTGGGGCAACTCCCTGGGGACCCTGGACTGGCGCGCGGATCCGCAGAACCTGCCTCCGGGTCTGGGCAAGCCCTGGCCTGGCGCCGGCTACGCCTGCTTCGGCGGCGGGGGCGACTGGGGCACGGCCTACACCGAACGCGGCCAGATCTACGACATGGTGCGCGACGCGGGCATCACCGGGTTCGTGACCGTCTCGGGCGACCGGCACAGCTTCTGGGCGGGACTCGCGGCGAAGTCTTTGCCGCCCGCCGCCTTCGAGCCGGTGGGTATCGCGTTCATCACCGGCTCCATATCCGCGCCCGGTCTCGTGGAAGCCTACGAACATCGCTTCCCCAAGGATCACCCGCTGCGCGCCCTCTATATGTCCGAGGTCGGCGGCGCCGGCGGAAAGCCGCAGCCCATGGTGAACCTGCTGCTGCACCACGGCGTGCGCGCCTGCCTGGAGTACCAGCGCAGCGGGGATGCCGAGCGCGCGCGGCGCGTGTCGAACCCGGACCTGGCGCCGCACGTCTCCTTCCTCGACATGGGCGGCCACGGCTATGCCACGTTGCACCTGACGGCGGATGCCGTTGAATGCGAGTTCGTGTGCATCCCGCGGCCGCTCGAACGCAGCCCGGGCGCGGACGGAGGGCCGCTCCGCTATCGCGTCGTCCACCGCGTGCCGATGTGGCGCTCGGGCGAGCGGCCCCGCCTCGAGCGGCGCGTCCTCGAAGGCGATCCCGGGCTCGCGCTCTGAAAGAAGCCGGCTGTGTGGGGGCGGAGACCCTCACGGACCGGCGGCAGGGGCCGCCGGTTTCTCAAGCAGGGGTCATCGGCAAGGACAGAGACAGCAGCCGCTGAGGCACTGTGCAGGGCATTGGCGAGGGCACCGCGGGCACTGGGAGGCGGTCGTGCAGGTGTTCGTGCAGGCGGCGGCCAGCGGCGCGGGCAGGCCGATCTCCGAGGCCTTTCCCGGAGTCGAGGCACAGTTCCCTCCGGCCGTGGGAGCGTCGAGCGAGGCCAGAAATTCTGCGGCCGAGACCGTGACGGGAGCCTGCGTGGAGGCAGAGGTCTCCTGGCCCACCAAGGCCAGACCCGAGCTCCCGAGGGCCGCCAGCATCACAACCAGCAGGACGATGGCACATCTCTTCATGCTCTCCTCCTTTCAGAATCGTGCTCCAGTGCACAGCAGGGATTCTACCAGCAGCTCTGCCATGCATCTCCAGACACATACCGGCTCTCTCGGGCTGCGCTGTCGTCCTCTCGCGGGGAGGGAGGAGGCGTTCTCTGCGAGATTGTCCCGCGCAGGGGGGCAGCCCGCACTGTTTTTAATGAGGGCTATATTAAGCGGCCCCGATCAGGCCGTTCGAGAAAAGTCCTCCACCATCACCACTGCCAAGGCCTCCGGCAATCCCGATTTCTGGGGGGCGCGGCGAAAGCGAGGTTGCCATGAAGAAGTTGTGCGTCGGCATACTCCTAGCGTCCGCTTTGCTTTTCGCTCAACCTGCCTCTGCGGAACCGTGTGGGCTCTGTCAGTCCTACTACCCATGCGACTGGGCCTGTGAACATTGCGTCGCCGGTCGCGAAGGTCCGGGATTGTGGGAGGGCGGCTACTGCTGGGGCGAAGTTGTCGCGGGGACCTGCGGCGATATTGGACAATGCAGTGGGCAGCCTTGTACCTCGAATTGGTATGAGCCCGCCGTGGATCAAGGGGCCAATCCGGAACGAGGTGCTCAGTCGTTGCCAGCCCTGATGCCGACCGCTCCTCCGATCCACTGAGCCGCAGTCCTGGCGGTTGCTAGGGTACCCTGCTGGGCGGCTGTGAATCTTACGTCACCCTTCCTTGCACTCCGCCTGAAATAACATTTTGGAGCGGTTTTCCGTTCCTATATGTCTTTCAGATGCCAAGAGGTGTAGCCCAGCATCCTCACACCCGGCCCGAGCGGATCAAGAGGTCCCCGGCCCCGTTCGTCCACGCGGCGAGCAAAGCGACGCGCCTGTTCTTCTACGAACTCTATACAAGTTCGTGGAGGCCTACCGCGCCGCAGCCGAGAAGCTGCGGGCGGGAAATCTCGCTCCGGGCTTCCCGAGAGGAAGCTTCCCGCCGGCCTTGCCATTCGTCAGCGGCTAGGCCGGCGCACTGCTGGTTGGTGCCTTTTCGAATCCTTCGAGCCCTCCTCCGAGCCGCTTCTGGAGGCTTGACAAGAGTCGGATGGGCTGGGGTTGCGCCCGCCAGTTGACCTAGTCAGGCCCTTTCCGCATTCGACCGCAGAACCGCGCTCACCAACCGGTCGTGCACGAGCTCGTACCAGATCGCGCCCGCGCGATACTCTCCGCGGATCAGGTGGTGTTCGGCCAGGGCGTCCACCACGTGGTTCGGCATCCCTGCGGTCTCGCCTGCGCCTCGAAACACAATCGAGCGTGTGCCCGCGGGCGTGATCAGTTGCTGTTCCATCCATTCCCGAAGCCGTGCTTCAGACACATGCCCGAAGGCCGACACCTGCCGCATCACGTCATCGTAGTACTGCTGTAGCGAGGCCTCCACCGGACCCTCCAGTACCGAGTCCTCGATGAGATGAGCGCCGTCCGGGAGACATCGCCATATTTCGCTGGCCATAACCTGCAGTGCGACGGGGTCTACGAATTCCTCGAGCCCCCCTGGCGCCTGTGACGCCAAGGCAGAGACAATCCTCTCTGCGACCCCCGATGCGAACGGCCGCCCCGCCGCCAGTGCCGTCCGTTCAAGGACCTCCACTGCCTTGTCGCGAGCGAGAGGCGCGAGGCGGTACTGTGTGTCGAGGTGCTGCGGGAAGTGTGCAGCGTCCGCCTCGAGCGCTGGCCGGTACTCCTCGCGGATCACCATCAACACGCGGAGAACCGGATCCCGGGTGACCGCCTCGGCCAGCTGGCACATGAGCTCAGCTCGGTTGACTCGCGACGGACCATGGCCAGGCAGCGGCTCCGACGAATACAGTTCCTCGAGCTGATCGATGATCAGGACCCGCGGGCCTTGCCATCCGAGCGCGTCCACTTGCCGTGGCAGCGAGTCGAGCCACTCGCCGATCCTGCGTGAGCCCGTGTCGTGGTGGTAACCCGCATGATCGGAAAGGCAGCGCAGCAAGCCCTGGACGAATGGATTGGCACTCGGCCCGTCCGATCCTCCGAGAGACCCTCGGAGTCCGACGCGTGCGGCCGGTAGGACCTCGAACCCTCTCTCGCGGAGCCGCGGAACCACGCCAGCGTTTACCAGCGATGTCTTGCCGATTCCGCCGGGTCCGTATAACACCACGACCTGGTTCGCGACAATCAGAGCGGCCAGGTCACGGACCTCGCGGCGCCTTCCGTGGAAATTCGGAGCGTCGCTGGCCGCATACGGCTGAACACCTGGGAAAGGAGCTTCTTTCAGGAAACCCATCAGGTGGACTCCGGAGAGCGCTGATCCACAAGCGCACGTCGGCGAAGCTCCACGGCGAATTCCTGTGCCGTCCCAAGGAAGGGCTGAATCCCGAGCCGCGTGAAGGAGGCGACCTGCTGGTGGAATGCCTCGAGCTCGAGCCGGGCCGCCACCGGATCCCCGCTGCTGGCTTCGAGGTCCGGTGGGCGCAGAACCGCAAAGTTCGCTCGCTGCAGGCCCACGGCCGAAAACCGTCGGAAAAGCATGCGGAAGTTCCAGTCGTAGAGACGATAACCGATGAACAAGAGAGACCGTCCCGCGATCGCCTCTTGGATGGGCGGCGGGATCAGGGCGCGGTCACTGAAGGCGGTCAGAAGGAAATCCAGGTAGTCGTCATCCGTCAACACCAGGGACTCGGGGAGGCTGATGTGGCCGTGGAGATGATAGACCGCGGGCTCGGATGGGGAGGGTTCATACTCCGTGTCGAACACGGATGTCAGAGCCTCGCGCACAGAGCGGTTCCACCTGCATACCTCCACCCGTGGCGTGCGCCCCGCGTGTCTCAGTGCCTGCGCCAGGAGATCGTCGTAGTTGGTGGTGACGTAGACCCGGAACGGCAAGCGTGCGAGCGTGCCGTAAGGCTCGATCACCTCTGCAGAGCCGGGCGGTGCTGACGTGAGGCACCGGACGATGAGCTGTTTCACCAGCGTCCGATCGCCGGAGCTGTCCGTGATGAACTGAGCGACGGCCCCGAGATTCGTCGAGTCCGGGTAGGGGTAGTGGTATTCGGCCGACCATTCGGATGCGATCTGCCGTGCCGTGGGGAGAACCGCCGCCGCGGCGCCTGCGCCGAGGAATGGAGTGCACTCGGAGGACTGGATACGCATGAGAAGCGTGGGCCAGAAGTTCGGAGAGCTACCAGGTGGAGTGGAAACATTGCCCGACATAACCGTCGTCTCGCGCCCATCTCGGCGGCATCCTTGAGTTTAACGCCGTTCCCAGGGCGCCCCTTCTTGGCATCTGGTTCAACCGCGCCCAGGAGTACCAGGCGCGCCGGTTATGCCATGGGCGATCCGGTCAGGGGACAGCCACCGCGGGACCCGTCTGGGCTGGCCTGCGCTCGGGCACCGTACTCGATCAGGTCCCACCGGTTCCCGTACAGGTCCTCGAAGACCGCCACGGCCCCATACGGCGCCACGCTGGGCGGGCGGACGAACCGGACGCCAGCAGCGGTCATCCGGTGGTAGTCCCGCCAGAAGTCGTCGGTGCTCAGGAACAGGAAGACGCGTCCGCCCGCCTGGTTGCCGATGACCGGAGTGAATTTCCAATCGAAAAGGTTGCCGTAGAACTCCTTGGCCCGCGGTAGATTGGACGTGGTGATGTCGAACCAGGCGATGCGGCCGGGTCGACGTCCGCCGGGGGCGACTTGGGGGGATCCGCCTGGAGCTGTCCGGTCACGAGAGTCAGGGCCACGGCCATCGCCAGAATCGCGTTTCGCATCGGTGTTCTCCTCATCTTCAGCGACGCTCCTCACACCCGCCGAGCGCCACCCGTCCAGAGTCGGCTGCCTGCCACTGTCAGGCAAGAGCTCGCAGCACGTAGCTCACACTGAGCGCACATACATACAGCCCGACTCCGAACACGGTATGTGTCATGAGGCTCTTCAACCTGGCCTGCATCGGATTGGGCGTTTTCGATGCAGCAACGCCGAGGCCGAAAGACGGCTGCATGAGAAAGAACGGGAACACCACGGTGCCAATGCCGTAGAGCAGCGCAGGCAGCAAAGTCGGCCGCGCCAGCCACTCACCTGGCGCAAGAACGACGAACGCAATCGCGAACACGACACCAATCGTGTAGTGGGCAATCGAGCCGACCGTGCACTCAAAGGGTTTCTGTGACGCCGCGGCGATGCTCGTATGCCTGAAAGTGCCCCCCGGCATGTGGCAAAGCCAGCGTCCGAGCAGACAGTAGTTGAGGGATGGAATGCGGAACGCACGCTTCAGGACCAGATTCCAAAGATCCATGACCAGAGTCGCGCCAATGCCAACGGCGACCGCACCAAGGATGTGGCTTGCTTCCATGCTCATGATCCACCTCGCCTATGATCCACCTCGCCTATTAAGTCCTGCCCAGGATATCACCGCAGGGCCGGAGTTGGACGCGGGACGCAGGTTCAGCGCTGCCTCTCGCCCGAATTCTGGCACCCTTCCTCCGGAACCTCTCCCTAGGAAGCTGACATCCTCCTTAAGTAAGCAGATTAAGCTGGCACCTTCCGTATGCACCTTCCGTATCCTGACAGACGCGCTGACATGGGGCGGCCGGCCGGTCAGGACGCCTCAGAAGGGTATTTGGACGCTTATGCGGTGGGATCCTGTCGGTAAGGACGCCGCGATGGAAGGAGCGCGAGCAGCGGAAGACGTCGGGTAAGTGGCACTTACGGCGGTTGGTCTCCGTCACGAGCATCCCGGAACTCCTCTTGCATGAGGTTCCCCACCCTCCTGCTCCTCGCCTGTCTCGGGCTCGGCTGCGGCGGCCGGGAGGAGGATTCCCTCACCGTCTCCGGCAGCGCTCTGGGAGCCGAGGGAGAGGTGCTGGCGCGGCAGATCGAGCGATTTCAGGCGCTCCACCCGGGGATGCGGGTCGAGATTCAGCAGGCTCCGGACGACGCGACGCAGCGGCATCAGCTCTACGTGCAGTGGCTCAATGCGCGGGTCGGGCGGCCGGACGTGCTGCAGCTCGATGTGGTGTGGACGGCCGAGTTCGCCGCCGCCGGCTGGCTCCGTCCCCTGGACCGCTTCGCGCCGCCGCGGGGCGACCTCTTCCCCGCCAGCCTGGAGGCCAACACGTGGCAGGGGCGGCTGTACGCCGTTCCCTGGTTCCTCGACGCCGGCATGCTCTACTGGCGGACCGATCTGCTGGACGGTCCGCCGGCGACCCTGCGCGAGCTGAACGAGAACGCCCGGCGCGGCACGGGCGGTCCCGGCCGCCCCCGCTACGGCATGGTCTGGCAAGGCGCCCGCTACGAAGGGCTGGTGACCGTTTTCCTGGAGGTTCTCGGCGGCTTCGGCGGTCGCATCCTCGGCCCGGGGCACCGCGTCGAGGTCGACTCCCCCGCGGGAGTGCACGCCCTCACGTACCTGCGCGGCCAGATCGAGCAGGGCATCGCGCCGCCGGAAGTCCTCACCTGGCACGAGGAGGAGACGCGCTTCGCCTTCCAGAACGGTGCCGCGGTGTTCCTCCGCAACTGGCCCTATGCCTGGACGCTCCTGAGCCGGCCCGACTCGCGCGTGGCCGGCCGGTTCGCCGTGGCTCCCATGCCCGCGGCCGGGGGCGGCCGGCCGACCGCGGCCCTGGGCGGCGCGCAGCTCGCGATCAACGCCAACAGCCGCCGTCCCGCACAGGCCTGGGCGCTGATCGCCTTCCTCACCGCGCCGGAACAGATGCTGGAGAGGGCTCGGATCGCCGGCCAGTACCCCGCCCGCCGGTCCGTGTACGCGGACCCGCGCCTGGGAGCGGCGCTCGGCATCCCGCCGGAGCGGGTGCTGCGCGTGGTCGAGGCGGCCACGCCCCGGCCGGTGACTCCGGTCTGGACCGAGCTGTCCGAGATCCTGCAGATCCACCTGCACCGGGCTCTGGCCGGCCAGGTCCGGCCGGCGGCGGCGCTGCGCAACGCGGCCGACGAGATGGAGAGGGTCATCGCCCGCTCGGGCCTGCGCGGCCTGGAGGCGCGGCGTGGATCGTGATCGCTCCGAGCGCCGGCTCGCCTGGGGGCTGGTGGCCCCGGCCCTCGTGGTGACCGCCAGCATCGCCATCTTTCCGCTCGCCTGGACGGTCTGGGAGTCGCTCCACCGCCACGACCTGCGCATGCCGTGGCTCGGCCGGCCCTTCGTGGGGCTCGCCAACTACGCCGAGATCCTGGGAGATCGCCGGTTCTGGGAGGCGATGCTGCACACCGCGTTCTTCACCGCCGCCACGGTGGCCCTGGAGCTGGGGCTCGGGCTCTTCCTGGCGCTCGCCATGAACCGGGCCTTCCGCGGACGCGGCCTCGCGCGGGCCGCGGTGCTGGTGCCCTGGGCCATCCCGACCGTGGTGGCGGGCCTCCTCTGGCGGTTCCTCTTCGACTCGCAGGCGGGGATCGCCAATGCCGCGCTGATGGAGATCGGCATCCTCGACCGGCCGCTGGTGTGGCTCATCCGGCCCGCCACGGCCTGGGTGCCGGTCATCCTGGCCGACGTGTGGAAGACCACGCCGTTCGTGGCCCTGCTGCTCCTCGCCGGCCTGCAGAACATCGATCCGGCGCTCTACGAGGCCGCCGCGGCCGACGGCGCCGGTCCCTGGCGGCGGTTCCGCGCCATCACGCTTCCCCTGCTGCGACCGGCCATCCTGGTGGCCCTGATCTTCCGCACCCTGGACGCTTTCCGCGTCTTCGACCTGATCTACGTGTTGACCGGCGGCGGCCCGGGCACGGCCACGGAGCCCATCGCCCTCTACGCCTTCAACGCCCTGTTCGCCAACCTCCGGTTCGGCTACGGGGCCGCCCTGTCGGTGATCGTCTTTGCGGTCACCTTCCTGCTGGCCATTCTTTATATAAAAGGGCTGGGGCTCGGCCTCGAGGAGGAGCGCCGGTGAGGCCGGCCTGGGGGCGCTGGGCCGCCGCGGCCGCGCTCGCCGCGCTGGTGGCGGCCGTGGCTTTTCCTTTCTATTGGGCCCTGGCCGCCTCCTTCACTCCGGAAGCGCGGCTCTTCGAGAAGCCCACGCTCTGGCCGGAACGCCTGGTGCTCGACCACTACCGCGCCCTCTGGGACGAGAGGTCCTTCTGGGTGCCCATCCGCAACTCGCTGGTGGTGGCGGGGACGACGACCCTGTTCTGCGTGGCGGCGGGAGCGCTCGCGGCCTACGCCCTGGCGCGGCTCCGCTTCCGCGGCAAGACCCTGGTGCTGGGATTCCTGCTCGCGGCGACCATGTTCCCGCAGATCTCGATCGTGAGCCCGCTCTACCTGCTGCTGCGCTCTCTCGGCCTGATCGACACTTTCCCGGGGCTGGTCCTCCCCTACCTGACCTTCGCCATGCCGCTGACCGTCTGGATCCTGACCGGCTTCTTCCGGCAGCTCCCCGCGGACCTGGAGGAGGCGGCGTACGTGGACGGCGCGACGCGCTGGCAGACCTTCACGCGGGTCCTCCTGCCGCTGGCCGCTCCCGGCCTGGCGACGGCGGGCATCCTCACGTTCATCTATTGTTGGAATGAGTTCCTCTTCGCCCTCTCCTTCACGCTCGGTCCCGAGCGGCAGACCGTGCCGGTGGCGATCGCCCTGTTCCGCGGCCGCTACCAAGTGCCCTGGGGGCAGATCCTCGCGGCCGCCGTGATGGCCACGGCTCCGGTGGCCGCCCTCGTGCTCGCCTTCCAGCGGCGCATCGTCCAGGGGCTCACGGCGGGGGCGGTCAAGGGATAGACTGGAGGGCAATGCAGCCGCGGCTCCTGATCGTCGACGACGAGGTGGCGATCCTCAACGCCATGAAGGGCTTCTTCGCCCAGCAGGGCTTCGAGGTGGACGCCGTCTCCGACCGCGAGGAGGCGCAGGACCTGCTGCTGCTCCGCTCCTACACCGCGGTCATCGCCGACCTGCGGCTGAGCGGCAGCTTCAGCACGGACGGTCTGGAGATCGTCAGCTTCGTGCGGGAGCGCTATCCCGGCACCAGGGTGATCCTGTTGACCGCCTACGGATCGCCGGAGATCGAGGCCGAGGCGTGGCGGCGCGGCGTGGACGCCTTCCTGCACAAGCCCCTGCCCTTGGCGGAGATCGCCGGGCAGGTCAAAGCGCTGCTGAAGGGCTCCTGAACGCGGGCGGGCCGTCCCCCGCGAACAGGTTTCCCCGCGGCCACTCCTGCGGAATGTCGAGGGTCACGACCGCGCCTCCCTCGGGCCGGTTGCCCGCGGTGAGCCGGGCCCGGTGCTCTTCGGCGATCCGCTGCACGATGGAGAGCCCCAGGCCCGTGCCGCCCCGCCGCCGGGAGAAGAAGGGCTCGAAGATCCGGGGGAGGTCCTGCGCCGTGAAGCCGCACCCGGAATCCCTGAAGCTGCAGCGCGCCCAGGCGCCGCCCTCGCCCGCCATCTCCTCCAGCTCCACGTCCACGGTCCCCCCGCGCGGCGTGTGCTGGATGGCGTTCTGCACCAGGTTGTCCAGGGCCATGAGCAGGCGGCGGCGGATCATGCCGACCCGCAGCTCCCGCCCGGCGAGGCGGGCGTTCAACCGCACTCCCCGCTCGGCGGCGAGGGGGCCGCAATCCGCGATCGCCTGCAGCACGACCTGGTTGAGGGAGTCCTCGGTCAGGTTCTGGCCGAGGGGCTTGCCGTACTCCAGCAGCTCGGACATCAGCTCGTTCAACCGCGCGGTGGGCTCGCGGAGGTTCTCCAGGGTCTGGCGCAGGCCTTGGTGCTCCGGCCCCTCCAGCCCCGACATGATGGTCTCCAGCGTGGCCGAGATGGCGAAGAGGGGATTGCGGACCTCGTGCGCCAGGCCTCCCACGAGGTGGCCGAGGGCGCCGATGATCTGGAGGCGGGCCCGCTCTTCCTCGGCGTGCCGGCGCTCGGTCACATCGCGGAAGCTCCAGACCCGGCCCACGCTCTCGCCGCCGATCCGCTGCGGCTGGGAGTAGCGCTCGAAGACCCGGCCATCGCGGAACTCCAGGACGTCCTGGCTCTCCGCTTCGGGCCGGGAGTAGAGCTCCAGGACCTTGGCGAGGAAGGCCTCGGGGTCCTTGAGCTGGTCGAGGACGAAGGAGAGCGCCTTGTCGTCCTCCCCGGACTGGAGGAGCTCCTCCGGGATCCGCCACAACTCCGCGAACCTGCGGTTGAAGGCCGAGATCCTACCGCTGCGATCCACGACGAGGATGCCGTCGGCTGTGGAGTCGAGGGTGGCCTGGAGGATGGACAGGGAGTTGCGGAAGCCGCGCTCGGACTGCCGCAGGGCCTCCTCGGTCTCCTTGAGCTCGGTGATGTTGCGGATGATGGCCATCATCTGGCGCGAGCGCAGCGGCACCAGGCGGGCCTCGTAGGCCTGCCGCCGGCCTTCGCGGCACAGGGAGTACTCCACGCGGACGGTGGCGGCGGAGGCCTGGACCTGGCGGATTGCCTCCTCGAACGTCCTACCCACCTCGCGCGCCGGGACGCTCTGGATCCGCTTGCCGATCAGCTCCGGCACGGGGAGGACCAGGTCGGCGGCATCGCCCGCCTTGCAGTCGAGGATCGTGCCGTCGGCGGCGAAGCGGAAGAACAGGTCCGGAATGGCCTGGAAGATGGCGCGCATGTCCGTGTTGGCCTGCATCAGCTCGGTCGAGCTGAGGTCCATGGTGCGCTCGAGCAGCGCGCGGTCGGAATCGAACTGGCGATAGGCCCCGTCGACGGCTTCGAGGAAGCCCTGGCAGCCGGGGGGCACCGCGTCCGCGCTGCCGAAGTGGCGCCGGAGCTGCCGCGCCAGGAGGCTGTGCCAGCCGGCCATGGGTCAACGCTCCTGCAGCGTGGTGATGGTCATGGTCTGGTTGTGCAGTTCGCAGTTGGCGTTGGGCGTGAACGGCGAGATCTCGCCATAGGAGTAGAAGCCCGCCAGCACCGGCTCCTCCCCGAGGACCTCGCGCACCCCCTCGACCTCTTCCTCGATGCGCTGCCCGAGGACCAGCTTGCGGCCGACGCAACTGACCAGCAGGGCCAAGTCGCAGGGGGAGGCTCCGATCGCCTCGTGGCTCGTGCGCGCGGCGCCGACCGCGCCGTCGATCAGGCGGTCGAAGTTGGCCTTCATGAAGCGGGCGTAGGTGCCCATGGGCACGTCGCCGGCGAAGGTCATGCTGCGCTCCTGCTCGTCGACGGACAGGATCGTGCGCACGACCGGCGTCTCGTCCACCTCGGTCCGGATGCTCAGGGGAAAGAGCAGGCCGCTGGCGGGCAGGTCCTTGGCGTGGGGTCCGAGATAGGTCTTGTACAGCTCCAGCGCCGACCGCCCGTCCAGCTCGTAGAGCACGTTGCCCTGCGAGCGCGTGATGAGCCTCTCGGGGCCGAAGGCGTCCCAGCCCCCCAGGGAGCCGAAGCCGACGCGCAGGCGAGGACCGTAGAAGCCCAGCGCAGCGATGGCGGAGGGCACGGGCGCGCCGTCCGAGATCACCAGCGTCTCCTGGAAGCGCGGGCCGTCCCCGGACAGGCCGCCCGTGACCGTGACGTCCGGCGGCAGGCAGCTCGCGAGCCCCTTGACCAGCTCGCTGCCGTTGACCCGCAGGCCGTCGGAGAGGACGAGGACGTGGACCAGCCCCTCACCGTCCAGGCTTCTGGCGAGGCGCTCCCCTGCCGCGAAACTGTCGCCCGGTCCGTCGATCCGGGTCTGGACGCTCTGGACCCGGGTGTGCTCCAGGTAGACCGCGGTGGCCACAAGCGAGTCGTCCGACACCTCGGTCCCGAAGATGTCTCCGGCCGTGGAGCAGCCGAACGGGTGGGCTCCCGGATAGGCCGCGAGGACCTGGCGGTACGGCTCCGAGCCGCGCAACAGGTCCGTGGCGCCAAAGATCAGCACCATTTGAGCCGAGCCGTCCAGGCTCCCGGGCGGCCGGGGCTGCCAACCCCTCGTGGCTGTCCAACGACACTGCTCGACGCGCAAGTCGCCCCTCCTGCGGCAAGACCGGCCTGCAAGCGAAGTAGAGTAGAAAAAGCATAACCTCTTTGCGGCCGGGAGGGAAGAGGGCAAGCTCGCGCGTATAATCGCGGCCCATCGTGACGGAGCCTTCTCTCCCCGATCTGCCCGACCTTCTGGCCGCCCGCCGCGCGCTGGCGGGAGTCGTGCTGCGCACGCCGGTGTTGCGCTCGGACGCGCTGGACGAGCTGGCGGGAGCGCGGCTCTTCTTCAAGGCCGAAGGCCTGCAGATCACGGGCTCGTTCAAGGTGCGCGGGGCCTACAACCGGATCCGCGCTTTTTCGCCGGAGGAGATCGCTCGCGGACTGATCACGGTGAGCGCGGGCAACGCAGCGCTCGGAGCGGCCTGGGCGGCCCGTTTGATCGGCGCCCGGCTGGTGGTCGTCATGCCGGAGAACGCGGTGCCGGAGAAGCTGGCCGCGGTGGCCGCCCTGGGCGCCCGCATCGAGAAGGAGGGGGTCACCAACGCCGTCCAAGCGTTCGAGCGCCTGGCGCGGCTCCGCGAGGAGCACGGCTACACCCTCGTCCACCCCTTCGACGATCCGTTCGTCATCGCCGGCGCCGGCACGGCCACCTGGGAGCTGCTCGAGGACGTGGCCGACCTCGAGGCCCTGGCGGTGCCCGCCTCCGGCGGCGGCCTGCTCGCTGGATGCCTGCTCGCGGCCCGCGGGCTCGCGCCGGCCGCGCGCGTCTACGGAATCCAGCCGGCTGGAGCGGACGGCATCGTGCGCTCGCTCGCGGCCGGCACGCTCACCGCACCCGAGCGGGTGCAGACCGTGGCCGACGGCCTCACGGCGCCCAAGCCGGGCGTGCTCAATTTCGAGCTGATCCGGCGCCGGGTCGCGGACGTCTTCACCGTCGCCGACGAGGCGATCCTCGAAGCCATGGGGCTGATCCTCCGCCACCTCAAAGTGATCGTGGAGCCCGCGGGCGCCGCGGCCCTGGCCGGCGTCCTGGCGGACGAGCGCTTCCGCGGCCGGCGCGTCGGCGTCCTCTTGAGCGGCAGCAACACGGGGATGGAGCGGGTGCGCGAGGTGCTGGGGCTGCCGAGCGTCTGACTCTACTTTGTCGATGGCATCGCTCCGGCCAGCGAGGTCACGGCACCGGCCGGAACGTGACCACGCTCACGATGCAGATCCTCCCGCCGGGCGTCTTGCCGGCCGCCTTCGCCGCCGGCAGCACCTCGCGAACCCCGTAGGGCAGGTTGGCCATCTCCAGGAGGAAGATCCCGAGGCCCTCCTCGTGCCGGCTGAGCAGCTCCCGGTTGCCGGTCGGCTCCAGCCCCTGAGGCTTCCAGCGCAGGTGCTGTCCGAAGAGCTGCCCCTGGACGGTCTCCAGCTTTTTCTCCCCCAGCCGGAAGAAGGCATGCTTCGGCCACGAGCGCCGAAAGAACGTTTGCAGGCCTTCGGCGGTGCCGGGCAAGGCGAAGGTGCGAACGCGGAGATCGGGGAACCGGCCGAGCCAGCCGCTCTCGGCCAGGAGGCGCCCCAGCCGGCGGCTCTCCTCGGGCAGCGGCGCCGCCCCCGGCGGCAGCGGCACCGCCAGCAGGTCCGCGATGAGATCGGCGACCGCCTGACCCTGCGCGCCGGCCTGGCGCGCGGCGGCGACGGCTTCCTCCGGCTTTCCGGCCTCGAACAGCAGCCTGGCCAGCAGCAGGCTGGCGCGAGGCTCCGCCGGAGCCAGCTCCGTTGCCCGGCGGGCGGAGCGGAGAGCCCCCTCCAGGTCCCGGGGCTCGAATTCGAGGCCGTCCTTGCCCAGACGCGGGAGACGCAAGCTGTCCAGGCGCGCCTTGCCGAGATGAGCGGAGGCGTTGTCGGGCTGCGCCTTCAGGGCCTCGTCCACATGGGTCTGCAGCCGCGCCAGCCGGACGCGGGCGTCGGTCTCGATCCGCAGCCAATCGAGCATCGACGTTTCGCTCGGGAGGCTGCGCCCGGCCTCCTGGAGCGTGCCGAGACGGATCGCGAGGAGCCGGGCCGCCAGATCGCCAGGCTCACTCGCCAGGCGCGACTCCAGACCTTCAAGCAGTCCCGGGATTTCGGAGTACTCCGGCTGCCGGGCCAGGACCTCCGCCGCCGGGGCTTCCGGAGGCGGCTCGATCAGCGCCGGCCGGCTCCCGCGAAAGCCGGCACGGACCGGCAGAAACACGCCGACCGTAAAGTTGCCAGCCACGGGAATCGCGGCGAGAGGGATGGGAACCTTGGGCGAACCGGCCGCGCGCAGCCAGGGGACGGCACGGTCGGCGCCTCCCTCGAAGTAGGCAGCCAGATCGAGAACGCCGGCGGCGACGTCGGCGGCCGGGGCAGCGGCGGACGGCTCTCGCAAGGCGTCCGCCTCCCGGGCCTCGAGGATCTCGGCCACCCGCCCCGCGCTCTCCGCCAACAGAGCTGCGCCAGAGTTGGATCCGCCCTGCGCCGCCGTAGCGGTCACCGCGGTCATCGCGGTCTCCGCCGTCTGCGATCCTTGCACCGCGGTAGCCACCGCGGCCCGAGCGCCGGCGAAGTCCTCGCCGAGGAATTGGAACGAGACCTCGATGGGAGACGCCGCCGGGCCGTAGACGACCCGGAGCACCGGCTTGGGCTCCGCGGTGAAGTAGGTCCGGGAGCCGGCGGGCTCGGCGACCCGGATCTCGGCCGTCGGGATCTGCAGAGAGGCCCCGTTCTTGTCGTAGGTCAGAGCCTTGCCGTCCACCTTCAGACTCCCCCGCGCCGGACTGTCCGCCAGGGCTGCGAGCGCCTCCGAGCCGCCCTTCTCCACCCGGAGGAGCACGTTCCCGAACCGTGCAGGAAGCTGCACGCCGAGCACCTCGAGGGCCCAGGGGTACTCGCCCGCCGCGAGCCGCCTCTCCAACTCCTTGAGCTGCGCCGTGGACGGCGGCGCCCAGCGGATGCGCCGCGCCTTCAACTGGCCGGCCAGGTCCCGCCCGCCGAACGCCCTCCATTCGCCGTCGATCTCGGCCAGCACGTAGGTCTTGCCCGGCTCGAAGTCGAACCGCCGGCCGCGCAGCGTGCCCCACAGCACCCGTGGCCCCGGCTCCGCCCGCACGGCGACGTAGGTGTCGTTCAGGCTGGCGACCGGAGTGCGATCGAGGAATACGTCGATCCGCTTGACGCCCGAGTACAGGACGTAGACCAGAGCGCGCTCCGCGGTGGGCTCGAGCTGGAGGGGATCGCTCACGAGGATCACCTCGTCAGCCGCTCGCACCGCCCCGGGGAACGCGAGGCTGCAGAGGACGAAGGCCAGGGCAGCGAAACCTGGAAAGCGTAGTCCGGCTCTCTTGCTCATCGAGTGTCCTCCTCAAACGCCAAGATCTGTCTCCAAAGGAGAGTGGCCGCGGAACGCCCATTCATTTCACTCCAGGGAGGACATCTTCCTATCAGAACAGGGCCAGACGGGGCAAGGCGCCGTAATAGAATCCCCGCCGCTTCGTTCTCATTGCAGGAGGTGGTCCCATGGTCCGATCCTGGAAGACTCCATCCGAGATCGTCACCCGCAACGGGTTGCTGCTCGGCGCCTCGATGCTCGCGACGTTCGCCGTGCTGCGGGCGATGCTCCAGCTCTCGCCCGACTCCGACTTCAACGTGGGCCAATACAACGTCCATCACCTGTTCACGGGGCTCCTCCTGATCGCCGCCGGCGGCATCCCGCTCGCCGTGTTCCGGGGCTCGACGCGGCGCCTCGACGCCGCCCTGATCGTCTTCGGAGCGGGCCTGGGGATGGCCCTCGACGAGTGGGTCTATCTGATCGCCACGGACGGCACCAACGCCTCGTACCTCCTCCCCGTCTCCTTCTGGGGAGGCGTGATCGTCGTCGGGCTCGCCTGCGCCTACACGATTGCGCTCGTGGCCTGGCGGCGGCTGCGGCGCCCGCGCTGAATGGATCAGCCGAACAGAGCGAATCCTCTAGCGCTGCTGCGCCACGAGCGTGTTGTGGAAGCTGGCGATTTTCCAGCCGTTGCCTTCTCGAATCAAGACCAGGCTCTGCACCGCGTTATGCGTACCTGCAAGAGGACCAGCGGGGGCGGTCAGCGTGCCCCTGGAATGGGCCAGAATCACATCGTCCGTCAGCTTCCTGGCCTGGAGCAGCTCGTATTTCATGCTGCTGCCCTTGTAGATCGAATCGAAGATCCCCTGGTGCCCTGCCGCGATGGCCTCCCGGCTGCGGTGATACTCGCCTCGAATGTCTACAAAGTCCGCGTCCGCTGTGAAGGGCTCGCCAAAGGCTTGTCCGTCGGCCGCGTTCCAGGCTCGCTCGAGATGGTTGATGATCTCGCTGGCGACGTTCTCTGCGTTGGCGCTCATGTCGTTCCTCTTCTCCTTGCGGATTGACTGCGGTTCCACGGTGTCAGAGCCAGCCCTTTCACGCTGCTCTGAAATCACGACCGATATCACACTGCTCGTTCTGCGAGCGCCTGCTCGATGCGACGGTCAGGGATGAGCCACATCACCGCCACCACGACGTACAGTGCCCAGGAAAGCCACGGGTTCACAAAGGAAAGTGGGATCGCCACAGCATAAAACACCAGCGACATCTTGCCCTTGAAGTCTCGGCCCAGTGCGTTCGCTAGAGCGGACTCCTTGCCGTGGTGTGCAATGAGGACGCGGGTCAGGATGAAGTAGGCGCACCCGGCGAACAGCATCACCATGCCATAGAGTGCAACCGGCCAAGCGGCGAAGTGGTTCTCGCCCATCCATCCGGTGACGAAGGGAACCAGCGACAGCCAGAACAACAGATGCAGATTGGCCCAGAGGATGCGGCCATTGACGTTCCGCACTGCATGCAGCAGGTGATGGTGATTGTTCCAATAGATACCGATGAAAACAAAGCTGAGGATATAGCTCAGAAATATTGGAATCAGCGGACGCAGAGCGTTCAAGTCGGTTCCGTGCGGAACTTTCATTTCCAGCACCATGATCGTGATGATGATTGCAATCACGCCATCGCTGAAGGCTTCCAGTCTTCCTTTACCCATTCACAACCCTTTCCTATAGTCCTCCAACTCGACCACTTGCTTATCCTATAATCGATTCCTGAAGCAGGTCAATGCGGGCAGCCGGAGTACATGAGCAGATCGCAGCGGTTCCGCCGCATGGCAGGAGGAGCGCCCCGTCGGGGCTTGGGATGCTTTGGCTTTGACTCCGTTCCTGGCGCTGAAGCGCCCGGCTTTACTCCTGTGCCCCTTTGGGGCAGAACTTCAGACGTCTACGCCGGCTAGCATGCGTTACCTCACGGGAAAAGACCCTTTTGGAGAGATGCCCGGGTCTTTTTCTAGACGCTTTCCGCGGGTCATCCGTAGGAGTCCTTGAATCCAGCCTTGGCCCTCCACCCGGACCGCCGGTAGAATTCCGGCCACTTCGAGCCGTTCACACCGGAGAACAAGAAGGGGGACTCGCTTGCGAGGACTGGCAGAGAGTGGATTGCGCGCGGGTTCTTTGACAACTGAATCCGATTCGGGAGGCAGGCGCCGGGCTGCCTCCCGGTCGCCCCTTTCCCGCCGCCGCAGGCGGTAGTCAGCTGAGGAGCAGCGGCAGCATCGCCGGCTCCGGCGACACCACGGCCGGCTCAGGCGGCACCACCGCCGACGGCGGCGAGAGCACCGCTGGCTCCGGCGACGCCTTCGCCGTCACCGGCGGCACCGTCGCCGGCTCAGGCGGCACTGTCGCCGGCTCCGGCGGCACTGTCGCTGGGAACGGCGAGACCGTCGCCGGCTCCGGCGAAAGCTTCGCCGACGTTTCCTGCAGCCGCAGCAGGTGAGGCGCTCGGTTCCGGAACCCGGGCTCAATCGCGCCGGGATCTCGCCCAGCCTTGCCCTTGCAGACGCCCTGACCCTCATCGTAATCTTCATACTTGTGCGATGCACCAGGAGGTGAAGAAATGCGCACCACGATCTCTATCCCGGACGATGTCTACACGGAAGCCAAGGAGGTGATGGGCTCCCGCCCCTTCAGCGATTTTGCGAGTGAGGCGATCCAGTCGCGAGTCCAGCAGCTCAAGCGGGATCGCCTCGCGCAGGAAATGGACGAGGGGTATCGAGCCGAAGCGGAGAGCCCTTCACTGGATGCGGAGTGGTCTAGCGTGGAGACAGACGGGCTGTGATCCGGCGCGGTGACGTCTTCCTCGTGAACCTCGACCCGGTGATCGGGTCGGAGATCGGTAAGATGCGCCCAGCCGTGGTCCTGCAGAACGACTTGGCGAATCGCACAAGCCCGACCGTCACTGTGGTCCCGATTTCTTCCAAGGTGGACCGGGTCTTTCCCTTCCAGGTCAGGATTCCGGCGGGCGAGGGTGGGCTGGAGCGGGACAGCAAGGTGCTCTGCGAGCAGATCCGGACCCTCTCCAGGAGACGCCTCCTGCAGCATCTCGGCACTCTCGCCCCACAGCGCCTGGACGAGATCCGGGCTGCTCTCGACCGGCATCTATGGTTTTGAGGAACGAACATGGACCTTCTGAAAGACCGGGTCGTGCTCATCACCGGCGGCAGCTCCGGCATCGGACGCGCCGCCGCTCATGCTTTCGCGGCGGCGGGCGCCAGGGTGGTGCTGGCGGCCCGCGGCACCGAGCGCGGCGAGGCCGTGGCGCAGGCGATCCGCGAGGCCGGAGGAGAGGCCCGCTTCGTCCAAGCCGACGTCTCGCAGCCGGCCGACGTCGCCCGGCTCGTGGCTGAGACGGTGGCCGTCTACGGCCGCCTGGATGCCGCCTTCAACAACGCCGCTACCAAGGACGGGGTCTTCGCGATGACCGCCGAGTTCTCCGAGGAGCAGTTCGACCGGGCGATCGCGGCGAACTTGAAGAGCATCTGGCTCTGCATGAAGCACGAGATCCAGCAGATGCTCGCGCAATCGCCTCCTGGCGGCGCGATCGTCAACACCTCGTCGGTCAATGGGCTGGGCGGAGCTCCCGGCGGGTCTTTGTACTCGGCCGCCAAGGCCGGCGTGCTGGCTCTCACCAAGTCGGCCGCGCAGGAGTACGCGGCGCAGGGCATCCGGGTGAACGCCCTGGTGGCCGGCGCGTTCCGGACGCCGATGCTCGAGAGCGTCTTCGAGCACCACGGCGGCGGTACGGCAGAGGGAGCGGCGGCCGTGGAGGAGAAATACGCGGAGCACACGGCGCTGCGCCGGATCGGCCGGCCCGAGGAGGCCGCGGCCGCCGCCGTCTGGCTCTGCTCGGACGCGGCCTCCTACGTGACCGGCCACTCCATGATCGTGGACGGCGGAATGACGGCAGCCGTCCGGTAGCCACGGCTGCCGCCTCCGCTGCCGCCCGCGGCGATCTGAGAAGCAGTCCTAGTGCTCCGGCCCCGGGTGGAAGAAGAACCGGTGCGGGCCGCCCTCGCGGCGCCGCTCCTGGTGCTCCTTGAACTTCTCGAGCTGCTCGGCGGTGAGCAGCGCGGCGAAGCGGGTCTCGGCCTCGTCGTGGAGGGCCTTGACCTGCTGGTGGATGGCATGGGCCGCGATCATCCGCCGCCCGATCTCGGTGGCGTCGGCGTTGCCGGCGTCCAGCATCTCGTGGATCTCCCTCCACTGCTGGTGATGCTGGTCCAGGAGGGGCTCCGCCTTGGCGGCCACCTCCTCGTGGAGCTTCTTGGCCGCAGCCTTCTGCTCGTCGGTGAGGTTCAGATCTTCGCCGAAGTGCTCGTGCATGTCATGGTGCATGCGGGCGATCCGCTCGCGGACGGGCCCCTCCGACCACGCGATGCCCGCGGCGAGGAGCAGGACGGCGGCGAAGCTGAGGGTCAGAATCCTTTTCATCTCGGTCTCCTTTCTGGAGCGCTGAGGGCGCTCTCGTGCTTTCCATCCCCAGGATAGGGCCCGCGCCGGAGCGGAGTCCTCAAGGTCCCGCAAGAAATCTGTAAGGAATGTAAAGTCAGCCGGCGAAGCGGTAGCCGCGCCGGTGGACGGTGAGGATGAACTCCGGCCGCGACGGGTTGCGCTCGAGCTTCTGCCGCAGCGAGGCCACGTGGACGTCCACCGTGCGGGTGGTGGGCATGGCGTCGTAGCCCCAGACCTTGTCGAGCAGCTCGTCGCGCGAAAGCAGGGCGCCGCGGTTCTGGATGAAGTAGGCGAGGAGCTTGAACTCCAGGGCGGACAGCGGCACGGGCGCGCCGTCGCGGAACACCTCGGCGCGGCGGAAGTCGACCCGCACGTCGCCGAAGGCGTGGGTGCCGGCCGGCGCGGACGCGGGCGTGCGGGCGCGGCGGAAGAGGGCCTCGATGCGGGCCAGCAGCTCGGCCATCTCGAACGGCTTGGTGACGTAGTCGTCCGCGCCGAGCTTCAGCCCCACGACGCGGTCCACCACCTGGCTGCGCGCCGTGAGCATGAGGACGGGGACCTGGACGCCGCGGGCCCGCAGCTCGCGGCAGACCTCGAAGCCGTCGCGGCCGGGGAGCATCACGTCGAGGAGGATGAGGTCGAAGGAGCCGGCGAGAGCGCGGGCCAGGGCCTCGCCGCCGTCGCCGGCGGTCTCCACCTGGTAGCCCTCGCTGGCGAGCCGGTCGGTCAGGGTGAGGACGATGCTGGGCTCGTCTTCCACCAGCAGGATGCGCCGGGCCGCCGGCGAGGCGGCGTTCGCGATCACGCAGGCTCCTCCACGGCCTGGACCTCGGCGGCCGCCGCGGGCGCGGCCGGCAGGTGGAGCGTGAAGGCGCTGCCCCGTCCGGCCTCGCCGGCAGCGACCGTCACCCGGCCGCAGTGGGCCTCGGCGACGTGCCGCACCAGGCTCAAGCCCAGACCGCTGCCGGGGACGTTGCCGGCCGCGGCCTCGCGGCCGCGGTAGAAGGGCTCGAAGATGCGCGGCAGGTCCTCGCGGCGGACGCCCGGTCCGCGATCGGCCACGGTGATCTCGACCTCGCCGGAAGGAGCGCTCCGCGCCCGCAGCCCGATCCAGCCCTCGCGGCCGCCGTACTTGACGGCGTTCTCGACGAGGTTCTGCACGGCCCGCCGCAGCGCGGCCGGGTCCGCCAGCACCGGCGGCAGACCGGGGGAGACGTCCTTCTCCACCGCGATCCGCTTCTCCTCCAGCAACCAGCGGCAGTCGTCCAGCGCGCCGTCCAGGACCTCCTCCACCGACACCGGCCGCGGGTGGTAGACCCGGCGGCCCGACTGGATGCCGGCGAACTCGAGGGCCTGCCCCACCAGGTTCGACAGGCGCCGGCCCTCGCTCTCGATGAGGACGCCGTAGCGCCGCACCTGTCCTGGATCGGTCACCACGCCGTCGGCCAGGTTCTGCCCGGCCGAGCGCATGGCGGTCAGCGGCGTGTTCAGCTCGTGGGTGACGCCGGCCACGAACTCGATCTGCTGCCGGGCCAGGCGCTGCGTCCGCTGGGCCGCCGCCACCAGGAGACCCATGGTGGCCGCGAGCAGCGCCAGGACGCCCAGGCTGACCACGAGGTTGCGATGCCGGACGGCGGCCACGGCTTGCTCGAGAGAGCCGTCGCGGTGGCGGACGAGCAGTTGCCAGCCGCCGCCTCCCGGCCGCCCTTCCGGAGGCGGAGCGAAGATGCGCCTCACGTGATGGCCGCTCCGCCGTCGCGCGATCTGATGGTGCGCGACCCAGAGGGTCTGCAACTCCTCGAACGGCCGCAGGGCGAACATCTCCAGGCGGACATCGGCGGCGCGGAAGGATGCGGCGGGGACTTGCGGGTCGGAGAGGAAGATCGTGCGCTGCGGATCGCGGCCGTCCACCACCGCCAGGGCGTAGTCGAGCCCCTCGGCGCTGCCGAAGTAGCGGCGGGTCAGGGCGGGCAGGATCTCCCTGGCGATGACGCGCTCGTCCAGCCGCACGATCAGGTGCTCGGGCTCCGACGCGCCGGAGCCTTGCCCGCGCCGCGCCGGCAAGGGAAGCGGGATCACCAGTCCCGGGAGGCTGGAGACCGCCGGCATCGCCAGCGCCATGGGCGGATGCCCCGAGCCGTGAAGATGGGAGTGCCCGGCCAGGAGGTGCCGCCGCATGCCTTCCAGCTCCGCCGGCCACGGGCACGGATCGAAGCGCTCCGTCTCCGGCCGCAGACACTTGAGGACGAGCCCGCCCCGCTCGTTGTGGCTCACGTGGAAGACGTCGCGCACAAGACCGGGATACGGCGCCTCGGCAAGCCAGCGGGCGTACTGCCGCGCCACGCGCTCCAAGCGGTCGCCGAGCGGCTCCAGGGGATAGGGATGGAGATAGAAGAAGGCGCGCGTCACCTCGCGGTCGAAATCCTCGGTGAAGCGGGACCCGGACGCCATCAGGCTCGCCCGCATCCGCTGCTGCTCCACCTCGCTCACCTCGCCGATCCACCGCCACTGAAGCGCGGCCAGCACCGCCAGCAGAAGCACCAGCAGGGCGGCGATGCCGAGCGGGAGGTGCCGTGACAGGCCTCGGCGAATCATAGCTTTCCGAGTGTAACAGGGGGACCGGCGGGAGGGTCTGGAAGCTTTACATTCCTTACAAATACCGCCGCTCGCCGCGGATGATGTCGAGGGCGCGGTGATCGTCGCCTGGACCGCTCACCTCGCCCCCAGCAGCCGCAGGATGCCGAGGCTCATCACCGGCAGATAGGTGATCAGCAGCACGCCGATCCCCAGGATCAACAGGAAGGGGAGGACGTGCCGGTACAGCTCCGGCAGGCGCTTGCCGAACCGCGACGAGGAGAGGAAAAGGTT
>DASWME010000138.1:0-2012 GCA_036399915.1 Thermoanaerobaculia bacterium
CCTGGGGGTGTGGTCGCGCGGGCAATTCCGTCGAATCGACGGCTTCAACCCCCGCGTGGAGCTGCTCGTGGATCCGCCGGCCCAGGAGGGCGCCGAGGACGTTCTGGAGATCCTCCAGCTTCGCCTCGCGCACGCCCTGGACGCTGCCGAACGCCTGGATCAGAAGCTTGCGGCGGCGCGGGCCCACGCCGGCCAGCTCGTCCAGACGGCTGCGCAGGGTGCGCGCCGAACGCCGGCGGCGGTGGCGGGAGACGGCGAAGCGGTGGGCCTCGTCGCGGATCTCCTGGAGGAGCCGCAGGCCGGGATCGTCCCGCCCCAGGCGCAGCGGCTCCGGCAGCTCCGGCTGGTAGATCTCCTCCTCCCGCTTGGCGAGCGAGACCACCGCCGTCTCCTCGACCCCCAGCTCGGTCAGCGCCGCGAGGGCGGCGTTCAACTGGCCGCGCCCGCCGTCGATCAGGATCAGGTCCGGCATCGCGCCCGTCTCCTCCAGCACCCGCCGGTAGCGGCGCTCGACGGCCTGGCGCATGGAGGCGAAGTCGTCCGGCTGGCGCACGTCGCGGATGTTGAAGCTGCGGTACTCGCTCTTGCGCATCCGCCCCTCCTCCCAGACCACCATCGAGGCCACGGTCTCGCCCCCCTGGAAGTGGGAGATGTCGAACCCCTCGACACGGCGCGGCGGCTCCTCCAGCCCCAGGTGCCGCTCCAGGGCCGAGGCGCCCGGCGAGGTCTTGCCGCCGCGGAACCGGCGCTTGTGGGCCAGCTCGGCGTTGTGCATGGCGAGGGCCACCCGCTCGGCCTTGGGGCCCCTTGAGGGCATCCGCAGGTAGACCTTCTCCCCCTTCTTCTCGCACAGCCACTCGAGCAGCGCCTCCTCGCCCTCGATCGGCACCGGCAGGTGGATCTCCTTCGGGATGAACGTCGTGCGGTCGTAGATCTGGGGCAGCACCTGCGAGAGCAGCAGCTCCGGGGTGATCTGCCCCACCCCCTCCCAGAACAGCTCGCGCCGGTCGAGCACCTGGCCGCCGCGCATCACCAGCGCCACCACGGCCGCGTTGCCGCCCGAGACGTGGACGCCGTAGACGTCGAGGTCCTCCTCCTCCACCGAGGAGAGCTTGCGCCGCTGACTGATCGCCTCCACCTCTCCCAGCGTGTCGCGGATCTGGGCGGCGCGCTCGTAGTCCATGGCCTCGGCGGCGTCCCACATCTCGCGCTTGAGCTGCCGGGCGAGCTGGTCGTTCCGCCCCGCGAGGAAGAGCCGCGCCTGGCGCACCGCCTCGTCGTACGCCGCCTTGGTGGTCAGCCCGGCCGAGCAGGGCCCCAGGCAGCGGTGCATGTCGTAGTACAGGCACGGCCGCGGCAGCGAGCCGTCGATCTCGATGCGGCAGACCCGGATCTGGAAGAGCTTCTGCACCAGCTTGATCGCCTTGCGCGCGAGGCCGCCGGGCAGGAACGGGCCGAAGTACTCGCCGCCGTCCTCGCGGATGCGGCGGGTGAAGGCGATGCGCGGGTACTCCTCCTGGAGCGTCAGCTTCAGGTAGGGATAGGTTTTGTCGTCCCGCAGCAGGACGTTGTACCGGGGGCGCTTCTTCTTGATCCAGTTGTTCTCCAGCAGCAGCGCCTCGGCCTCGGAGTCGGTCGCCACGAACTCCAGGTCCGCCGCCTCGGCCACCATGGCTGCGAGGCGCGGCTCGTGGTCGCGCGCCAGGTAGGAGGACGCCCGCTTGCGCAGCGACTTCGCCTTGCCCACGTACAGCACCTTCCCCGCCGCATCCTTGAAGATGTAGATGCCAGGGCGGTCGGGCAGGGACCGGATGCGTTCTGTGAGCTGCTCGTGGTCAGACATGGCAATCCCCGAAGGGACAACAGGATAGCCCGGGCGGGAAATGCCCGGTGTGCTCGGCGGCGGCGCCGCGCCCCGGAGCTCGCAGCCCGCTCCGTGCCCGCCCACCGGGCGGGGTCGGACGGTTCGCCCTGGTCTGTGGGCGGTTGGACCTTCGGGGCGGGCGGTTCGA
>DASWME010000139.1:0-11103 GCA_036399915.1 Thermoanaerobaculia bacterium
AAATGCCCTGCTCGCCTGTCCCGACGAGCTGTGGAGCGACCGCTCGCAGCGGCCGGAGTTCTGGTATGTCGTCTATCACACGCTCTTCTTTCTCGACCTTTACCTCTCCGGCTCGGTTGAGGGGTTCGCTCCCCCCGCTCCTTTCACATTGGACGAGCTGGACCCGGCGGGACTGCTTCCCGAACAGCCGTATACGAAAGAGGAGCTCCACACCTACCTCGAGCATGGCCGCGAAAAGTGCCGCGCGGTGATCGAGACTCTGACCGACGAGAAGGCCCGTCGACGCTGTGAGTTCGGATGGATCGACGTCAATTTCTCGGAGCTGCTGTTGTACAACCTGCGCCACGTCCAGCACCATGCCGCACAGCTCAACCTCATTCTCCGGCAGAAAATCGATTCGGCCCCGCCCTGGGTCGCCAGAACGAAGGACGGTGTTTAACCCGAAGGGGCGGCACATCGGGAGCTGGCGTTGTACGATGTCCCCGCCATGGCAACGCAGAAGAAGGACCTCGACGTCGAACTGGAGCGCCTGCACCGCCGGCCGCTAGAGGAGTTCACCCGGGCCCGCAACGACCTCGCCAAGCAACTCCGGAAGTCCGGCAAGCCCAGTGAGGCGGAGTACGTCCGGACGCTCGGCAAGCCCACGCCCTCGGCCTGGGCGGTGAACGTGCTGTTCGAGCGCGAGCCGGAGAAGATGGACGCCCTGCTCGCGGCGGGCAAGCGGGCGCGCGCGGGGCAGCGGGAGGCGGTCTCGGGACGCGGCGCCGGGGCGCTCCGCGAGAGCCTCGCGGCAGCCCGGGGCCTCATGGACGACCTGCGCCAGCGGGCCGCCGGCATCCTCCGGGAGTCCGGACGCTCGGCGAGCCGGGCCATGGCCGAGCGCATCGGCACGGACCTCCAGGCCTTGGCCTTCAGCCCGGCCGCGGCTGAGGCGGCGTCCCGCCGCTGGCTGAGCCGCGACCTCGATCCTCCCGGCTTCGAGGTGCTCGCCGGGCTGCAGCTCGCCGGCGCGCCCGTGGTGGACCTGGCCACCCGGCGGGCCACCCGGCAGACGAAGAGGGAAGAGAAGCGGCACGAGCCGGAACGCAAGGAGCGCCGGGAACCGGCCAAGGTCGCGCCGCTGCCGAAGAAGCCTGCCCGCGACACCGCGCGCGAGGAGCGGGAGCGCCAGCGCCAGGAGGCGGTTGAGCGGGCCCGCCGCGAGCGCGAGGAGGAGCGGATTCGCCGCCGGGTGGAGGTGGCGCAGGAGAAGGTCCATCGCGCCCGCGGCGAGGCGGAAGACCTGCGTCAGGAAGCCGAGAAGGCCGCGTCCGAGGCCCGGCGCCAGGCCGATGCCGCGGAAGCGGCCGCCAACCGGGCGCGTGAGAAAGCCGACCGCGCCGCCGAGCGGCTGGCCCGCGCCCAGGAGGATCTGCGGGAGGCGCGGGGGGAGGGACGGTGACGGGGCCGCCGTTCGCCCTTCCTGCCGAAGAGATCCTCGCCTCGAATTCTCCCACCCCGTCCGGCCGCGTCCTCGGCCGCTCGCGCGAGGGACGGGAGATCGTGGGGCACGTGCTCGGCCGCGGTCCGCTCCACGTCAGCCTGATCGGCGGCTGCCACGCGGACGAGCCCGTGGGACCGGCCATGCTGCGCCGGCTGGCGGCCTTCCTTGCTTCGCGGCCGGCGGGCGATCCTCTCCTCGAACAGATCACCTGGTACGTCGTCCCCCATGTCAATCCGGACGGCGAGGCGCGCAACGCGGCCTGGAGCGAGGCGACCGTGCCGGCGGCCGATCACCTCGGCCGGGAGGACCGCGCCTACGACCTGTCTCTGTATATGCGGCATGTCGTGCGGGAGCGCCCGGGGGACGACATGGAGTTCGGGTTTCCGCGGGGCCCGGACGATTCGGGCGCGCGGCCGGAGAACCGCGCCGTGGCCGCCTTCCTGGCCGACGGGGCGCCGTTCCGCCTGCACGGCAGCTTCCACGGGATGGGCTTCGCCGCCGGCCCCTGGTTCCTGATCGACGAGGCCTGGATCGGCCGCACGGCGGAGCTGCGCGAGGCGCTCCGCCGCCGGGTGCGAGAGATGGGCTACCGGTTGTTCGACGTGGACCGCGGGGGAGAGAAAGGTTTTCGCAGGATCGACGAAGGCTTTACCACGCGCCCCAATTCGCGCGCCATGATCGCCTTTTTCGAGGAGCGGGGCGATCCGGAGACAGGGGCGAAGTTCCGTCCCAGCTCGATGGAGCACGTGCGCTCGCTGGGGGGAGATCCGCTGACGATCGTCTCGGAGATGCCGCTCTTCCTGCGCCCGCTCGAAGAGGGGGAGACCGGCCGGCCGGACGATCCCCGTTTCCGCGCCTTCCTCGACCGGATCGCCGCGAGGCCCCCCGAGGAGGTCCGCGCCGAGGCGGAGCGCTGCGGCGTGCGGGGCATGCCGCTCCGCGACCAGATGCGGCTGCAGCTCGCGTTTCTCAACGAGGCGCTGAAGGCGGATCACGGTAGATAGATCCCTTCGAAGAAGGCACCATACCGGACACCCGAGCCGATCGGCTGCTGCGAGCCGAACCCGGCGGGGCTGCCGTCCACGTTGCCGAAGAGGAACTTCACCTTGTCGTCGCCGTGGGAGCTGGCGGCCCAGCCCTGGTAGGGGAGGGGCACGTTGAAGGTCCTGTCGTCGATCAGCTTCCAGGACTTCGCATCCAGCGAGCCCCAGGCACGGCCACGCCGGCCGCCTTCGGAGATCTCCAGCCGGACATAGATCAGGTTGTTCTCGTCCACCGTGTCCGGCGGCACGATGTCCACCTCCTTGGCCGAGGTCGAGCCGCCCTTTGAAGTCCGGTATTGGACGCGGAGGTCCTTGTGGGAAGGACGGAAGACGCCGAAGTAGGGGGCGTTGGCGTCCAGCGAGGCCCGCGCCATGACCGCCCCCTTGGCCCATTCGTCCACGTGGGAGGCGGGGGTCGAGATGTAAACCGAATAGGTCCGGTCGGCGGCCGATCCGGAGAGCTGGTTGTAGACGAAATAGAAGCTGTCGCTCGAGCCCCAGATGTCGCCTGAGGTGACCTGGATGCCGTAGATCAGTCCCGGCTCGCGCAGGTTCGGGTCGGGCTGGACGTCGATCCCCTGGAAAGGCCAGCCATGGCTGTTATCGGTGCGGGCCCAGGGGTCCGTCCTGGAATTGACCTTGTTCGTGGCGAGGTGGTTCACCTGATTGGCGACCCCCCCGTCCCAGGCGTCCTTGGAATTGAGCTCGTAGACGCGGCTGACGAAGCCCTGCTGGAAGACGGTGCGGCCGAGGCCGACGTGCGAGTCGTCGAGGTTGAAGAAGATCACGTAATCCTTGAGGCCGATGTCGCTCGCGGCGGTGATATTGGGAGCCACGAAGGCGAGGCGGGTATTGGCCTTGGCTCCTTTGTCTACATAGACGTTCAGAGGGCTGCCATCGCTCTTCACGTCTCCGCCGGTCAGGGCGATGATGAACTTGCAGCGCAGGCTCTCGAGGTTGGGCCAGCCGCTCTGGCGGATCGCCTGCTGGAGCGAGAGTCCGCTCGTACCCGCGATCCCGGCGGGCCGGAGGATGTTGCCCTCGCCCAGCCTGGAGGCGATCAGGGAATCGAGCTGGTCGGGGGTGTGGGAGGAATCGAACTTGTCCTTGAGATCGATCCACAGGGTCATCACCTCGTGATGGGGGACGGCCGTGTGGAAGGCGGCGCAGACGTCGAGAGCGCTGGAGAGCTTATCCACCGTGGTCGAAGTCCCGCCCGGTCCGCAATAGTGATAGACGTACCAGTTCCCGTTCAGCTTCGGCCGGCCGGTGCAGTCCTTGCCGTTGTGGATGTCGAACTCGACCGAGCGGATGCGCCAGTAGATCGCCTGGTCGTCGATCCCCTCGGTCCGCTCGTACGAGTTGTGGGAGGACTTCTGGCGCACCTGGTTGTAGCGGATCTCGCTTTCAGTGGCCATGGTTGTTCCACCTCCTCTCCTGAAGGGCCATCTGCAGCACCTGCGCCAGGTGAAGGGCTTGCCGGCCGGTGGCCTGGGCGATCTGCTCGCGGCAACTGAAGCCGCTGGCCACGATCAGCGCGTCCGGCGGCGCCTCGCGCACCGCGGGCAGCAGCACCTGCTCGCCGACCTTCATCGACACTTCATAGCGCTCCCCCCGCTCGAAGCCGAACGCGCCGGCCATGCCGCAGCAGCCCGAGTCGAGCACCTCGACGTCGAGACCGAGATCGCGGAGCACCTTTTCCGTGTCGCCCGCGCGGAGCACGGCCTTCTCGTGACAGTGGCCGTGGACGATCGCCTTGCGAAGGAGCGGCGGCAGCGGGAGGGGGTCGGCGTCCTGCGCCAGGAACTCGCTCAGCAGGAACGTCTGGCGGCTCAACCGTTGCGCGTCTTCCTCCTCGGGGAAAAGGTTGATCAACTCGTCGCGGAAGACGGCTACGCAGCTCGGCTCGAGCCCGACGACCGGAGTGCCGGCCTGAATGTCATCTTTCAAGACGTCGAGGATCTGCCGGAGCTGCCGTCGCGCGAGGCCGAGCATCCCGAAGTCGTAGAGAGGACGGCCGCAGCAGAGCGAGGTGGAGGGCACGGAGACGGTATAGCCGGCGGCTTCCAGGACCTCGACGGCAGCACGCGCCGTCGACGGATGGAAATAGTTGTTGAAGGTGTCGGGCCAGAGGAGGATGCGGCGGCCACGCAGGGCCGCCGCTACGGAACGGTCGAAGAACCATTTCTTGAAGGGAACGGGTGCGAAGGCGGGGAGCCGCCGCTGCGGCGCCGCTGCCGCCAGCAGCTTGGCGAAATCGCGCAGCAGCGGCGTCTGGGTGAAGAGGTTGGCCAGCCCCGGCGCGCGCGAGGCGAGGCGAGCCCACCAGTGGATCAACCCGAAGGCGTAGGCGGAGCGGCTCCGCAGCCGGCGCTCGTAGTAATGGGAGAGGAACTCGGCCTTGTAGGTCGCCATGTCCACTTCGACCGGGCACTCCTGCCTGCACCCTTTACAGGAAAGGCAGAGGTCGAGCGCCTCTTTGACGTGCTTGTCCCGCCAGCCCTTGCGGAGCGGATCGCCTTCGAGCATCTCGAAGAGCAGCCGGGCGCGGCCCCGCGTCGAGTGCATCTCCTCACGCGTCGCGCGATAGCTCGGGCACATGGTGCCGCCGTGCATCCGGCGGCATTCGCCGACTCCCACGCAGCGCAGGTTGGCGCGGGCGAAGCTGCCATGGTCTTCGCCCGGATAGCGGAAGTGCGTCTCCCAGGCCGGCGGATCGTAGGAGGCGCCGAGCCGCAGGTTCTCCACGGCGCTGTAGGCGTTGACGAGCTTGCCCGGATTCATCTTCCCCTCCGGGTCCCAGGTCGCCTTGAAGTCGCGGAAGGCCGCGATCAGCTCCTCGCCGAACATCTTGGGCAGCAGCTCGGCCCGCGACTGGCCGTCGCCGTGCTCGCCCGAGAGCGAGCCGCCGAACGAGAGCACCAGGTCCGCCGCTTCATGGATGAAGGCGTGGAACTTCGCGATCCCCGGCGCAGTGACGAGATCGAAGTCGATGCGGGTGTGGACGCAGCCCTGCCCGAAGTGGCCGTAGAGGGAGCAGCCGTAGCCGTACTTCTCGAAGAGCCGCCGCAGCTCGCGGAGGTAGCCGCCGAGCTTCTCGGGCGGCACGGCCGAGTCCTCCCACCCCTCCCAGGTGTCCGGCTCGCCGGGGACCCGCGCCGTGGCGCCGAGGCCGGACTCGCGCACCTTCCATACCGCCTTCGCCTCCTGGGGACCGTCGAAGAGCTGCATGGACGGAGCGTCCGGCTTTGCCCTCAGCGCTGCCATCAGCCGGCGGGCGCGGCCGCCGGCCTCCTCGGGCGTATCGCCGCCGAATTCCACCAGCAGCCAGCCCCCTCCAGACGGCAGCATCTCGACGCCGCGCAGGTGGAGGTTTTTCTTCTTCATGTCCTCCACCAGCCGGTCGTCGATGCCTTCGAAGCCGATCGGCGCGTGCTCAAGGATCTCGGCGACGCGATCGGCGGCCCTGTAGACGTCCGGATAGCCAAGGACGACGAGGACGCGGTGCCGAGGGCTGGGCACCAGCCGCACCGTGGCTTCGAGGACCGTCACGCACGTCCCCTCCGAGCCCACCAGGGCGCGCGCCACGTGGAATCCGTTCTCGGGCAGCAGCCATGGCAGGTTGTAGCCCGAGACGCGGCGTGGGATGTCCGGGAAGCGCTCGCGGATGAGAGGCGCATAGCGGTCGCGCAGATCGCGCAGCCGGCGGTAGATCTCGCCCCGGCGGCCGCCGGCGCGGGCGATGCGCTGCAGCTCCTCCTCGCCGGTGGGCCCCACCCGCAGCCGCAGGCCTTCGTAGGTGAGCACCTCCAGCTCCTCGACGTTGTCATCCGTCTTGCCGGCCATCACCGAGTGGACGCCGCACGAGTTGTTGCCGATCATGCCGCCGAAGGTGCAGTGGTTGTGCGTGGCGGGATCGGGTCCGAAGGTCAGGCCGTGCTGCTCAGCCGCGTCGCGCAGGTCGTCGAGCACCAGCCCGGGCTGGACGCGCGCGCGCTTGCTGTCGGGGTCCAGCTCCACGATGCGGTTGAGGTGCTTCGAGAAGTCCAGCACGACCGCCACGTTGCAGCACTGACCGGCGAGGCTGGTGCCGCCGCCGCGCGCGAGGACCGGAGCGCCGTGCCGGCGGCAGACCTCGATCGTGGCCGCCACGTCGTCCGTGGTGCGGGGGATGACGACGCCGATCGGCACCTGCCGGTAGTTCGAGGCGTCGGTCGAGTAGAGGGCCCGGCTGCCGGCGTCGAAGCGCACCTCGCCCGCGATGGAGTCGCCTAGCTCGGCCGCCAGGGCCTCGGCGCTACCGTTGCGCATAGGCGATCGTGCTCAGCAGGGCGTTCTCGGCCTGCCGCGAGTCGAGCCGGGTGTGCTGCGCCACGATGGGCGTGTCCGATTCGATGACGCTGGCGTAGTCGGTGTCCCGCGGGATGGGCTCAGGATCGTTCAGATCGTTGAAGCGGACGTGCCGGGTGCGCCGCGCCGGCACCGTCAACCGGTAAGGCCCGGCCGGCTCGCGGTCGGCGAAGAAGATGGTGATCTCGACGTGCGCGTCGCGGTCCGCGGCGTTGAGCAGGCAGACCGTCTCATGGCTTGTCATCTGCGGCTCCGGCCCGTGGCTCCAGGCTGGGATGTAGCCCTCAGCGATGGCCCAGCGGGTGGCTCCGATCGGTTGGCTCTTCATCGTAGCTCCTCAGAAGGGCACGGCCCAGCGTCCGGCGTCGGCGCGTTTGAGGTCGAGGCCGAGCCCGGGCCGGGAGAGGTCCGGCCGCAGCGCCCCCTCGCGTGGCGCGAGCGCCCCGTCGAACAGCATCGGCTCGATGCGGGCGTGGTCATGGAAGTATTCGACGTGCACAGCCTGCGCGAGGGCGCAGCACGGGTGCGCGTGGAGCGACGGCGCCGTGTGGGCCGAGAGCGGCACCCCGGCGGCCGCGCAGAGGGCCCCCACGCGCAGGAACTCGGTGATCCCGGCGCAGCGGGTGGCGTCGGCTTGCAGCACGTCCACCGCTCCGGCCTCCAGCATGCGGCGGAAGTAGAAGAGGTCGTACCCGTACTCGCCGGCGGCGATGGCCATGCCCGCCGGGCCCCGGTTGCGCAGCAGGCGCAGCCCTTCGAGGTCATCCGAGGAGACCGGCTCCTCGAACCACGTCACCCGCTGGTCCGCCACGGCCTCGGCGAAGGCCAGGGCAGCCTTGCGGGAGAAAGCGCCGTTGGCGTCGATGAACAGCTCGGCGTCCGGCCCGATGGCATCGCGGGCGACGCGCACTCGCTCGAGGTCCGCGGCTGGATCGCGGCCGATCTTCATCTTGACCCGCGAGATCCCCCCGGCCACCCAGCCACCGAGCTGCTCCCGCAGCCGGTCGAGCGGATAGGAGGTGAAGCCGCCGCTGCCATAGACGGGAATGCTCTCGCGCACCCCGCCCAGCAAGGTGAGCAGCGGCAGGCCCAGGAGCCGGCCCTTGAGATCCCAGAGCGCCGCGTCGACGGCGGCAATGGCCGTCGAGGCGATGCCCGGCCGGCCGAGGTTGCGGACCGCGCGGCGCATCGCCTCCCAGGCGCCGGGCACGTCCATGGCGTCCCAGCCGGTCACGGCCTTGGCAAGGATGTCGCGGATCAGCCGCGCCGCCGCCGTGCCGGTGTAGCTGTAGCCGAGACCGGTCTCGCCGCCTGCCCAGGCCTCGGCCAGCACCATCGTAGTGGAGTCCCACTCGAAGGTGCCGTCCGCTTCCGGGAAGTCGGTGGGTATCGTGAAAGCCGAGACCTCGATCCGCTCGATCGGGGCCTCCGGCCGGTGGGTACGGACCGCTGCCGCGCCCCTCTCGCTCACCTCACACCATCTCCTTGACCTTGTCCTCCAGCACCGTGAGGGCGATCTTGCTGCGGTTCGGCTCCCCCTTGGCGAGCGACTCGGCGAACTTCGCTGCCTGCTTGGCGGTGATCTTGGGCGGCATCGGCGGCTCGAAGGGGTCGACCACGGCCTCGACCAGCACCGGACCGGGCGTGGCGAGCGCCTGGTCCAGGATGGCGCCGCAGTCGGCAGGGTCCTCGACGGTGAGGCCGGTCGCCCCGAACGCGCGCGCCACGGCGGCAAAGTCGATCGGCTGCAGCTCGCAGCCGTACTCCGGGTTGCCCAGGAACACCATCTGCTCCCACTTGATCATCCCAAGCGTGTTGTTCTTGATGACGATCACCTTGATCGGCAGCTCGTACTTGACCGCCGTGGCGAGCTCAGCCATGAGCATGGAGAAGCCGCCGTCGCCGACGAAGGCGACGCACTGGCAGTCCGGATGGGCGATCTGGGCGGCGATGGTGTAGGGCAGGCCGTTGGCCATCGAGGCGAGGGTGCCCGAGAGCGAGTACATCTGCCCGCGCTTGACCCGGATCTGGCGGGCGAACCAGGTGGCGATCGTCCCCGAGTCGCAGGAGACGATGGCGTCGTCCCGCAGCCGCTTGCCCAGCTCCCAGGCCACGACCTGGGGCTTCATGGGCTTGTCCGGGCGGGTGCCGCGCTCCTCCATGAGCTGCCACCAGTCGCGCATCCCCTCCTGGGCTGTTTGGAGGAAGCCGCGGTCCTCGTTGCGGCGCAGCAGCGGCAGCAGCTCGCGCAGCGTGGCCCGGCTGTCGCCGATCAGCCCCACCTCGACCGGATAGCGCAGCCCGATGCGGACCGGATCGAGGTCGATCTGCACTCCCCGCGCCTGGCCCGGCTTGGGCAGGAACTCGATGTAGGGGAACGAGCTGCCCACGATCAGCAGCGTGTCGCACTCCTCCAGGGCCTCCTGGGACGGCTTGGTGCCGAGGAGCCCGATGCCGCCCGTGGTGTAGGGGCTGTCGTCCGGCACGGCGGCCTTGCCGAGGAGGGCTTTGATGAGGGGCGCGCCGAGCACCTCGGCGAGTTGCTCCAACTCGTCCGTGGCGTGCAGGGCGCCGCGGCCGGCGAGGATGGCGATCTTCTTGCCGGCGTTGAGCACCTCGGCCGCCCGGCGCAGGTCCTCGGCCGCGGGGAGAGCCGCCCGCCGGGCCCAGATGTCCGAGGCGTGATGGGGGCGGTTGCGCGGCGTGCGCTCTCCCCCTTCCTGTTCCTGGAGGTCGACGGGGAAGTTGATGTGCGAAACGCCGCGGCGGCTCAGGGCGGCGCGGCAGGCGAGATGGGTGACGTTCTCCACGTGCGCCGCCCCCATTACGCGGGTGTTGTACACCGCCACGTCCTCGAAGACGCGGTCGAGGTCCACGTCCTGCTGCGCGAAGGTATCGATGAGGTCGTGATAGTGATGGCCGGTGATGGCGAGCACTGGCTGGCCGTCCAGCTTGGCGTCGTAGAGGCCGTTGAGCAGGTGGATGCCGCCCGGTCCCGACGTGGCGAGACAGACGCCGAGCCTGCCGGTGTACTTGGCGTAGCCGCAGGCCATGAAAGCGGCCGACTCCTCATGGCGCACCTGGATGAAGCGGACGAGATCCTGCCGCGTCCGCAGCGCCTCCATGAGGCCGTTGATGCCGTCCCCGGGCAGCCCGAAGACGGTGTCGACTCCCCAGTCGATCAAGGTTTCTATCAGGACATCCGCCGCGGTCTTGGCCATGGCGCGCTCCTTTCCACCGAAGTCAAGGCTGGATCTGTGCAAGAGGGGTGCCCGCGGCACTCGTTGAAACCGATCGCTTTGTTGCTACGGCGAGGTCCACGCACCGCGACGGCTCTCGAACCACTCCAGCGCGTGCCGCAGCTTGACGTTGCGCTGGCCGTCGCGCATCTCGATGCCGGCGGCCAGGCGGCCGTAGCGGACGTAGAGGTCTCCCCGCCGGCGGGCTTTCGAGAAGATCATGCGGGTCCGCAGCTCGAGGGCGCCGCCGGTGGCCTGCAGCGATTCGATCTCGACGGCGCCGTTGTCCAGCCGCACCACTCCTTGCGCCGTGACGTTCTCCACGTTCAGGGCGTCGTCGAACCATTTCAGGAACCGGCTCCGCTGGGCGAAGATGGTGAGGATCGGCCCCGAGTTCTTCATGTCGATCCGCCCCTCGCCGCGCAGGGAGACAGGGGTGCCCCACGCGAGCGAGCCGCCGGAGAGCTCGGCCCGCGCCCACCAGCCGGGCGGCTCGCCCTCGCCTCGTGTCTCGAGATCGCGGAAGGAGATCCCGTCCAGCTCGAGCCGGGTGCCCTTGAGGTCGAACCGCCGGCTGCCGAGGTCGGGGCTGACGAGCGGTGCGCGCAGGGCGAGCCGTCCCGCCATCTCGAGGTTCTGGAAACGGAACCGCGCCGCCTCCGAGGTCAGCACGGCCTCCCCGCGGGCCTTCTGGGTGGCGGTCGAGGCCGCGAGGCGCAGCCGCGCGCGGCCGCGGCCGGAGAGGATCGAGATGCCGCTCTCCTCCGGCAGCAGCGCGTCGTAGACCGCGAGGTCCGGCACCTGGGCGTCCGGCAGGTCGAGGGTGGCGTCGAAGTCGGGCACCGGGGCAGTCAAGTCCAAGGCGGCGGGGGAGGCGGCGGAGATCCGCAGGCCCCGGCCCACGAGGTAGGCGGGCCGGCCCTGCCGCCGCAGGTCCGCGAGGCCGAAGCGGTCGAGGCGGACCTGCAGGCTGGTGCGCGGCCCGGCC
>DASWME010000140.1:0-5477 GCA_036399915.1 Thermoanaerobaculia bacterium
GCGGTGGCCGGCGTCGGCCGGCCACCGCGTCTGTGGCGATAACTTCTTTGCCCAGGCAACCCTGAACAGGGCCGCCCCCGATCAGTTGCTGAGCACCCCGATCGTGTCGGTGCCGTTGCCGTCCCAGTCGCCGGCGGCGGAGTTCAGCCAGTACCCACCACCGAACAGGAATTGCAGGCTCCCGACGCTGGTGCTGTTGGAGTTGCGCAGCACGAACCGGGCAGTGGTGGGGCTGTAGAGGCCGATCGTGTCGGTTCCGTTGCCGTCCCAGTCGCCGGCGACGGCTGACGTCCAGCCGCCTCCGCCGAATCCGGAATACATGTCGCCGACGCCGGCGCTGTTGGAGTTCCGCAGGGCCCATTCGCCGGAGCTGGGGCTGTAGAGGCCGATCGTGTCGGTTCCGTTGCCGTCCCAGTCCCCGGCGACGGCCGACGTCCACCCGCCGCCCCCGCCGAATTTGAACGCGACGGTGCCGCCCCCGGTCAGGTTCGTGTTGCTGAGCGCCCATTCGCCCGTGTCTGGCTTATAGAGACCGGGCGTGGTGACGCCGTCGCCGTTCCAGTCGCCTACGACCGGGGTGCTCCACTGCCCGCCGCCGAACTGGATGACGACGTCGGCCGGGCCCGAGCCTGGGGAGTTGCGCAGCTTCCAGGTTCCGGTGCTCGGGTCATAGGTCCCGGCGGTCGAGACGCCGTCGCCGTTCCAGTCCCCCGCGACCTCCTTGACGCCTGCGACGCCAAACGTGGAAACCGAGTCGGCGGTCCCGGCGCTGTTGGCATTGCGCAGTGCCCATTCGGTGGTCGTATTCGGTTCTAGGATGTCGCTGGGAGCCAGTCTCGCTGCTCGGAAATTGAACAAGCGCGTGGTTTCCCCCGCCGCCTGCAAGCCGACGTTGCCGCCGGAGAAAGCCGAATCGCTTGCGCTGAGCAACTGGACGAAATTCGAACCGGACTTGACCCATGCGGAGACGGTGCCGGCTTGGTCGACCAAGCCGATCGAGCTTCCGTTCGCAAGGGCATAGCCTGCTTTCGAAGCGAGCACGGTCTGCGTTCCACCCACCCACTTCGAAAGGGTCACGTTGTACGTGCCGGTCGATACGACCGTGAACCTCAGCTCATAGCCGTTTCGCGCCGTGCTGGAGGGGCTTGCGATGTCGATCCACAGCGAGCAATGGCGTTCCGCCGAGCCGGGGCTCGACGCCAGCGTCGCGACCGCGGCTATGCCCTGGCCGGAGTCGGTCGGCTTGATGTTGGAGAAGGCACCACCGAGAGCGGGGTAGACGGTAGCTGGACGCCACCCGGTCGTCGTGTCCTCACCCCGACCCGAGGCCCAACCGAGCGCTCCCCAGTTGCTGTTGAAGTTGGCCAGCGACGAGCTGGTGCCGGTGAAGGGTTGGCTCACCGCCATGGTGCCTAGCTGCGTCGCGATCGGAGGCGGCGTTTTGAACGCTTTATCGGCGCCTTTGACGGTGCCTTCCGGACTCGTGGCGACGATCCGGTAGTGGTATTCGGTCCCAGGCGTGAGACCGGTCAGCGTCTCGCTGACCGCTACTTTTTGCTCGCCGTAGCCGATCGCTTTGTCGGCGACCGGGATCCTCGAGTCATAGGTAGTGGTGAGTCCGTACTCGAAGTAGTACTGGGTCGGCGAGCCTTCCGGATTGACGGCCGCCTGCAATTTCGCTTCTTTGGGATTGACCAGGAGGGCAGCGTCGTTGGTCGTGACCACGGGTGGTCGCGCGGCGATCAGCCCGCCGAGGTTCTCGACGCTCCACGAGGTCCCGCCGGATTCCCACCAGTTGTGGCCGAGGGTGCCGCCGGGGGCGCGGTAGAAGACGTTGATGCCGCCGTCTTTGTCGACGACCGCGTGCGGCTCGGAAGCGAGCGATCCCTGCAGGACCTCGCTGCCCCAGCCGGATGCCCATGACATGTGCCAGCGGTGCCCCACGGTGCTGTAGGGGGTGCGGTAGAAGACGTGGACGGACTTGTTGGGCTCGACTATCGCATGGGGTTCGGAGGCGAGCGAGCCGCCAAGATCCTCAACGCTCCACGAGGTCCCGCCGGCTTCCCACCAATTGTGGCCGAGGGTGCCGGCGGGGGTGCGGTAGAAGACGTTGATGCCGCCGGCTTGATCGACGACCGGACGGGGTTCGGCGTTGGAGCCGAGCGATCCGGCCAAGACCTCGCTGCCCCAACCGGATACCCATGGCATATGCCAGCGGTGGCCCAGGGTGCCGTAGGGGGTCCGGTAGAAGACGTGGATGGTCTTGTTGGGCTCGACTATCGTCTGAGGTTCGGCGTCAGCTGCGAGCAGGCCCCCGAGGTCTTCGACCCCCCAGGAGGTTCCGCCGACTTCCCACCAGTTGTGGCCGAGGGTGCCCCAGGGGGTCCGGTAGAAGACGTTGATGCCACCGTCCTTGTCGACAACCGCCTGCGGTTCGGAAGCCACCGATCCTTCCATCACCTCGCTGCCCCAGCCGGATTCCCATGGCACGTGCCACTTGTGGCCGAGGGTACTGTAGGGGGTGCGGTAGAAGACGTGGACTTGCTTGTTCGGCTCGACTATGGCGTGGGGCTGGGCGTCCGCCGCGAGCAGGCCGCCGAGATCCGCAACGCCCCACGAGGTCCCGCCGACTTCGAACCAGTTGTGGCCGACGGTGCCCGAGGGGGTCCGGTAGAAGACGTTGATGCCACCGTCCTTGTCGATTACAGCCTGCGGCTCAGAGGCAACTGAACCCGCCAAAACCTCGCTGCCCCAGCCCGGCGCCCACGGGACGTGCCAGCGGTGGCCCAACGTGCCGTAGGGGGTTCGGTAGAAGACGTGGACAGTCTTGTTGCACTCGACCAGTGGATATGGGCCCGGTCCGTGGTCGATCTCCCTGTGGGAATAGTCGCAGGTGACGAATTTGACCTCGTTTCCTACCTCAACTTCACCATTCGGGTAGCGCCCGACCAATGATATGTAATAGCTCGTCCCTGGTGCCAAATTCGTGATAGCGGCGCTGACGTTCACTTCTTGGGTCGACGGAGAGGTGTATTGGTGCGGGGTCTCGTACGGATACTCTTCTTCGGCGTCCGGTCGGATCCCGTACTCGAACCACCATTCCTCGACGCCTTCCGGTTCCGCAGCAAATGAGCCGGAAGCATCAGCGGACGTGTACGCTTTGAGTTGAACCGAGTTGGTTCGAGGCGCGACGCGGCCATATCTGGTCGGGTCTTCAAAATGATTGACCGTGATGACGACGCCGTTTCCGTTGCTGGCTGCCCACTCATCGTCACATTGATGACGGGGTATATCGTTACCAAAAGTATCGTCGCGTACGCCATGGCCAGCGCGAATAAACATTCTTCTTATTCTCCGGCGACCCTTGTCGAAGCCGCTGCCCTCATCTCCAGTCCGGTCGATGGCGTGCCCGCAGTCCTCTAGGTCCTCATGGTGCGGAGTCCCGACCGTTTGCCTGTCGACATCGGGATCAATTGGATCGGGTATGTACCACGTCCGAATGTGGTAGCGACCCGATGGTGGTGCATCTGGATGATCAGCAAGCTCAGGATAAAAGTCATGTCGACAGCCATATTGCGACGGCCCAGTTCGGACTGATAATTCCTGCTGATGGTAGACCTCATCGTCCCATGGCGTCTCCACCAGGTGTGAATGATCCCTTATATGGTTATTGACGTTCCAGGCATCCGCCTCTTTTCCTTGAAACACGACTCCGATCGGATCGACCCAATCATTAGATGAACAGGTAGCCCCACCGCTGCTGTACCACGCCCAACCTCCTGGCTGTATGGCGCGAGCTTGGCCCACTGACAAGAATGCGGCACAGGTGACAATCAGCGCGATCGCTCCGCACCGCTTCACGAACAGGTCCATCAGTCGCATCTCAGCTGTCCTTTCGTTGCTCCTGGAAGCGGCGGGGCCAGATCTTCCGGTTCGCCTTCGAGTTCATTGTCAAATCGCGCGGGTGGAGTTCCTGGATCGTGCGCTCGGAGATTTTCGATGGCCTTGATCGCCAAAGCGGAGCTCCTGGCGTAAACGACTATCGTGGCGTCCTTCGTGTAAACCTCTAGACGAGGTTCGCCGAATACATCGAAGTACACGACGCGTGCGCCGCCCTCGAGAGAGAGGTCGTCGGTAACGTCTTGGTGTGGAAAGGGCTTGCCGTTGAACGTGTAAGTTGCCAGCGACCTCTGGCATGCCGGCCAGGTTTGAATCGCAAGCGGCGGCGGGCAGCCTCCCTCCCCGGCTTTCCTATATGGGCAGTCGCCGTAGATGTAAGAGACGTAGTTAGCGGGAAGCTCGCCGGCATGGGGCTGGTCGTTTTCACAGGTCCTCAGCGTCTCGGTCACGGGCAAGCCACTCACTTGGGGGCCAGCTGAGTACACCTCGAAGTTGGTTGGCTGCTCGCGTTCCGTGCACGGAGGCAGTTCGCGCTTCAGATCCTGCGTGGTGACCTCCCCTTTATGGAGGTATACCGCCAAAGAAGGAGCGTCGTCGTCCTTGTCCTTGCCTACATCGGCATCATCTGCGCTGGAGACCAGCGCGATGGCAGCGGCTACAGCGACCACGCCCCCCAACGTCCAGTACCTCGTCCTCCCCGGCATTCCCAAAACCTACAAACGGGCCGGTATCTAATGCATTAAGGCGAGGTTAAATCTCCGGGACGTCCGCGCCGTGCGGCGTAAAAGGGAGGCGACGAACGGCGGCCCAGCCGGCGCAGCGGCGCTCCAGCTCCTCGGCGACCTTGCCGGCGTCCTGCCAGGTGGTCCAGACGAGGACGGTGGGACCGGCGCCGGAGATGGTCGCGCCGAGGGCACCGATCTCGTGGGCGGAGTCGACCAGCTCCATCGAGCGCGGGTAGAGGTCGCGACGGCGCGGCTGGTGAATGCCGTCGGCGAGGCCGGCGGCGATCAGATCGAGGTCGGCCGTTTGAAGACCGAGAACCAGGCGCGCAGCCGCCGAGACGTTGGTGACGGCGTCGTCGAGCGGGATCTCGGCGGGGATCGCCTCGCGCGCGAGCTTGGTGGACACCTCATCGGGCGGGATTACGGCGATCGCCTCGAGGCCGCTGGGCGGGTCGAAGCGAGTCGCGGCCGGCGCGTCGTCGCTGTCGCGGCCGCAAATCACGAAGCCGCCGTGGATCGCGGCGGCGACGTTGTCTGGGTGTCCCTCCAGCTCGGTCGCCCGCACCAGCAGCTCCTCTTTGGAAAGCGCCAGCTCGAAGAGGTGATCGGCCGCGACGAGACCGGCGACGATCGCCGCTGCGCTGGAGCCGAGGCCGCGGGCGAGCGGAATGTCGCTGTTGAGTCGAAAGGCGATCCCGTCGGCGGAGTGCAGGCTCTCGAAGGCGCGAACGATCAGGTTGCCGCGGCCGGTCGGCACGTCCAGGCCCCCCGCATCGAAGGAGTACTCGCTCGCCTCTTCGACCTCGAGCTCCAGGAAGAGCTGGAGCGCCGCGGCCATCGTGTCGTACCCGG
>DASWME010000141.1:0-19383 GCA_036399915.1 Thermoanaerobaculia bacterium
GACGCCGCCTTCACCCCGGAGGAATCTACGGCGGCCGCAGGCGGTCGAGGAGGGTCAGGAATCCGTTCTCGGCTTCGGCATCGAGGCCGGTGAGCTGCTCGAGGAGGCCGAGGGTGTCCCAGCTCACCCAGCCCTCGACGATCTTGCCCTCAACGATGCGGAGCATGTCGATGCCGGTGGTGACGGTCTCCCGGCCGGTGGGCGCCAGGCCGAGGAGGTGACCGGTGTGCCGGCCGCGGGCCGTCCAGCGGACGACGGCGACATCCCCCTCGGCCACGATCTGCTCCGCGGTGACCCGGATGTCGGTGAAGGCCATGTGGTAGAAGAAGACCAGGTGGCGGACGGCGTCGGGGCCACGAGCGAAGTCGATGGGGAACGGGATCTGGGCGTAGACCCGGCAGTCGCGGGCGACGATGTCGTCCGCCAGGGTGAGGTCCCCGGTGTTCCAGAGGTCCTCGCGGAAGCGCCGGGCGATCTCCTTGATCGCCGGCGCTCCGGCGTCAGGGTGAGACGCGGGTTCCAAGAGCGGAAGTCCCATCGTTCTCCTCCACCAGCCCACCCCTTGCGGCGACTGGACGGTGCGGTGGACTGGGACATTTTATTTCAACAAGCCCTCGTTTGCGAAGTTGTAGACACGGAGGACCCAAAAAGGTCCAGGGCCCCGCCTCGTCCATATAATGCCGCTGCCTGAAAGGAGGCAGGGTTGAGCAAGGACGAGCTCCGTTACGCGGCGGCGGCGTGCCAGGTGGACTTTCCGAACCCGGCGGACCGGTCCGGGATCAAGCCCCACACGGACCGCATGATCGCGATGATCGCGCAGGCGGTGGAGGGCTACGCGCCGTTCCTGCCGGTGAAGCTGGTGGTCTTCCCCGAGTTCGCGCACGCGGCGCCGGTCTACTTCACCGCGCGCGAGCTGCTGGAGAAGCTGGCAGTCCCCATCCCCAACGAGCACACGGAGCGCTACGTGGAGAAGGCCAAGGAGTACGGGATCTGGATCCAGACCGGGACCTTCCTGGAGCGCGACGACAAGTACCCGGGCGTGGTGTTCAACGCCACCTGCCTGATCGGGCCGGAGGGGATCCTCACCAAGTACCGCAAGGTCAATCCCTGGATCCCCTGGGAGGTGCACGCGAGCCCGCACGACCTGCCGGGGTACGAGGAGGAGATGTTCCCGGTGGCGAAGACGCCCATCGGCAACCTCGGGGTGGCGATCTGCTACGACTGGCTCTTCCCGGAGGCGCTGCGCCAGCTCACGGCCAACGGCGCCGAGGTCTTGATCCGCGTCTCTGCCTACATGGACCCCTGGGGGGCCACGGCGCCCATGGACTGGTGGACGGTGGTCAACCGCTGCCGGGCCCTGGAGAACATCGCCTACGTGGTGGCCTCGAACCAGGCGGCGAGCCTCGCGCACTACCCGCCCTTCTCCTGGCCGGGGGGCAGCATGGTGGTGGACTTCGAGGGGCGCGTCCTCGCCCAGGCCGACCCCGGGCCCGGCGAGAAGATCGTGGTGGGTCCCATCGACATCGCCGCCCTGCGCCACGAGCGCTCCGTGCGCCGCGGCCACCAGACGCTGGGCCACCTGCGGACGGAGTGCTATCCCATGTACCGACAGAGCCTCTACCCGCCCGGCCGGCAGGAGCGGCTCAGCATCGAGGGCAACGACGAGTCGATCGCCGAGGCGAAGGGGCGGCTGGGGTACGAGTAGGGGCGCAGGGATAGCACCCTCCCTTCCAGGTGGAACGCTCGTGATAAGGTCCATCCTGGACACCAGCGCCTCGAACGGGTGGTAACGTGGAATACCGGAACCTGGGACACAGCGGTCTGAAAGTCTCGCCTCTAGCCCTGGGGGCGATGATGTTCGGCAGTTGGGGCAACCCGGACCACGGCGAGTGCGTCCGCATCATCCACCGGGCCATGGACGCCGGCATCAACTTCATCGACACGGCCAACGGCTACTCCGAAGGGGAGTCGGAGGTGATCGTCGGCAAGGCCCTGCGCGACCGCCGCGAGGACGCCGTGCTCGCCACCAAGGTGTGGGCGCCCGTGGGGCCCGGACCGAACCAGCGCGGGCTCTCGCGCAAGGCCATCCAGGAGCAGGTCGAGCACAGCCTGCGCCGCCTGGGCACGGAGGTGATCGACCTCTACCAGATCCACCGCCCGGACCCCACGACGCCGATCGAGGAGACTCTCTCGGCGCTGACCGACCTCGTGCGCCAGGGCAAGGTGCGCTACCTCGGCCTCTCCACCAATCACTACGAGGGATCGGCGCTGTGGGAGAAGCGCTTCTCGGCCTGGGAGATCGTCGAGACGCTGTGGATGAGCGAGCGGCACGGCTGGGAGCGGTGGGTCTCGCTCCAGCCGCCCTACAGCATCCTGCGCCGGGTGATGGAGCTGGAGCACTTCCCCATGTGTCAGAAGCTCGGCATCGGCAACATCGTCTGGAGCCCCCTCGAAGGGGGATGGCTCACCGGCAAGTACCGGCGCGGGACGGGCAATCCCAAGGACAGCAAGCGCGCGGAGCAGTGGATCGGCGACATCGAGAGCCCCAAGTTCCAGCGCCGGCTCGATATCGTCGAGCAGCTCCTGCCGCTCGCCGAGGCCACAGGGGCCTCCCCTGCCCGCTTCGCCAACGCCTGGGCGCTCCGCCACCCGGCCGTGACCTCGGTGATCATCGGGCCGCGCACGATGGAGCAGCTCGAGGACAGCCTCGGCGCCCTGGACGTCCAGATCACCGATGAGGAGGCCGCGAAGATCGACGAGCTGGTGCCGCCCGGCACCTCGGCGCTATGACCATGAACGCCACCACCGCCGCCTACGCTCCCATCCGCATCGCCCGCCGCATCGAGGACGTCACCTACGCCGTGCGCGACGTCGTGATCCTCGCCCGCCAGGCCGAGGCCGCGGGCAAGCGGATCATCGGCCTCAACATCGGCGACCCCTGCCAGTTCGACTTCCGGACCCCGGAGCCGGTGGTCGAGGCCATCGTCAAGGCCCTGCGCGACAACAAGACCTCCTACTCCGCCTCCGAGGGGATCCCCGAGGCGCTGGACGCCATCCGCCGCGACGCCGAGGAGCGCAAGGGGATCCGCTCGGTCCAGGAGGTCTTCATCGGCCACGGCGCCTCCGAGCCGATCGAGCTCCTGCTGAACGCCATCCTCGAGCCCGGCGAGGCCGTGCTCCTGCCCAGCCCGGGCTATCCCCTCTACTCCGCCGTGCTGGCCAAGATCGGCGCCCGGGGGGTCTATTACCACCTCGACGAATCGAACGGCTGGCAGCCGGACCCGGCCCACATCGCGGCGCTGGTGGACCAGGGCACGCGCGCCCTGGTGCTCATCAACCCGAACAACCCGACCGGGTCGGTTGCGGACCGGGCGACCCTCGAAACCGTGCTGGAGATCGCGGCGCGGCACCAGCTCGTGGTGCTCTCCGACGAGATCTACGACCGCATGCTGATCGATCCGGAGACGGCCTTCGTCGCCACGGCCGCGCTGCGGGACGACGTGCCGGTGGCCACCTTCTGCGGCCTCTCCAAGGTGTGGCTCGGCCCGGGCCTGCGGATCGGCTGGACCATCCTCTCGGGTCCCGGGGAGGTGCTGGCGCCGCTCGCCGACGCCATGGGCCGGCTGGTGCGGGCGCGGGTCAGCCCCAACCATCCCGGGCAATATGCGATCAAGCCGGCCCTCGAAGGGCCCAACACCCACATCGCGGAGGTGGCCGCCAAGCTGCGCCGCCGCCGGGACCTCACCGTGGAGCGGCTCAACGCCATCCCCGGCTGGAGTTGTGTGCCGCCGCGGGGGGCCTTCTACGCCTTCCCCCGCTTTGCCCTGGGTGACCTCAAGGACACCGAGCTGGTGCGCGACCTGATCCTCCAGTACGGCGTCGTCCTCGTCCACGGCTCCGGCTTCGGCCAGAGCGATTACAACCACGTCCGCCTCGTCTTCCTCCCGCCCGAGGACATGCTGGAGGAGGCGTACGGCTACATCGCGGAATACTCGCGGGGGAAGGCATAGATGGCGGACCTCCGGGGTAAGACCCTCTTCATCACCGGCGCCTCCCGCGGCATCGGCAAGGCCATCGCGCTGCGGGCCGCGGCCGACGGGGCCAACGTCGCCGTCGTCGCCAAGACGGCCGAGCCCCACCCCAAGCTGCCGGGCACTATCCATACGGCGGCCGCGGAGATCAAGGCTGCCGGCGGCAAGGCGCTGCCGATCCAGGCCGACATCCGTGATGAAGATCAGATCGCGGAGGCCGTCCGCCGGACCGTCGAGGCCTTCGGCGGCATCGACGTCCTGGTCAACAACGCCAGCGCGATCAACCTGACCGGCACGCTCGAGACGCCGATGAAGCGCTTCGACCTCATGTGGTCGGTCAACGCCCGCGCCACCTTCGCCTGCTCGCAGGCGTGCATCCCGCACCTGAAGAAGTCGCCCAACCCGCACATCCTCACCCTCTCGCCGCCGCTCAACCTGGACCCCCAGTGGTTCAAGCAGAACACCGCCTATACGATCTCCAAGTACGGGATGAGCCTCTGCGTGCTGGGCCTGGCCGCGGAGTTCAAGGAGGACGGGATCGCCATCAACGCCCTCTGGCCGCGCACGGTGATCGCCACCGCCGCCCTCGCCATGCTGGGCGGCCTCACCCCGCCTGAGAGATGCCGCCGGCCCGAGATCGTGGCCGACGCCGCCCACGTGATCCTCACGCGCGACAGCCGCTGCTGCACGGGGAACTTCTACATCGATGAAGAGGTGCTACGGGAGGCCGGCGTCACCGATTTTGAAAAATATGCGGTCGCGCCAGGGCAGCCGCTGCACCCGGATCTTTTTCTGGGCGAGCCGCCTCGGGAGTACCTGCGAGGTAGCGAGGTAGGCAGGCTTGACAGCGGAAATCGACGATGACAGATTTCTGTCATGCAGACGACTTTGCGGCTGGACGATGAACTCTACCGACAGGCCAAAGCCCGGGCGGCGGCGCTGGGCATCAGCCTGACGAAGTTTCTGGAAGAGGCCATCCGGGAGCACCTTGATGCACCAGCGCCCGCGCCGCGTCGTCGGCGACTTCGCCTGCCCGTATCCACCGCGGCGGATGGCTTGGCCCCAGGGTTCTCAACGCTCGAAGACGCCATGGCCGCCGCCGATCTCGCGGACGACCGCCTCAGAGCACGGTGAGGCATGGATCTGCTGGATGCGAACATCCTCATCGGGGCGTTCCGGCGAGACGATCCAGATCACGCGACGCTGAAAGCCTGGCTGGAAGATACATTGAACAGCGGGCCTGCCGTGACCTTTCCCCCGCTGGTCGAAGTAGCCTTTCTGCGTATCGTCACGCATCCCAGCATTTTCCGCACTCCTTCTCCACTCGAAGAGGCCGTGGGCTTCCTCCAGGCGATCCAGGAAAGCGGCATGTTCCGCGAGGCGCACTGGACTCTGCGAATGCGCGCGCGCTGGTGGCGTTGGTGCCGAGACCTGGACCTGCACGGCAACGACATCAACGACGCCTACCTTGCAGCCACCGCCGCCGAAGCCCGCTGCCGGCTGGTCAGCCGAGATGGGGGCTTCTCCCGTTTCCGCGGACTTGACTGGTGGAACCCGTCTGGAACGAGCCGCATTGATCACAGCCGGTGAATCGCCCTCCAGCTTGATCCCTAGATCCTCTCCTCCCGCTCCGCCCGGAGCTGGTCGATCGTATCGAAAGCATGCCGCAGGTGCGGGATGACGATGCTGCCGCCCACGATCAGGGCCACGTTCAGGGCGTCGTAGAGCTCGTCGTCCGTCCAGCCGGCCTCGACGCATTGGTCGAGGTGGTAGTCGATGCAGTCGTTGCAGCGCAGCACGGCCGAGGCGACGAGGCCCAGCAGCTCCTTGGTCCTGCCGTCCAGGGCGCCGTCGCGGTAGGCGGCGGTGTCCAGGTTGAAGAAGCGCTTGATGCCGAGGTGGTCGGCTTCCATGATGCGGTCGTTCATGCGTTGGCGGTAGCTGCGGAACTCGTCGATCGTCTTGGCCATCGGGAATCCTCCGTCACGGCAGCTCGGCGCGCGGCTTGCCGAGCAGGTAATGCTCCAGCCAGGAGATCTCGGCGCGCATCTTCGTCCGCTTGTGGGAGGGCTTGCTGAAAACGTGCCCCTCGCCGGGGAAGATCAGGAGCTCCGCTGGCACGCCGCGCGCGACGAGGCCGCGGTAGAGCTCCTCGGCCTGGCTGGGGGCCTCCCCGTCGCGCTCTCCCGCCAGGATCAGGGTGGGCGTCTTGACGCGATCGAGACGGCTGGCGGGCGACTCGCTCCACCAGCGCGCGAAGTCCTCCCAGGGAGGCTGGCTGCGCTGGAAGGCCTCGGCCCACATCAGGCCGCGGCGCGTGCTGTAGAGCGCAATGTCGTTCCAGACCCCCGCTCCCGTCACCGCGGCCCGGAAGAGATCGGTGCGGCCGATCAGGCATTTGGAGAGCCCGCCGCCGGCACTGTAGCCCACGATCGCGAGCCGCTCGCGGTCGGCCCAGCCGCGGGCGACGAGGCTCTCGACGCCGAGGATGACGTCCTGAGAAGGACGCGAGCAGCGGCGGCCTGCGATGCCCTGGGCGAACGCGTCTCCCCGGCCGGCGCTGCCACGGGAGTTGGGATTGAGCACGAGAAAGCCCCGGGCCGCGAGGAGAGGGGGAAAGGAGAGGAAGGAGCCCTGGAGGGACACGGCCTCCGTGCGGGCCACGCTGAAGGGGCCGCCGTGCAGGTCCACGACCAGGGGAAGGCCCTTCGCCCCTTTCCGTCCCGGCGGCCAGAAGAGGACTCCCTCGACGGTTCCTCCCTCGCCGTCGTCCCAGGAGACGGTCTCGGTCTCCGGCAGGGGCCCGCGCGTGAAGGAGGCGTTGAAGTCGGTCACCGGGCGGGCCTTGGCCAGGCCGTCCGCACCTTGGGCCACGTAGATCTCGGGGAAGTGGCGCGGGTCCGAGGTGCCGAAGGCGATCGTTCCGCCGTCGCGCGACGCCGAGAGGTTGGCAATCCAGCCGGGCTGGTCCAGGAGCGTCCGCACCTTCCCCGAGCCGGGCTCGACGCGCGAGACGCGCATGTGGGTGGAGACGTTGGCGGTGACGAGCAGCGAGCCGTCGGCCAGCGGCACCATCTGCTTGACGTATCCTTCGAGCCCCGGACTGACGCGGGCGAGCCGGCTGTAGCCTTCGACACGGTACAGGCGTCCGTCGGTGTTGGCGTAGGGCCCATCCTTGTCTTCGCCCGGCCCAGCGACGAACAGGTCCTTGCCCGCCCAGGCGAGGCTCTCCTCCCAGATCAGGTTGCGCGTGCGCTGCGCACCGATCGCCTGCGGCCCGAGCGGCAGGAGCAGCACCTCGTTGGTGTCCACCGTCCCCACCGTCCCGTATCCCAGGGCGGCCAGCCACCAGCCGTCCGGGGAGACGGCGAGCGCCGCCGGCACCTCAAAGGGCATGGCGTCGATGCGGTCGGCCTTGCCGTCCGCGAGGGCGACCCGGAAGAAGGAAGACTTGGCAGCCGGACCGGGACGGCGGCGCACGTCGCCGTAGAACTCCTGCCGCTTGCGCCGGGCGTCCGCCGTCTCCTCCGGCGGCTCGGCGGCGACGAAGATCAGGCCGGAGCCGTCCGGCAGCCAGTCGTAGAGATCGACGCCGTCCGCGAACCGGGCCGGGTCCGTCAGCCGCCGCGGCGCGGCTCCGGACGAAGGCTGCAGCACGGAGAGCTGAGCGGCCTCGCCGTCCGCCGCGTTGAGGAACGAGAGGAGGCGGCCGTCGGGAGACCAGCGCAGAGCCGAGTAGGTCCCCGTGTCCGCCAGACGGACGGGACGGGCGGCCTCGCTCCCCGCCGGCCGGGAGAGATCGAGCGTCCAGAGGGCGAACGCCTCGCGGTCGCGCTCGAAGTCGTTGCGGCGGGTGATGAAGGCCAGCCGGCTGCCATCCGGCGAGACCTGCACCTCGTCGAACACGGTCTCGCCCAGATAGGTGTCGACATCGGCCAGGTCCGCCGCGGCGGCGGGAGCGACGGCCAGGACAAGGAGGAGAGTGAAGAGCGGTCGCATGGAACCTCCCTCATTCCTTCACGAACGTGCCGCGCTCGGAGTCCTTGCGCACGCCCGGGAACGGCAGCACCCGTCCATGGGCCGCGCAGTAGACGCCGGGCGGCAGCACGCCAGCGGCGAAGATGGCCTCGGTGAGGTTCTGGAGGGCGTCGGACTGCTTCATCTCGAACGGCCGCATGGCGCCGGTCAAGACGATGGGCACGCAGGGCCTCTCCAGGTTCTCCTGGAGATGCTGGCCGGTGAGCGCGAGGGTGTCCGTGCCGTGGAGGACGACGATGCCGGTGGTCGCCGTCCCCTCGTCGCAGGCGCCGGTGGCCCGCACGGCATCGAGGATGCGGGTGCGGTCCGCGTCGGTCATGTCGAGGCTGTCCTTGCTCATCAGCTCGAAGACGTTGACCTCCGTCTCCTCGAGCCGCAGCTCGGAGAGCATCCGCCGCACGATGGACTGACGGTTGACGAGGTCGCCCTTCTGCTCGTCGTAGGTCTTCTCGATAGTGCCGCCGGTGGTGATCAGGGTGATCTTGCGCACGAGGGGGGACTTTATCGTACCGGCGCGCCAGGGAAGGCCGCCCGCAGTTCCTCGTCAGAGATCATCCGCCATTTCCCCGGCGCCAGTTCTCCCAATTCCAGCCCGCCGAAGGAGACCCGCTTCAATCGGGTCACCTCGTGCCCTACGGCGGCGAGCATGCGGCGGATCTCGCGGTTCTTCCCCTCGGTCAGCTCGATGACGAGATGGGTCTCGCGGCGGGAGCGCTTGCGGACCTGGACCGACCGGGCGGCGAGACGCTCTCCGGAGTCCTCGATCCCCTCCTCCAGCCGGCGCGCGGTCTCGTCGGCGAGCTCGCCAAGGACGGTGACGAGATAGACGCGCGGCACCTCGTTGCGGGGGTCGGTCAGCCAGTCGGCGAAGCGGGTGTCGTTGGTCAGCAGGAGCAGGCCCGAGGTGGCGGCGTCGAGGCGCCCCACGGGAACGACGTGGGCGTTGAGCCCCTCCAGACAGCCGTAGACCGTGGGGCGCCCCTCCGGGTCCGAGCGGGTGGTGACCACGCCGCGCGGCTTGTTGAGGAGGACCGTCAAGGGCTCGGCCCGCCGGACCGGACGGGCGTCGATCTCGATGCGGACGCGCTCGGGGACGACCTCGCGGAGAGGATCGGTCTCGGCCTGCCCGTCCACCGCGACGCGGCCGGCGCGGATCAGCTCGCGGGCTTCGGCGCGGGAGGCGAGGCCCAGCTTCGAGAGGGCCCGCTCCAGAGGGACAAACCCGGGCCGGCGGCGCTCGTTCGCCATCGCGCGGGTATCCTACCCCGCGCTGGCCCGCTCAGCCCTCCAGCACGGCGAGCGCCCGGTGAGCCACGACCGGCACCGAGTCCGCGGCAAGCCGCGTCAGGACGGCCCTGTTCTCGGAGCGGTCGCAACGGCCGAGCACCTCGACGGCGGCGAGCCGCACCTGCCAGTCGGGATGGCTGGCGGCCGTCCGGAACAGCGCGTCGTCGCCCGGACCGGCGCAGGCCGCCAGCGCCTTGTAGACGGCGCGGGCCTCGGGACCCCAGCCGAGAGCGCGCACGGCGCTCCGCAGCACGGCGTGCGCCTCGGGGCCGCCGATCCAGCCCAGGCTCTCCAGGGCGACCGCCCGCAGGTTCTCTCGCTCCTGGAGGCAGCGGGCGAGCACGGGCACGGCCTCGCGGTCTCCCAGCGCGCCGAGGGCACGGAGCAGGGGCTCGGAAGGCGCGGCGGCCGCGCGCATGCGGAGCTTTGGGACCAGTTCCCGCAGACCGCAGCGGGCGGCGGCCTCGGCGGCCAACGATGAGTAGAGCTCGGGAGCCTCTTCCAGCCAGTCGTCCCAGGGCAGCAGCGGGGCGAGACCGTCGATCCGCATCAGGCGGGAGACCACGCCCGGGCGCAACGGCGGATCGAGGTCCACGATCTCCAGGACCACCTCGTCCACGGGACGGCCCAGCAGGGCCGAGAGCACCAGCCGGTCCGGCGCCTCCAGCTCCGGCCGCGCGGCGAGGGCCTGTCTCACCTCGGCACCGCGCGCCTGGAGGGCGCTCCCGAGGGCTTCCTGCTCTCCGGCGGGGAGACGGAAGTAGAGGTCCAGCAGCGCCTCGCCCGATCCTGGGATGCAGACGCTCTCCAGGGCCTGGAGCAGCGCCGGCAGGAGGTCCCGGCGCTCGGCGGCCTCCCGCACCGCGGCGAGGAACGCCTCCGCGGGCACCTCCTCGGGGAAGCTCGCGGCGAGTTGAAAGCCCCACGCCCGCGGCTCCCCCGGAGTACAGAGGAGAGGGCCGATGAGGTCCCGCCGGCGTGCCAGCGCGGCCGGCCGGCCGGTCACGGCCGCACGGGAGCCTGCCATCGCCTCGATGGCGGCACCGTCCCAGGGGCTCGGACCCAGGACCAGCAGGCAGCGGGCGGCCGCGGTGCGGACCTCCTCCGAGCGGTCCTGGAGGCGCGCCGAGAGGGCCTCGCGGAAGCCGCCCGGGAGCGCGCCGACCTCCGCGGGCCGGTGCAGGCCCTCCAGGACGTGGGCGAGCAGTCCGAGCATCCTCTCGTCGTCGATCTCCACGTCGCCCGCCGGCCAGTGGGCGACCAGGGCGTGGAACGCGGGCCCGCCGCCGATCCTCGCCAGGGCCTCGGCCGCGAGCGGTCCGACGAGCGGATCGATCAGCCGCTCGGCCAGATGGGGTACCGCCTCCGGCGCGCGGAGGTCGCCCAGCGCCTGCACGGCCGCCATCTGGAGCCAGAGGTCGGCGCTCAGGAAGGGGAGCAGGTGGGGGACGGAGCGCGCGTCCCCCAGCCGGCCGATGGCCACGATCGCCTCCTGGCGCACGTTGGGGTCCGCATGGGCGAGCACGCCATGGAGCGGCTCGAGGGCCCGGGGGTCCCGCAGCCGGTCGAGGATGACGACCGCCTGCAGGACCACGTCGGGATCGGAGTCCCGGAGCAGCCCGAGGACCACCGGCAGGCTGCGCACGCCGCGCAGGCGGAAGATCTCGGAACCGGCGTTGCGCAGCGCCGCGTCGGCGGGGTCGCGCAGGTACTCGGTCACCCGCGAGTCGGGCAGGACGGAGGCGCCGATGCGCAGCGCCTGCTCGCGGACTCCGGGGCTCGGGTTGCGCACGAGGCGCTCGAGGGCCTCGACGCGATGGTCGAGCGGCATCGAGGGGAGCCGCTCCAGGATCTCGACGCACTCGTCCCAACTGGGGGGCTGACCGCCGACGGCTTCCATACAGGACCCGTGAAGACGAGGAGCGACGGCCCCCCTCCTCGCGGAAGACTCCTTTCCAATGTATGTCCAGGCTCGGGCGGCCCCAGTATAACCGGGATCGGCCGGTCAGGGGCAAGTGGAGAACGTTTTCGTGTCGGTCGTCGCGGCGGACGGCTTCCCGGCGGGGCTCTCGTAGCGCGCCACGCGCCCCGTGGCGGTGTCGGTCACCGTCAGCACGTAATGGACGTCGGTGGTGGCGGCGGCGAAGACCCAGTAGTGGCCGTTCAGGGCGCAGCGGTCCAGCACCTTCACCATCAGGTCCCAGTCCTCCGGGTCGAAGAACCAGAAGAGCCCCGAGTCCGCCGCGGCGCCGGGCACCACCTTGCCGGCCCCGGTCGCGCCGTTGGCGTTCCAGGCGACCTCCACGCGGAAGCGGCCGCGGTTCAGGCAGAGGCTCGTGGCGCCCGGCGCGCAGTTACCCGTCGTCGCGCTGGGACGGCTCTTGCTCACCAGGAAGAGGAAGCCGTTGGCCATGGAGGCGTTGGGCCAGGTGCTATGGCCGTAGTCCGCCTGGACGTCGTCCTCCCAGGCGACGCCGAGCCGGTTCCACTGGGCCTTCAGGTTGGCGTAGGCGCCGCCGGTGTAGTTCGGGTCGGTCGTGCCGTAGTACATGCGGATCGGCGGCTTGTAGGCGGGATCGGCCAGCGAGTCCACCCGGTACCAGGGCGCGGCCAGGGTGAAGACCGCGCTGTATTGCGAGCCGGCGTAGGCGAGCAGGTAGGCCCAGGCCCCTCCGGCCGAGTGGCCTGCGAGGGCGATGCGGCGCTCGTCCACCGGCAGCTCCTCCCGCACCAGGCGCAGGGTCTCGGCCAGCGTCCGCTCGTCCGCTGCCGTGCCCCAGCCCAGGCCGGAGGACTTGGGCATCGCCAGAACGCAGCCCGCCTCCTCGGCGGCGCCGGCGACGAAGTCCCGGTAGCCGTCCGGGCTCCCACCGGCACCATGAAAGAAGAGCACGAGAGGCGCGGGCCGGGAGGCGTCGAGGCTCCGCGGGACGTAGCGCCAGAAGTAGGAGCCGGTCGCAGGGACGCCGATCCTCTGCCAGCCGGGGGCCGGAGCGGCCGCCAGAGACGAGGCCAGGACGGAAAAGAAGACGGCTCCGAGGACTGCAGACTTCATCCCGGAAGTATACCGGGATGGTCTGCCCTACGCGACGCCGTCTGGGAAGGGCGCTCCACCGACCCTCTCAGCACCTCCAGGAACGGCCTTCCCCACCCCTCCATCCGCTGCTCCAGCCTGTCGGTGCAGTCGCAGTCGCAGCAGGCCCAGGGCTCCTCGCCGTTGAGGTCGCGGCAGCGGCTACGGCTATGGGCGTCCTGCACGCGGACGAGATCGAAATACTCCTCCCAGTAGGGCCGCTCCTCGTCGAGCGGCTGCCAGCAGAAGCAGACCTCGACCCACTTGATGGAGCCGTCCGAGGTGAGGCGAGCCTGGGCCATGTTCCGCAGATACTCGTCTCCGGCCACAGAGCCCAGGCCCAGGGTCCCGCTTTCGATGGCCCGCAGCAGATCGGCCTCCCGGCCGGGCCGCACGCGGGCCGTCACCAGATACCGCATGCGTCCATCCTACCAGCCCGGCGCGATCAGGAAGCCGGTCACCCAGTCCTCCCGTGGCCGCTGAAAGGGCTTGGCATAGTAGAACTCCAGCACGGCGAACCCTCCCAGAAGCAGCCGGGCCGAGACGCCGGCGCTGACCACCGGCACCCGGTCGGTCGTGTTCCTCTCGAAGCGGACGTCCGGCGAGATGTCCTTCGTCCAGGCCGTGCCGGCGTCGACGAAGAAGTTGAGGTCCACCGGCAGGAACGAGCCCCGGATCAGACCGTATCCCTCGATGCCCACCAGCGGGAACCGCAGCTCGAGGTTGGCCACCGCGACCTTGCTGCCCACCAGGCGGTCGAACTCGGGGCAGGCCGTCGAATCGCCCGGCAGGGGAGTGCACTCCGAGAGGCCGATGTCCCCCAGCTCGTAGCCGCGCACCAGGGTCGGCCGGCCGATGTAGAGGGGGGTCAGGCGCCCGCTCTCGGCATCGCGGCCGTAGCGGCCGAAGTGAAGGCCGCGCATCGCCAGGGTCACCGGCCGGAAGAAGAAGTACCGGCGGTAGTCCGCGGTCAGCGACTGGAACTCGAGGTCGCCGAACGTGGGCTCGACCTCGAAGCGGTACCGGCGCCCGCGCACCGGAGCGGTGAAGCCGAAGTAGCTGCTGTCTCCCACGAAGGCCACCGAGCCCTGGAAGAGCTGGAGCGACTCGGGGGCCGGCAGGTCCTGGGTCGAGCGGTCGATGACCGTGTCCCCCACGATGGCCACCTGCCGCAGCTCGTTCTCGAAGCCGATCCAGGCGGCGCCGACAGCGGCCTCGAAGCGCTGGGTGGCGGAGAACGGGTAGCGGCCGATGAGGGAGACCCGGTCCTCGGTCAGCTTCTCACGCAGCTGCGAGACGATGGTGGCCTGGACCAGGTTGCCGTCGACCTCGACGACGCCGTCCTGGACCGTGGTGAAGGCCGAGATATAGGGCACATGGCCGCCGGCGACGCCCCACTGGAAGCGGCCGGCCTGGTTGAGGTAGTACCCCTGGGCGCCGAACTCGTCGAGGGTGCCGGTCTCGCCCTGGAGCGCAACGCCGATCTCGCGCTGGCCAAGCTCATCGCTGAAGTAGGCCGTGATATCTCCGCCTACCGCCGTGCCGAAGGTGCTGAAGCCCACGCCCACCGCCGGGCCGATAAAGTCGAGCCCCAGCTTCGGGCGGTACTCCTCGGCCGGGGCGCTGGCCACCGCCGAGGCCGGCGGCAGCTCGCGGTCGCGGAGGTACTGGCTCACCAGCGACCTGCCCCCGGTCTGCTGCGGCGGCAGCAGGGCCGCCCGGGCTTCCGCCGCCTCGTCGCGCGTCGCGACCACCGGCTCGCCGCGGGCAGCCTCCGGATCGAGCGCATGGATCTCGTAACGATCGTTGTTGAACACCGAGAAGAGGAGGAGACCGGTGCTCTGCGAGACGGTCAGGGCGGGCGACAGCCGGGAGATGCCGGCCACCCCGGTCGCCGCCCGGGTCACGCGGGACAGCTCGCCGCTCTCGAGCGACAGCCGGTAGACGTCGCTCACGCCGGCGCGGTCGGAGAGGAAGTAGAGGTCCCGCCCCCCCGGCCCGAAGCGCGGGTTGATCTGGGTGCCGCCCGAGATCGGGGCGACGAGCTGGCGCAGCTTGCCGCTCGCCACGTCCATCAGCCAGATCCCGACGTCGTTGTAGTTGCTCTCCGCCAGATCCCCTTCCGCCGCGCGGTCGGAGACGAAGGCGAGGCTGCGGCCGTCCGGCGACCACTCGGGCTGCAGGTCGGCGTACGGATCGTTGGTCAGCCGCCGGACATTCCCGCTCGCCACGTCGATGAGGAAGAGGTCCGTCAGGCCGCCCACCGAGCCCGAGAGGGCGATCGAGCGGCCGTCCGGCGACCAGGCGGGGTTCCAGAGCTGCCCGGCCTCGGGCACGTCGATCCGCCGCTCGATGTGGCGCGAGCGCACGTCGAGGAGCGCCAGCTCGTTGTCCCCCCGGGTGCCCACGACCAGGGCGAACTTCGTCCCGTCGGGCGACCAGGCCCCGGCCGAGTCGAGGAACCGCAGGGAGTCCAGGTGCGGATCGGCGTCTTCGGAGAACAGCTTGCCAGTGATCTCGCCCGTCCCCCCGTCGGCCCCGCCGGCCCGCGCGCTGGCCCCGCCAGTCCGCACGTTGGCCAGGTAGAGGTCGAAGCTGAACAGGCTGCGGGTCGAGAAGACGGCGAACTGCGTGCCGTCCGGGCTGAGCACCGGGGAGACGTAGGTGTCGATCGTCTTCTTCTCCCGGGGCAGCAGCGTGCGGCCGAGGTTGACGGGCGTCTGCCGGCGCTCGATCACCGGGCCGTAGGCATCGCGGATCGAGGCCTTCCAGTCGTTGGAGAACTGCTCCTGGGTGATCCCCAGGATCTCCCCCAGGGCCGGCTCGATGCCGATCTGGGCAGCCCGGGCGAAGAGACGGCCGATCACCAGGTCCCCCCAGCGGCCGCCGACGTAGCCCCAGAACGCGTGCCCCCAGCGATAGGGGAAGAGCCGCGGATCGCGCGACAGCTTGACGACGTCCGGCAGGGCGTCGCGGGCGAGGGCGTCGCGCAGGTACATGGCCGTCTGCGGCGCGTAGCGGCCGAGGGAGAGGTACTCGGCCAGGCCCTCGATGAACCAGAGGGGAAGGTCCACGGGGACGGAGTTGCGCCTCACCGTGGTCTCATCCCCCCGCCGGCGCGGCTCCTGCAGGATGTCGTACTGGAAGACGTGGACCAGCTCGTGCCCGAGCACGTGGTCCGTGTCCTGGAAGTTGCCGGTGAACGGCAGGACGACCCGCGTGCGGAGCGCTTCCGTGACGCCGCCGGTCCCCTCGCCGATCAGACCCCGCACCACGGTGGTCTGCTGGAAATCGCTCTGGTCGGCGTAGAGGATGATCGACTTGCGCTCGGTGAACTCGCGCCCGAAGACCTGCGACAGGCGACCGTACCAGCGCTCGGCCATGCGGGCGGCCTCGCGCACGGCCTTCTCCTCCTCGGGATAGAAGTGGATGTCGAAATGCTCGGTCTTGAGGATCTGCCAGTGGAACCTCTCGTACTGGACTTTGTTGCGGCCGAAGTACTGGGCGGAGGCGGCTCCCGGCAGACAGGCCAGCGCGGCGAGCGCGACGGCGAGCGGCAGGGCCACCCGGCGGAGATGGGAGGGAAGCGACATCGGACCTCCTTTGGGCGGATAGGAGGTCGAACGGACTCTCGGCAGGACACCAGGCGCCGGCAACCTCCCCTACCCCGATCCGGCATTCAAAACCGGTGCCTCCCGCCCTGACGCTTGGAGGCACCTGCACCGCCGTCACCAAACGGGGACACCTGCTGCGGATCGATGCCCTAATCCTCGACGATTTGCGGGGCTGCCTCCGCCGGTTTCCCCATGAACAGCCGCTTCACCGCCAGGCGCGCGTTGTCCAGCTCCGCCAGACCCCAGAGCATCAGGCCGCGGGCGGCCATGCGGAAGGGCCCAAGCTTGAGGTCGAACAGCGCCTTGACCCGGCGACTGTCGTTGCGCCTCCCCGCCTCCCCGGCGGCGCGGCGGGCAAGGGCGATCGCCTTGAAGCGCCGGTTGTAGATCCGCATCAGGTGGTAGCTCAGGAAGGCCGGCTTGGGACCGAGCACCGGCATCCAGTGGAACCTCCCGAAGACGCGGTAGGCCGGGATGACCACGAAGATGTAGTACTGCGCCGTGTCGATGAGGAACGCGGCCGACAGCAGGTCGTGCTCGCCCATGTAGAAGTACTTGTCCTGATAGGCCGCCCGGAAGAAGCGATGGTACGAGCGGACGAAGGTCTCGTTGTGCTCGGCGATGCGGGCGGCGACGTCCTCCCCCGCCGCCTGCGCCTTGACGATCTCCACCGTGGCCTCGACGGTGAAGGCGGCGTGGTCCAGCCCCGGCGAGTAGTAGGGATCGAGGAAGGCCGCCGCGTCCCCCAGCAGCGCCCAGCCCTCGCCCATGTACTGGCGGGAGACGTAGGCGAGGTTCGAGAAGGTCCGCAGGTCGGCGGCTTTCAGGCGCGCGCCCGCGAGCAGCTCCGCCGCCGGCGGGATCGCCTCGAGGAACGCGACGTAGTCGCCCGCGAGGTCCTTGCCCCGGTCGAGCTGGACCAGCCGGGTGTCGAAGACGATCCCAATGCTGGTCTCGCCGTGCCCCAAGGGGATGAACCAGACCCAGTAGCCGAAGCCCATGTAGTGGTTGGTGGCGAGGCGGCGCGACGCCACGTTGCCGCGGGCGAAGGCGAGGGGCCCGCGCGCGGCCACGTCGTCGAGGTGCCGCACGCCCTCCCACCGGCACCAGACCGCCGCCGTGGGGTGCTCGCGGTTGCGCTCGATCAGTCCCAGGCACTTGCCGAGGAAGGCGGCCCGCCCCGTGGCGTCGAGCACCCAGCGGCAGCCGACGGTCTCCACCTCGCCGTCCCGCTCGAGGGTGACGCGGTGATCGAAGCGGCCCAGCTCGACGTCCCGCACCCGCGCCGGCCGAACGAGATCCGCGCCCTCGGCCACGGCCGTGGCCAGCAGGTGCTCGTCGAGCACGTCGCGGCGGAGCTGGAAGGAGGGCACGGTGCTGCGCTGGAACGCCCCGGACTCGCTCGCCTCGGCGTGACCGTGCACCTTCTCGTTGTGGAACCAGTAGCGGAGCCCCTCCTTGGGCAGGTGCTCGCGCTCCAGGTGCTGCCACATGGCGAGCCGCCGGGTGAGGAACATCCCCGACATCTCCGTGGTCGCCTCCCCCACCTTGGCGTCGAAGGCCGGCGCCCGCTCGACCACCAGGACGGAGAGCTCCGGCCGGTCCCGCCTGAGCAGAATCGCCGCCGAAGCGCCGCTGAAGGCGCCTCCCAGGATGACCACGTCGTAATGCTTCATCGATGATTCCGCCGCCGCTCCGAGCGCCAAGAAGTGTAGCAGTTACCCGCAGAAGCCTCACCCCCTGGCCCCCTCTCCCTGACGGGAGAGGGGGGACGATTCACAACTGGTCTCGCCGATTAGGCCGCCTGCTCGGCAATACCCTCCGCATGCGTTCCCCCTCTCCCGTCAGGGAGAGGGGGCCAGGGGGTGAGGCTTCGGGCCGATCAGTGGCCTCCTCGCAGTTGCGGGAATGAAGAAGGTAGTCCAGAATAGGGACCTGCGAAGATGTCACGCTACCGCCCCGCCCTTCCATCCCCTTCTCCTTCTTCGATGATCTAGCCCACTGGAGACCACTTGACCCGCAGAATGCTGATCAACGCGCAGCGTCCGGAGGAGTTGCGCATCGCCATCGTCCAGGGGAACGTCCTGGAAAACTACAAAGTCGACGTCGCGGAGTCCGGCCTCACCCGCGGCAACATCTACCGCGGCGTCATCGCCAGCATCCAGCCCAGCCTCAACGCCGCCTTCATCGACTACGGCGCCGAGCGCCACGGCTTCCTGGCCATCCAGGACGTGGTGCCCGAGGCCTGGTACCGCCGGCCGAAGAGCCCCCATCCCCGTATCGAGGAGGTCCTGGAGAAGGGCAAGCCGATCGTGGTGCAGGTGACCAAGGACGCCATGGGGACCAAAGGGGCGGCGCTCACCACCAGCCTCTCGCTGGCCGGCCGCTACCTCGTGCTGACCCCCTTCGAGGACACCCGCGGCGTCTCGCGCAAGGTGGAGGACGAGGACACGCGCAAGAAGCTCAAGACGCTGGCCAACGGCCTCGACCTGCCCGATGGCTGCGGCGTCATCCTCCGCACCAACGCCCTGGGCCAGACCAAGATGACTCTCAACCGGGACTTAGCCGCCCTGCTGCGCCTCTGGAAGCGGGTCCAGGTCGCCGCCATCCAGGGCAAGGGCACCCGGCTGCTCTACACCGACCAGGACTTGATCCTCCAGGCCCTCCGGGACTACCTGGACACCACCATCACCGAGGTGCTGGTCGACGACGACGAGGCGTTCCAGAAGGCGGAAGCCTACGTCCGCGCCTTCATGCCGCGCTCCAAGACCCGCCTGGTGCGCTACTCGGACCGCCTTCCCCTGTTCAGCCGCTACGACCTCGAGCCGCAGATCGACCGCATCTACGAGCGCCGTGTCGATCTGCCGAGCGGCGGCTCGATCGTGATCGACGCCACCGAGGCGCTGACCGCCATCGACGTCAACTCCGGCCGCTCGACCCGCGCCGCCACCCAGGAGGAGACGGCGCTCCACACCAACCTGGAAGCCGCCGCCGAGGTGGCGCGGCAGCTCCGGCTGCGCGACATCGGCGGCATCGTGGTGGTGGACTTCATCGACATGCGCGCTTCGAAGAACCAGCGCAAGGTCGAGAAGGCCGTCAAGGACGCCCTCAAGGACGACAAGGCACGCACGACCGTGGGCCGGATCTCCGCCAACGGGTTGCTCGAGATCAACCGCCAGCGCATCCAGCAGGCCCTGCAACTCCGCACGCACCGCCCCTGCCCCACCTGCAACGGCGTGGGACGCCTGGCGAGCGAGGAGATGGTGAGCCTGTCGATCCTCCGCCGCATCGAGGCCCGGGCCGCGACCGGGGTGATCCAGGGCGCCCGGATCAGTCTCCA
>DASWME010000142.1:0-13396 GCA_036399915.1 Thermoanaerobaculia bacterium
AAGAGGACGTCCTCGGGCTCCAGCTCCTCCTCCGGCTCGGGCGCGGCCTCGGCCACAGCCGCTGCCGCCGGGGCCGCCGCGGCCGCGGGAGGCGCCCAGAGGTCCGCGAACGGCTCGTCCTCGCGCACTGGCGGCACGGCCCGGGCCACGGGCGCGTCCAGCTCGAACACGTCGCCGCCTCGCCTCGGCGGCAGGGGAGCCGCCTCCGGGAAGAGACTGTGCGACTTCGGGAAGGAGCCCGGCTTCTCGTCCTGCGGGGGTCGTTCCATCGCGTGGAGCCTCCGGCGCAGCTCTTCGATTTCAGGGTCGCCGTCGTTCAGCAGACTGTAGAGATCGAGCCGCTCGCGGGCCCGCTCCGGCTCACCGGTATCGAGGTACGCCCGCACCAGCAGCTTGTTGGCCACCATCTGGGTAGCGTCCTGCTTGACCACGCGCTCCAGCACCGTCCGCGCCGGCTCGGGCTCGCCGAGCTCCAGGTGGCACCGCCCCTTGGCCACCAGGGCCGAGAGGTAGCCGGGGTGCTCCTTGAGGCCCCGGTCCAGCACACCGAGCGCCTCCTTGACCCGCCCCTGGTGGCGGTACTCCTCCGCGAGCTGCAGGAAGACGCGCGAGGAGGGGTCGGCCTCCCAGCGGTTGCGGAGCTGGCTGAGGCGGTCGGGGAACGCGCCGTCGCTCATGCGCAGACACCTCGGCCAGGGTGCGAAGGCGCGGACGGAGCGGGAGTCATCAGCGGTGACGGCAAAGTGGCCGCATTATAGCAGGCAAGCTCCAACGACCGGCTCTCCCTGCAAAAGCCACCGGCGCCCTCCCACAAGGGAGGACGCCGTCCAGTAAAGGAGCTTCGGGGGGACTACGGTACGGGAACGGTAATCGTCTGAATCGCCGTACTGCTCCCAGCGCTGTTCGTCGCAACCAGTCTTACCGTGTAAGTGCCCGCCGATACGAAGTCATGAGTAGGTTCTCTGACGTTTGAGTCGATGGTCCCGTCATTGTTGAAATCCCACTCGAAGGTGATGGGCTCCGCTCCGGTCGTCGTATTGTCGAAGAAGACCCGATTCCCACCGGCCGGTTGGGGGTCGAAGGACGCCACCGGCGAGTCACGCTGGATTCTGACCTCGAAGGTATCCTGGGATACCGAGGTGCCACCGCCCCCTGTCGCCTGAACACCAACTTGGAAGGTCGGAGAACTGAATGAGGCCAGGTCGACCTCCCGGACGGTCAGGCGATCCTCCGCCTGACCTCTGGCATCGGTACGCCGGAAAGCGCCTCGCGAATCGAGCGTACCGATCTCTGTGGTGAAGTTCACCAACGCATCCGGCAGTGGCTGACCTTGATCATCACGAACAAGGGCAAGCAATCGGATCTGCACCCCGCTGGCCGGAATGTCCGATGCCGAGATTGTAGATGGGGTCGCCTGAAGCGTCACACCACCAGCAGCAACCCCAACCTGCACGTCCGTGGTCGCCATGGTCATGCCGCCGCCCGTCATGGCGGTGATCTTGGCGGTTCCCGAGCGGCCGTCGGCCCGGAAGATGGCCGTGGCCACGCCGCCGTCGCCGACTGTCACGACGGGGTCGATCGTCCCCTTGTCGGTGGTCAGCCGGATCTCGGTGCCCGGGTTCAGGGGATTGCCGTCCGGCTTGCGGCCGACAACGGTGATGGTGGACTGGCCGTTGAGGCCGACCTTCGAGGGATTGGCGCTGATCGTCAGGATCGTGCCAGTGGGGGCCACCGGCGTGGCCTTGTCGCAGCCCACCGCCGGAAGAAGGGACACTACGAGCAACAGTGAAGCAACTACCCGGTAATTCATAGCACTTCAGTATACGGATTGGGGCGGCCGGCCGTCCAGCCTGTCGTCCGCGGCTTCGACCGCGACCGCGGCGGCACCGCCGCCGGAGATCCAAGCTCGCTGCAAAAGACCGGGCCGTCCCCCGGAAGGGACGGCCCGAGAGGGAGCGGACGGGGGCCCGGCTCGCGCTAGGTCGCCTCGCTGTTGTCCGTCGGCCCGGTGCACTGCGGGTCCGCCGCGTCGATCAGGCCGTCGCCGTCGTTGTCGAAAGTGTCGTTGCACTGCACGGTCGGCGGCGGCGGCGGGGTCGAGGTGTCCCCGGTGCAGGTGGTGTTCGGCGGGCTGAGCGTGAACGCGTTGGTCAGCGTCGAGATGCAGCCGGTCCCGTCGAGGTTGCGGACGGTCACGGAGATCGGCGTGGGCGCGTTGCGCGTGCCGCCCGGGATGCCATCGCCGTTGCCGTCGCAGGGCTCCTGGATGAAGGTGAAGCCCTGCGGCGCGTTCGGCACCGTGACGGTGATGGAGCTCGGCGAGCTGGAGGTGATCGGCGCCGAGCTGCCGTTCGTCGGGTTGCCGAAGACGACCTGCAGGTTGGGGGCGAAGTTCTGGCCTGAGATCGTCACCGCGCTGCCGACGTTGCCGCCGATCGGGTTGACGTTGAAGATCTGGGGCAGCGGCACGACGTAGTTGAAGCTGAGGGCGGCGTCATCGGAGTCGCCGGTCTCGACATTGGTGACGGAGACGCCGGTGACGGTGACGATCCCGTTCTGCGGGCACTGGGAAAGCGTGATGCCGCTGGTGATGAAGACGACCTGCGTGCCGGTGACCGAGAGCACGGTCTGGCCGACGCCGCCCAGGGAGACCGCGACCGGCTCGTCGAAGCCTTGCCCCTCGATGACAACCCGGGTGCCGCCGGTGTAGGGACCGGAGCCCGGCCCCATGGCGGTGATGAGCACGTTGGTGCCGTACTTGAACTGCTGGGCGCCGATGGTGCTGAACCCGGTGTTGAGGTTCCTCACCAGGATGTCGACCACCTGGTTGGTGAGGTTCTGGCCGAAGCCGCGGGCGGCCGGGGTGATGGCGACGATCTGGTTGGGCGTCACCGACTCGACGATCGCCTCGACGCCGTTGAAGCTGGTGGCGCTGGTGCCGCGGCCGAAGAGCACCTGCACCGGGGCCTGGAAGCCCTGGCCGACGATGGTGACGCGCGTGCCCCCCTCGTTGTTGCCCGAAGCGGGCGAGACCGAGAAGACCTGCGGCTGCTCCACGGGGCCGTCGCCCAGGGTATAGGTGAAGCCGCGGTCGATGGTGTCGGACTGCTCGTTCGACTCGTTGACGTTGATCGTCACCCCGACGCTCACCGTCGCCGTCTGCCCGACGCCGACGGGCACGCCCGCCGCCGCCGCGGACGGCGTGATGACCACGATCCGGTTGGGGGAGACGGAGCGCACCGTGGCCGCCGCGCCGTTGAAGGTCACCCGCACCGGGTTCTCGAACCCGCCGCCCAGGATGGTGACCTGCTCGCCCCCCTGGGCGTTGCCGACGTTCGGCTGCACCGAGGAGACGAAGAAGGTGGCTGGCTGGCCGATGCGGACGTTGGTCGCACCGGCGCTGCCGCTGACCTGGGCGCGCACCGTGGCGACGCCCGTCTCCGTGCCGGCGAAGAGCACGGCCTGCGCCCGGCCGTTGACGAGCTGGAGCTGCACCTGCTGCGGCCCGCCCACGCTGCCGAAGCCGCCGAGATTGGTGGTCAGCGTCACGTTCGTCAGGTCCGCTGGCGGCTGGCCGTTGTCGGTCCGGCGCACCTCGACCGTGATGGTGCTCGAGCCGTTGCCGCCGGCCGTGATCTCCGACGGGTCGGCGGTGACCGACACGTTGTAGGAGACTCCCTGGACGGGCGGCTTGGGCGCGATGAGCGGATCGTCGTCCCGCGGCTCGGTCGGCGAGGACGTGCAGCCCAGCACCACGGCCAGGGCGAGTGCGGAGAAGAGACGGATGGCGTTCCTCAAGTGTTGCATGACGGAGCTCCTGCAGGCCTCAAGGGAAGACTTCGATCGTGAACGTGGCCGGCTCCGAGACGACGTCGTCGCCGGACAGCGTGCGGCCGAAGAAACGCAGCGTTACGTCGAGGACGATGACCGCGGTCCCGGTCTCCCGGTCCACGCCGAAATCGAGCAGATCCCGCAGCGGCTGGCTGAGGATCTGGTCGCTGAACAGATAGCCGAGGTTGATCAGATCGGTGGTGCCGCCGACCGGCACGATGCCGAAGATCCCCTGCACGGACGGCGGCGGCACGCGGCTGCCGGTGTCGCGACGGCGGTAGCGCACCTCGTAGGAGCGCAGCTCGATGTCCTGCAGGCTGCTGGTGGCGCCGGTGGGGTCCTTGGGGATGTTGCGCAGCGTGATCGTGCCGATCGTGAACTGCGCCGGATCCGGCGAGCTGAGCGACACGGAGGAGGGCAGGACATTGAAGCGGCTGACCGACAGCAGGACGCTCCCCTCGCTGCGGTCGGTGCGGGAGCGGCAGCTCCCGGCGGCCAGGGCCAGCGCGATCAGCATGAACAGGACGGCGCGATGGTTCTTCATGGGATGGTCCACTCCCCCAGGGTTAGATCTTGATGACTCTCGGCGTAATGAAGATCAGCAGCTCTTCGTTCTCGTCACGCCGCGTCTTGCCCTTGAACAGGTGGCCGACGATCGGGATGTTGGCCAGGCCCGGCACCCGGTTCTCGCCGTTGTCGCTCGAGACCTTGTAGATGCCGCCGATCACCGCCGTGCCGCCGTCGCGCACCACCAGGCGGGTGCGGGCGTCCTTGGTGGCGATAGGGGCGTTCTGGGCGCCGGGCAGCAGGAAGGCGAACTGCGGCTCGCGCTTCGAGATGTCGATCTCCATCAGCACCGTCCCCTCCGCCGTGACCTGCGGCGTGACGTCGAGCCGCAGGGTGGCGTTGATGAACTGCACCGTCACCGTGTTGTTGAGGATCGTCTGCACGGGGATCTGCAGGCCGCTCTGGATCGACGCCCGCTGGTTGTTGAGCGTGGCCACCTTGGGCGCCGAGAGGATGGTGATCAGGCCTTCGCTCTCCGCCGCCCGCAGGGCCACGTCGAGCTGGAAGGTGTTGAGCACGTTGCCGAGCCGCAGGCTCAGGATGCCGTTGCTGGCGTTGCCCCCCAGGTTGACGTTGCCGGAGACGTCGCCGTTGTTCGGGAAGACCAGGCCGGTCGTGTTGCCATGGGCGGCGTCGGCCACCGCGTCGAAGCCCCAGTTGATGCCGAGGTCGCGGGTGAACCGCTTGGTGGTCTCGATGATCCGCGCCTCGATCATCACCTGCGGCTCGGGCGAGTCGAGCAGGTCGATGACCGACAGCACGGAGTCCATGTTGGCCGGCAGCTCCTTGATGATCAGGGCGTTCGTCCGCTGGTCCACCACCACGCTGCCCCGCTGCGAGAGCAGGCCCGCCTGGCCGGTCTTGAGCAGCCGCGCCACCTGCTGGGCGTCGGCGTAGCTCAGACGCTGGTAGACCGTGCGCAGCGGGATCGACAGGGCCTTGGCGGCGGCGAGCTGCTGGCGCTCCTGGGCCTCCTGGCGCAGCACGGAGGTGGGAGCGATGCGCATGACGTTGCCGTCCAGCTCATAGTCGAGGTTGTTGATCTTGAGCACCTGCTCCAGCGCCTGGTCCCAGGGCACGTTCGTCAGCTCCGCTGTCACCATGCCGTTGACCCCGGGCTGGACGATGATGTTCAGGCCGCTGATCTGGGCGAAGGTGCGGATCACGTCCGTCACGTCGGCGTTGGTGACCTTGAGGTCGATCGGCTCGCCGGCGTAGACCCGCTGCCTGTCGCCCGCCCCGCGCTCGCTCAGGCCCTGCAGCGGCGTGGCCGGGGGCGACACGTCCACCGGGGAGGTGCTCGGCCGCGCGGCGCCCGCCTGCGAGCTGGCCGTGCCCGGCGGCGGCGCCGGCGCCACCGGCCGCGACGGGGTGACCTGGACCGAGGACGGCGGCGTGGACGGCGGCGCCGGGGAAGGCGCCGCGGCCACCGGCAGCGGCGAAGCCTCCTCCGCCTCGATGCGGACGTTGCGGGCGCTGCCGCCGGACGCCGGCGCGGCCGGCGCGGTCCGCTGCGCCAGCGTCAGGTCCGAAGGCTGCGGGGCCGGCGGGCTCGGTTTGGACGGGGGCGGCGGCGGGACCGGGACCTCCGGAACCGCCGGGGCCGGCGCGGCGGCCCCGTCCGGCGGGGCCGGGAAGGAGACCACCAGCGAGTCCGACGTGCGCTCGATCACCGGCGCGGTCTCCCGGCGCAGGTCGAAGACCACGCGCGAGACCGGCTTCGGCGCCGGCTTGAACTGGGCCACCCGCACGCGCTCCACCACGCTGTTGCCGTCCACCGTCACCGTGGAGCGGGCGCTGCGGTTGACCACCCCCTCGAGGTCGATGACGAAGCGCCGCGGCTCGGAGAGGGCGAAGGTGGAGTACGGGAACTCGCCGTCGCCGGCGATGCGGACCACGGCGCCGTCGTCCGCGGCCAGCACCTCGATGCCGTCCAGCCGCGTGGCGGCGGCCCCCGCCGGGGGCGGCGCGGCCATGGGCTGCTCGGGCGTGCCGGCGGCCGGCGCCGCCGCCGGCTTCGGGGCCCTGGGCTCGGCGGCGGCGGTCTGGGCCGGCGCGGCCGTCTGGACGGGCTCGGCCGGCACGCCGGCGGCGCCCTCCTCGCCGAGCGGCTCGAAGGCCAGCTTGGCCTTGCCCGGCGCCTCGACCGGCATGAGCTGGATGCGCAGCCTGGGACCCTCGGCGGTGATCGAGTGCTCAACCTCCTGGCGCGTCGCGATCACCAGGCGGGTCATCGGCCGGCTCCCCTCCTGGCTCTTCTGCACGGCGAGCGAGGAGACCAGCCCGTCCTCGGGAGCGAGGTCCGTGAGGCGGGACCCCGCCACCGCGTTGGGCAGCTCGACGACGACCTTGCCCTCGGCGTTGCGGAAGCTGGTCCACACCAGCGGGGCGCTCGCCTCCAGGTCCACGAAGGTCTCCGGCGCTCCCTCCCGCAGGTCCAGCGAGCGGATCTCGGCGGCCGACGACGAGGACGCCCGGGTCTCGGCCTGAGCCTGCCGGGAAGGGGCGGCGGAAGCCTCGACCACGCGCGCGGGCCTGGAAGCGGTGCAGCCGGCTCCCACCGCCACCATCAAAACCGTCGCCGAAGCGATCCAACGCCGGCCGGCGCTGCGTCTTCTCATCACCACATCTCCCATGGCAACTCGCCTCCCTTGCGGGCCTTTTCGCTCCGAACCCTCCTCACGCGGGGTTCAGGCTCTTGACCACCTCACGGAACGGTTTGAGGGCGGTCGGATCCTGCACGATCTGCTTGAAGACCACCTCGCTGCGGCTGATGGCCACCACGTCGCCGTCGTAGAGCTGGTCGCCTTCCTTCAGCAGGTAGCTCTTCTTCTGGTTCGCGGCCACCACCTGGGCCACGTAGCCCTTGCTCGTCCGATAGATCCCGGTCAGGTCGATCTCGTCGATGAGCAGCCCCGGCACGCCCTCCGGGCGCGGACCGCGGAACTCCGGGCGGTCCGGCGCCGCCAGCAGCGACTTGAAGGGGTCGCGGCGGTTGCCGGGGTCATAGGAGAAGCCGCTGCCCGAGAGCACCTCCTCCTCGCCCTCCAGGATCTCGTCGATGTCCCCCAGGCCGGTCGTCCCCGCGTCCTCCTCCGGCTTCGCCTGCTGCTGCTCCGGCGGGGACGCTGGCGCCTGCGGCTTGCGCTGCTGCGCCACGGCGGTCCACGCGGCCACCAGGACGAGGAGCGCGATCAGGGTCGCGGGTCTCAGCAAACGGGACGTCATGGCCATTCTCCTACCCCGGATCTCCCGCCCGGGACCGCGAGCCGAGGACCGAGGCCGGGCCCTCGCCCTCCTGGGCGGAGCCGGCCCTCCTGGGCGCCTTGGCCTTCTTCGGCTGCTCCTCGTCCTCGCCCGCTTCGGCGGTCTCGGGCTCCGGCTCCTTGTAGACGAACGTCTTGGCCGTGAAGGTCGAGTTGACCGTGTGCGTGCCCGCCTTGGTCGCCGGCAGAGCGTTGATCTCCAGGTCCTCGATGTTGATGATCCGCGAGAAGCGGCTGATGCGGTCGAAGAACAGCGCCAGGTTGTGGTAGCCCCCCTCGAGGTTGACGTTGATCGGCCACTCGCTGAAGAACTCCTTGTCCATCAGCGTGCCGGGATTGAACTTCTTCAAGCCGAAGTCCCCCTGCTCGGCCAGCGAGCGGATGCGCCGCATCAGGTCCGGCGTGTTGCGCCGCGCCGGCAGGATGCGCAGCAGCTTGTCCAGCTCCAGCTCGAGCTGGCGCACCTCCTCGCGGAACTTCGGCAGCTCCTGGCGGGCGGCACGTCCCTCCTGGATCTTGGTCTGCAGCTCCGCCAGCTTGGTCTCCTGCGCGTCGTACTCGTCGCGCAGCGGCTGCAGCAGGCGCCACCAGCCGACGGCGAACAGCAGCAGGCCGACTCCTAAGCCCACTCCCAGGCCGAAGTACCACGGTTTGCCTTCCAGTCCCAGCTTGAGCGCCACCGGGCCTGCCCTCCTAACCCGACGTCGCCGACGTCGCGGCGCCCGCCGTCTCCGGCGAGGCGCCGGGCGCGCCTTCCGCCCCCGGCTCCTTGCCGTGCGCGGCGAACGAATAGGTGAAGTTGATGACGAACTTGTAGACGCCGCCCGCCTGCTCCTCCGTGCTCTTCAGCGTCGGCTCATCGAACTCCGGCACCTTGTCGAGGTTCTCGATGAAGTTGGCGACGGCGTTGGTGTTGAAGGCGCGGCCCTCGATCTCGATGCCGCTTTCCTTCATCCGCATGCGGTCGAGCCACAGCAGCTCCGGCAGCGCCCGGGAGACGTAGTCCATCACCCGCACCGGCCCGCGCTGGTTCGCTTTGAGGTCGTTGATGATGCCGATCTTGCGCTCCAGCTCGGCCTTCTTCGCCTTGTAGTCCTCGACCTCCTTGATCACCGAGGCCAGCGCCGCCACCTCGCGCTCGGCCTGCGCCACCTCCTGGCGCTTCGCCTCCACCCGCCCCTTCCACACCCACCAGGAGAGGCCCAAAGCCACCACGCCGGCCAGCAGGCCGAGCAGGAGCATCCACTGCCCGAGGTCCTTGCCCTCCAGATTCAGGGCGGCCCGCGACTTGCGCACCGCCGCCGGCCGCTTGCCCTCGGAGAGGAGATTGATCCTGATCATCGCCCTAATCCCCCACCTTGCGGAGGCCGAGCCCCACGGCGACCGCCATCATCGGCGCGATCGACCGCAGCCATTCGCCGTCGAAGTCGTTCTGCTTGAACTGGATCCGGCGCAGCGGGTCCATCAGCTCCGTCGGCACCTGGAAGCGCTCCCGCAGCACCTGCAGCAGGTTGGGCGTCAGGGCGCAGCCGCCGGAGAGCATCAGCTCGTCGACCGGGCCCTCCGACGAGGTCGCCGAGAAGAAGTCGAACGTCTTGCGGATCTCCGCCGCCATCTCCGCCGAGACCGCGTCGAGCACCGGCCGCGCGTCCGCCAGCGAGTAGCGGTCCACCGGCTCGCCCTGCTTGAGCGCCTCGGCCTGCACGAAGGAGAGGTTGAACTCCCGCTGCAGCGCCTCGGTGAACTGGTTGCCGCCGAAGGAGATGTCGCGCCAGAAGACCGTGCCCCCGCGCGCCAGAATGTTGATGTTGGTCACCCCGGCGCCCATGTTGATCAGCGCCACGACCTTGCGCGGGTCGAGGTCGTAGTTCACCTCGTAGGCGTTCTGCACCGCGAAGACGTCCACGTCCACCACGGTCGGCGCCTTGCCCGTCTGGCTGATCACCGACACGTAGTCGTTGACCTTGTCGCGCTTGACCGCGACGAGCAGCACCTCCATGTTGTCCCGCTCCGGCTCGCCGTCGGAGAGCACCAGGTAATCGAGGCGCACGTCGTTGATGTCGAAGGGGATGTACTGCTCGGCCTCCCACTGGATGGAGTCCGCCAGCTCCTCCTCCGACATCGCCGGGAGCTGGATCTTCTTGATGATCACCGAGTGGCCGGAGAGCGATGTCGCGTAGCTCGTCCCCTTCACCTTGGTCTGGTCGTTCAGCCGGTGGATCGCGTCCACCACCAGCGACGAGTCCATGATCGAGCCGTCCACGATCGCCTCCGGCGACAGCGGCTCGACCCCCAGGCGCTGGAGGTGGAACTCCCCCTTGCGCTCCCGCAGCTCCACCAGCTTGATGGCCGAGCTGCCGATGTCCAGGCCCACGACTCCCTTCTTCGACCGAGAGAAGATCACCTTAGGGACTCCTCAAAGCCCAACGTTTGACGCTACTTACGGGTGCTTACTTGAAGCTTCTCTCGAAGCTACCAGCAATGGACACCCGTGTCAAGGTGCGCTCATACATCTATGTCTATATTGACCAGTGCGGGAACTCTACACCTACCCGGGCGCGGAATGCAAGCCCCTCTTTTCAAGGTCCCGCCAGGGGGTTGGCCGGAGTGGCCGGCTGGGGGCGGTCTGCCCTCCGAAGCCTCACTCTCTGTCTCCCCTCTCCTTGACAGGAGAGGAGGACAATGAGTAGGCGGTGTTGCCGGACCCTGGATACATGGGCCCAGAGAGGGACGTGGAGGTTGGGCGAGACCCCGCGAGGATCAGGGCTCCCGCGACGCGCCTCCCCGTTGGGCCGGGCACCGTATCGAGGCCATGGAGGGTTGCACCTTGTCCGCTTCGGTTCTTCTCATCGTTTCGTACCAGGACTCAGACTTCGTCGATGCATCATTACCGTGCCCGTGCTCAATAAGAGCAAAACCAAAGAGATCATACCCCACTCGGAAAGCGTGGGAATGGGTGTGGAGATTTTCCAAATAGCGATGCCAGCAGGGAAAATACCCGTGCCCGAGGAGACGATTGATTGGGCCCCTGTTGTGGGGTTCACACGGATGACCGCGTCCGCTTGGAAGTCCGCGACGAGGATGTCGCCGTTGAGATCGAGGGCGAGGTGAAAGGGATTGACTAAACTCCCGCCCGAGGTAAGGAGCGTTTGGGTTCCAGTCACAGGGTCTACACGGATGATTCCCACGCTGAAGTCGCCAACGAGGATGTTGCCATTGGCTTCGATAGCAATACCGACAGGATCCATAAAGAGTCCGCCTGAGGAGAGAGTTGTCACGGCTCCGCTAACCGGGTCTATACGGAATACCGACTGAACGCCCTCATCGGCGACAATGAGGTCCCCGTTGGCATCGATAGCTATGCCGGTTGGGTTGCAGAATGTATTGCCGGCTAAGACAACAGGTGTCTGGGTGCCTGTTGCGGGGTCCACACGGGTGACCGCTGGCGAGGAAACTTTTTCGCTATATGATAGCCCAAGCAAGAAGTCAGTGACAAAGATATCCCCATTGGCGTCAATGGCTATGGCCGTTGGGCTGATAAAGTTTGAGGCGAGGGTCATCTGGTTGCCGCTTACCGGATCCACACGGAAGACCGCTCCCGCGAACTCATCTGCTACGAGGATGTGGCCGTTAAATTCGATGGCGATGCCAAAAGGGGCAACAAACATTCCGCCTGAAGAGATCAGCGTCTGTCCTCCGGTGACAGCGTCTACACGGATGAGAGACCCAGCAAGGTCGGTTACGAGGATGTCACCGAAGTTGATGGTAGCTGCAGCCGCCTGATTTGTAAGTGCAACGACCACCAAGATCGTGGCGGTGAGGATAGTGGTCGTCACGACGAAACGCTCACGGCATCGAGCCATCGCACACCTCCTATGATGTAAAGGCTTAATCGGGCCTATCCCACTGAAGGGGCTGGTTTTCAGGAGCTCAGCTCTGCTTATTTCCCGGGAGACGGGGCGATCTCCGGGTCCTCCGCGCCGCCGGGGACCGCTCCGGATCTCCGGGAGCCGCTTCGGTCGCCGGTGCCTCCGGTGCAGTCGCACCAGCCGGCTTGCGCCTCTGGCCTCTCTTCGGACGCTCCTGCCCCTCAGGTCTCGAAGAAGAGGTCGAGCCCGAGCCCGAAGCGCGCTCCGGCCGCGCCCGGCGCCTCCACCGCCCAGGGCGGCGTGGGATCGGAGACCCGTCCGAAGAGGCGGCTCAAGAACCCGCCTCTCCCGCTCTTCGCCAGCCCCAGCCTCCACTTCAGCTCCACGGGTTGCTCGGCCGCCGGAGCCGCCGCAGCCGAAGAGGCGAGGCTCGCCACCAGCAGCCAGAGCGCCGCGCAATGCCACCGCTCACGAGCGCAGCCGGTGCATGAGGACGCGCGCCAGGTCCGACAGCGGATCAGAAAATGCTCCCATGCAGATGTTCCTTGAGCTTGCCCTAAATAATTATAGTACAATGAAGGCAAAACCACGGCAGTCTCATGGAAACTGCATACCTCGCAAGGCCGGGCAGCCATGCCTCTCACCTCCTGGCGATCTTCGTCTTCGCGGGCGCCGCGCTCGCTGGCCCCATCTCCGCCCAGGAGGGCTCCTGGAGCACGCTGGCGCCGCTGCCCACGCCGCGCCGCCTGCTCGCCGCCGCCGCCGAGGGAGGGAAGATCTACACCTTCGGCGGCTGCGGCTCGCTCGACCTGGAACGGGTCCATCCCGGTGGGCGGCATGGTGACCGTGCAGGTCACGGCCACCGTCGGCCCTGGGACCGAGGGGATGACGATCTGCAACCCGGCGGCAGTCAACTACGATGCAAACGGCGATGGCGTCAACGAGTCGAGCCGCTCGACGGACGCCCCCTGCTGCTTCAGAGTCCTATCGGCGGCGGAGATCCCGGGCCTGTCCGGCCCTGGTCTCGCCGCCCTGGCCCTGCTGCTCTGCGCGCTGGCGCTCGCCCGGCTCCGACGGCAGGTCCGGACCGGGTGACCCTCCGCCGCTACCCGCAGCACTTCTCGCCGCGCCAGGCCCGAGCCCCTCGCGGCCCTGACGGCCCGGGGGCTAACCGGCGCCCAGCGTCCCGGCCTTCTTCAAGCGCCTAGCCGTCAGATAGGCGAGCAGCAGCGGCAGCCAGACCACCCCGAGGACGAGGGCGCGGCTTTTGAGGACGGGATCTCCGAACTGCCGGTACCCTTCCCAGAGCAGCAGCGCCAGGATGCAGGACGCCCCCGCGAAGGTGGAGCCGTATTCCTTCCGCACCAGACGCTTCCAGTCGAACCTCAGGGTCGACAGCGTCTCCGGCAGGCCGGCGAGAGAAGGCAGGGACCTGGGGACCCGGCGGCGGTACTCGTCGTAGGCGGCGCCGAAGCGGGCGCGCAGGTAGTCTTCCTCGGCCGCGACGATGGCCAAGTAGGCGAAGGCGAAGAAGGGGATGCCCACGAGGTAGCCCAGGACCGAGTTGTGGATCAGGCAGAATCCCGCCAGGGCCAGGAAGTTGCCGAGGTAGAGAGGATTGCGCGAATGGGCGAAGAAGCCTTCCTGGACCAGCTCGTCGGCGAAGATCGACTTGTTCCGGCCGCCGCGACGCACGTAGGCGTAGCCGATGACGGCCGCGCGCAACCCCTGCCCGGCGAGCGCGACGGCGATGCCCAGGGCATCGAGCGCAAGGTCCCAGGACCTGCTGCCCAAGAGGAGCCTGGGCTCGCTGACAGCGGCCAGGCCGAAGAACACGGCCGGGAACAGGAGGTCCCGGTAGCG
>DASWME010000143.1:0-2048 GCA_036399915.1 Thermoanaerobaculia bacterium
CCCAGCTTCCCTTCCGCCGGCTCGATGTGAACGCCCTTCTGTCTCATGGGGGGTCTCCTCCGGGACGAAGGAACAGCTTCTACGAAGCTATGCAACCCACGCGCCATGAAGGTGTTGCACAATCCCGCCATGAGCGAGCCGGAGCCCGATCCGCGCCCCGTCGTCTGCGTCGACCTCAACGGCGTGCTCGACCGCTACACCGGCTGGCAGCACGAGAAGCACTGGGACCCGCCGCGGGAGGGGGCCGAGGACTTCCTGCGGGCGCTGAACGAGCGGGGGTTCCGGGTGGTCGTCTTCACCACTCGCTGGGAGGACGACGCCCGCGCCTGGCTCGCCGAGCACGGCCTCGATCGCTGGGTCTCCGAGGTGACGGACAGGAAGCCCGCCGCCCACGTCTTCGTGGACGACCGCGCCGTCTGCTTCCAGGGGGATTTCGGGGAGACACTGGAGCAGATCCTGGGCTTCCGGGCGCACTGGGAAGCAGCGGAGGACCCGGTTTCGCCCCCGCGAGGGCCGAGCCGCCCCCGCGAGGGCGCGATCAGCCCCCGCGAGGGCGCAGCCGCCCCCGCGAGGGCGCGACCAGCCCCCGCGAGGGCGCAACCGGCCCCCGCGAGGGCCGAACCGCCCCCGCGAGGGCGCAACCGGCCCCGGCGAGGGCGCAACCGGCCCCCGCGGGGGCGCGACCGCCCCTCGTGAGGGCGCGACCGCCCCTCGCGAGGGCGCGAAGAGAATTCGCGAGGGGCGGTCTGGATTTCGCGGGGGCGGATCCTGCCCACGAAAGGGCGCTATGCCACCGCGCCGATCCCCACGGCCAGCGTCCGCCGCAGCCCCTCCGCGTAGCGCTCCATCTCGATCCGCAGGCCGGCGGACTCGGCCGGAGCGGACGCCTTCAGCGCCTCGGCGGCCAGGGCATGGCACCCGATCTGGAAGGCGAGGTATGCGACCCTGTAGAAGCCGAGCTGGAGGGGCTCGGCCCGTGGCGCGCCGCTCCGGCGGGCCACCGCATCGGTAAGGAATTCCAGCTCGGCGTCGTCGAGGTCCAACTCGACGGCGGCGCCGGCCAAGTCCCAGGCGGGATCCTGCGGGCCGACGAGGTCGTTCGCGCGGTGGTGGTCTAGGGTGTCGGCCTTGAGGATCGTCCCGTCGGGTGTCACCAGCCACTCCCAGGTGTGCATCTTGTTGTCCGTGAGGATGGGCCGCTCCAGACGGGCGAGCTCGGCCAGCCGGTCCCGCCACTCCTCCACCGCCTCGCCGAAAGGCCCCAGGGCACGCCCGACGTTGTATACGGCCATCTCGAACAGCTTCGCCGGCGTGGCGCCCCGCGCGTCCGGCGGGGCCGGAAACCGGGAGACGCGGAAGGCCAGGTAACGGGCGACCGCGTCGAGCAACGCGTCGCGGTCCACCTCGGGAGCAAGGGGCAGGGGACGTGCCCCCTCCAGCCAGGGTCCCACCAGGAAGCCGTGGCGCAGCCCGGCAACAGGCGGGATAAGCCCGGCACCGTCCAGGGCTTGGGCCATCTCCAGCTTCTCCCGGCCGTAGCGGCCGAGCCCGGCGAACTTGAGAAGCCAGCGCCGGCCGCCCGCGGCGAGCAGGTACTTGCGCCGCTCGGCCTGGACATCCACCGCCGGCCACCGGGAGCGGTCCGGAATCAGCCGCTCGCGCCAGCGCCCGGCGCTCAGGTCCTCGGGCGGCGCATCGGCGGGACCCGTCAAGTCCTCCACCCAGCGGTCCAGGGGAAAAGGGCTGTGCGGACCGGTGAAGACCGCCTCGAACTCGGCCACGTGTCGGCGCGCCCGCTCCCATCGGCGCCGGTGCCGCTCGCTGGCGTAGGGTCCCAGCCCGCCGCGGTGGCTGGGGACAAAGGAGATCGCCTCGGGCGCGACGCCCTGGTCCTCCAGCCAGTCGGCCACGCAGCCGAAGGAGCTGCCGGAGAGGCCGGGCCCCTCGTCCACCACGGCGTAGCGGGTCCCAGGCTCTCCCAGCAGCTCGCGGCTCAGCACCTCGCCGACGGCGAGGCGCCGGTCGAAGGGGTGCCCCCCGGGCCGGAC
>DASWME010000144.1:0-55972 GCA_036399915.1 Thermoanaerobaculia bacterium
GTCCTTGGCATGGTCGAGGTTGCGCAGCACCAGGCCGAGGTGGTCCCCGCCGCGCTCCTGCCGGTAGCGCTCGCGATCCAGCGTCGAGAGGTTGACCGAGAGGAAGCGCAGCCCCCCCATCTCCACCAGGGCGTCGACGCGGCCCGGCGTGAGCCCCGAGCCGTTGGTGAGCACGGCCGGCGGCAGGCCCGCCGTCCGGATCGCCCGCACCTGATCCACGAACCGTTTGTCCACGGTGGGCTCGTTGTAGTTGATCATGAAGACCGCTTCGATCGTGTCCCGGTACGCCGCCAGCTCGCCCACGATCCGCTCGTAGAGCTCTGTGGGCATGAAGTAGTCCTCGCGCGGGGCGATCGACACCGGGCAGAAGTAGCAGGCCTGGTTGCAGACCGTGTGCGCCTCCAGCGACACGTACTTGAGCCGGAACTCCCGGGCCGGCTCCATACCGCCGGGCAGGAGCCAGCCCTGCGCGGCCAGCTCCGCCCGGTCCTCGGCCGGCAGGAGATCCAGGGCCAGAGCGCCGCTCAGCAGCCCTCGCAGGCCCTCGTACCCGGGCTCGCCGCCGAGCAGCGTCCGGTCTGTCAGCGGGTTGTAGACCCGGCCCTCGCTGGCGTGGAGGAACGGGTTCACCTGCAGGTCCGCGAGGGCGGGATCGGTGAGGATGGGCAAGCTGGCGGTCTTCATCACGTGCTCAGCCCCGGGCCACGCTCTTTTGTACGGATGAGCCGCTCCGAACGTTGAGGTCCCAGGCGTGCTCGACCCGGACCAGGCCGAAGACATAGGACGGGCTGTGGACGGTGAAGGCGCCCGGGATGAGCCACTGGTCGTAGATGTGCAGCCCCTCCTCGTCCATCAGGAAAATATACAGGGTGAACTCCCCCTTCACCAGAGGCAGGCTGGGGACCGCCAAGCGCGCGGCATAGGTCCGCTCCCCGGTCACCGGCGCGAGCCCGTCGAAGTGGGTCGCGAAGGAGCAGACCTCGACGTCGTCGGCGCGGTTGATCCCCACCCCAAGGTGAAAGGCGAGCCGCGGATCCTCCGTCTCCCACTCGACCTCCAGCTCCCAGGGGTCGCCCTGGGCGTAGAGGGAGTCCCGCCGGGGCTCGGCCAGACGGGCCGCGACGATGCGGGCCGGCAGGGCCGCCGGCGCGGCAGGGGTCGAAGCGGAATCGGCGGCCCGGGCGCTCTTCGCGACCAGGAAGTTCTCGTACTCGCGCACCACCTCGGCTACCGGGCCGAGCGCCTCCGTCCGCCCCTTGCGCAGCCAGAGGGCGCGCTGGCAGAACGCCGAGACGTAGTACATGGCGTGCGAGCAGAACAGCAGCGTCCCGCCCGCAGCCACGAAGCGGCGCAGGCGGTCCATGCACTTCTTCTGGAAGTAGCCGTCCCCCACCGACCGGGCCTCGTCGATGATCAGCACGTCCGGCTCCACCTGGGTGGCGATCGAGAAGCCCAGCCGCATGGCCATGCCGGTCGAGTAGGTTTTGACGGGCTGGTCGATGAACTCCCCCAGCTCGCTGAAGGCCACGATGTCCGGCATCTTGCGCCGCAGCTCCTCCTGCGAGAGTCCCAGCATGGCGGCGTTGAGCACGATGTTCTGCCGGCCGGTGAACTCGGGGTGGAAGCCCGAGCCCAGCTCGAGGATTGAGGCCACCTTGCCGCGGACGCCGAACGTGCCCGCGGTGGGCGCCGTGATGCCGGCGAGGATCTTGAGCAGCGTGCTCTTGCCCGCTCCGTTCTCGCCGACGAGGGCCAGCCCCTCCCCCCTCGCGAGCGCGAACGTCACGTCCTCCAGGGCGCGGAACTCCCTGTGCCGGCCGCGGCGCGTGACCATCTCGCCGAGGCGGTCCCAGGGTGTGGCGTACACCTTGTACGTCTTGGTCAGCCCCTCGGCGGTCACCACGGCCTCTCGCATCAGTGCGATTGTATCTCCCGAGGCGATTTCTCCTTATCCATGGAACGATCCATGAAACCGGAAATCCGGCGGCAGCCGCACCACCTCGAACAGCGCGGCCACCAGCTCGTTGCGCTCCCCGGCCCGGTGGGGGTTGTAGAACTCCCAGACCGTCCGCCCGTCCCGGGTCACCTCCAGGGCGCGGCCGTTCTCCGACTCGGTGATCAGCGTGTTGCCGTTCGGCAGCCTCTGGCAGGACCCCAGGGTCTTCGAGAACAGGTCCACGTCGCGGCCGCCGCCGAACTGCCAGAGGGTCCTGCCGGTCAGCGGATCGATCTCCAGGACGCGCGAGCGGTCCCAGGCCGCTCCCAGGTTGTCGAACAGCAGCAGACGGCCGTTGTCGAGAAACGTCGGCTGGTGCTGGCGATGCCAGCCACCGGTCAGGGCCCAGGCCACCGTCTGCCGCTCCAGGTCGAGCACGGCGATGGTGTCGAGCCGCCAGACCGACACCAGGACGTTGCCCTTGCGGAACGCCGGATGGCGGTCCGCGAAACGGCCGTCCAGCACCTCCAGGGTGTTGGTGTGGAAGACGTCTCCGGAATGCCGCATGCCCTGGAGGAGGGAGGCGTAGGGAGACCTCGCGAAGGCTTCGAGGATGGAGACCTTGCGCAGCAGCCGTCCGGACGCGTCGAGCACGGCGACGAAGTCCTCGAGCACGCCCTTCCTGCGGTGGATCCAGGGGATGACCTTCCCCTCGCGGTCGAGAGCGTAGATGGTGCCGTCGCCGGCGACGAACAGGTCGTGGTGGATGCCGCCGCGGTGCGCCCAGAGGACTCGCGAGCGGGCGTCCAGCTTGACCAGCCCCTGCCCCTCGTAGATCGCCAGCAGGTCGCCGTTCGGGTAGAGATAGGCACGGCGCCAGTACTCGAGCTTCGCCATCTCGGGGTCGCGGGCGAGGTCCGGCCAGAGCCGGCGCAGGGGGTAGCGCCAGCGATGGAGGGTCCGGCCGTGCATGTCCATGAGCACCGCCTCGGCGGCGTGACCGGAGACGTAGAGGTTGAGCCCCTGGAAGGTCGCCGCGGGATCGTGCTCGATCACCACCGGATGGTCCTGGGCCGGCCGGTAGCCCTGGAGGTAGGGGAGGGCTTTGACGTCGCCGGCCGCTTCGGAAGCCTGCGGGCCGGCGGCCGCTCCGCCGCGGGCGTCGTGCCACTTCCCCTGGGCGGGCCCGTCGGCGGCAGCCGTCTCCGGGCGGACGGCGGGCGAGGCGGCCGGGGCCCGGTCGGAAGAAGAGCCGGACGACGACGAGGGCACGTCCGGCACCCGGCAGGCGGCCAGGGCCGCGAGCGCGGCGAGCACCGCGACCTGCCGCAACAGCCCGCTCCCCCCGGAGACGGAAAGGGCCGCCAGCCGAGCGGCCGGCGGCCCCGCCGTCACGGGAACCCGGGAAGAGCGCCCCGCCCGGCTACCGCACCTCACCCTGGATGTACGCCGGGTCGTTGGTGGAGTTGTTGACGACCTGCGCCGCGCTCAGCACCTTGCCGCTCTTGACCACGATCTGGACGGTGAACCCGTTCGGGATCGTGGGCGTCCCGCCCTTCTTCCCCTTCAGCGGATGCTGGTTCGGGGTGAACTGCCGCACCGCGCCGGCGCCCAGCCGCACACGCTTGATGGTGGCGGCCACCGAGCCGTCGAGCCGGCGGTAGACGACGTCGTACTCGCCCGCTCCGCCGCCCGGGTTGAACAGCCAGAACGTGGTGCGGTAGCTGCCGGTCTGCCGCAGCCCCACCAGGTACTGGGCCTGTCCGGCGCCCGCCGCGTCGGCTTCGCTGACCGCCGTCATCGACTGCCCGAAGCGCTTCGCCGGGTTGCTGTTGTTCGAGTTCTCGTAGGCCTCGCCCTGGACGATCGGGAAGACGCCGTTCGGCGAGGCGCTCTTGACGGTCAGCACGCCCGTCGCGTTCTTGATGCCCCACTGGCTGGCGATGACGTTCTCCAGCCGCTCGCTCTCGCCCGGCTGCAGGGCCACCGGCAGGGCCCTGGTGGGTCTGGCCCGGGCCCCGACGCCCGTGAACGTCACCTCGGAGTTGACCGCCTGGCTGCCGATGTTCGACAGCAGCGCGTCGGTCTGCCAGACGCTGTTCTTGAGCCCGGGCGTGCTCAGGGCGCCGATGAGGTAGACCTTGGCGTCGTTCGCAGAGCCGGCCCCGATGAAGGACGGGTCTCCCGAGATCCGCCGGACGTTCGTGGCGTAGGGGAAGATCCGGCCACCCGCCTTGGTCTCGACCTCGACCCGATAGTCGGTCTCGTCCGCGACGCCGAAGAGGTCGCCGAGCTCGGTGCCCTGGTACTGACGCTGGCCGAACTCGGAGAGGGCGAGGTCGCCCGACTCGCCGATCTGCCGGCCCGTCTTGTCGAAGAACCGCAGGTGGTAGGTCGCCGCCTGGGCCCCCGGGTTGCTGATGCCGAGCTCGGCGAGTCGCTCGTTGTTGCTGATCAGGCCGACCACGTTCTGCTTCTGGTCCGCCGGCTGCGAGCTCGCGACGGCGCCGGCGTGGTTCATCGGGATGCCGGCGACCGTCTGGCCGAACTGCTTGCCGTCGGCCCCGGTCATGGTATTGAACGAGGTGATGACCGGCTCCACGCTCCCCTGGTCCACGCTCACCCGGATGAAGCCGGCCACGTTCTCGCGGCCGAACAGGTCGCGCAGCACGTCGGCCACGAACAGCGTCGCGCCGGGCTTGATCGTCTGCGGGATCTGCGGCGGATTCGACTCCGGCGTTCCCCGCCGGCGGAACTCGAGCGTCACCTTCATATCGGTCGTGCCGGGGTTGAAGACGAAGAGGTCGCTCGACTGCACCAGCGCGCCCCGGCTCTGCGCGATGAAGGGCAGGACCACCGACTTGGTGCTCGGCGGCACGACCGGCGCGCCGTTGACGACGAACGTCCGCGACTTGTTCGAGGCTCCCGAGCCGCCGGTCACCGTCAGCGTCACCGCGTACGAGCCCGGATTCGACCAGGTGTGGGTCACGGTGCGGCCGGTGCCGGTCGCGCCGTCGCCGAAGTCCCAGGTGTAGCCCGTGGCGTCCGTGGCGTCGGCCGTCAGCGTCACGGTCTTGCCGGTCTCGGCCTGGCACTGGGAGAAGCCGCCCACATTGATGCAGGCCACGTTGGGGGTGAACTCCGCCGACGGCGGCGGCGGGCCGCCGGGGACCACCGCCACCGTCCTGGAGGTCGAGCTCAGGCAGGCCGGGTTGAAGCAGCCTGCCGGGACGACCGTGAGCTGGACCTCGTAGTTCCCCGAGCCGGCGTAGGTGTGGGTCACGACCGGGCCCGACGCGCCCGGCCCGCCGTCGCCGAAGCTCCACGAGTAGCCGGAGTTGGCCGGCACCCCGGTCGAGGACTGGGCGTCGAAGGTCACGCTCTCGCCCGCCTTCGGAGCGGCCGGCGAGACCGTGAACCGCGGCTGGACGGCGCCGCCGCCACCCCCGCCGCCGCCGCCACTCCCGCCACCGCCGCCACTGCCCGGGTCGGTGATGCTCACGTTGCGCGTGCCCGCGGCGCTGCCGCAGGTGCTGTTGGTCGCCGTGACCGTCTTGAGGCCGGCCGTCGACCAGGTGATGGCGACCGTGTCGCCGCTGACTCCGCCGAAGGCCGTGCCGCCGTCCATGTTCCAGGTCCAGCCGTTGCCGCTCGGCGTGCAGCCGCTCGCCGTGGCCACATAGGTGTAGCTGGTGTTCGGCTGGCCCGCGCTGGGGCCGCTGATGGAGATCGACGTGCCGCCGCCACCCCCACCACCGCCGCCGCCGCCACCCGCGCTTACGGTGATGCCCGGCGCGTGCCGGAACTCCGCCGTCTCGGCGCCCCGGATCACTTTGATGCAAGGGTAGTAGGTCCCCGCCGAGGCGTAGGTGTGGCTTGTCTCGGGAGCTGCCTGCGCTGCGCCGAATCCGGAGCAGGCACTGTCGCTGGTGTTGTCCCACGCGTAGGCGTAGCTGTCGGGGCTGCCGCTCGACTCGTTGATGAAGGTGATCGCCTGCCCTACGCTGGCGAAGCAGCCGAAGTGGTTGCACGCGATGTTGCTGGCTCGGAACCCGGCCACAAGGGGTGTCACCTGGGTCACGTTGACGGTCAGCGCCGCGCTGGTGATCGCGGCCTGGACGCAGTTGCGGATCTGCACCTTGACCGTCTTTGAACCTGTCGACGTGTAGGTCACGGTCGGATCCGGACCGTTGACCGGATCGTTGGTCCAGCCGCGGAAGCCCTGGCCGTCGCCGAAGTCCCAGTTCCACTCGGTGGCCCCCTGGCCCCGGGCGTGGAACTTCACCGTGCCGGCGGTGAACGGATCGTTCTCCGGAGCGCCGCCCGCGCCCGTGAAGGCGAGCTGCGCCAGCGGCCCCAAGGTGACGGTGGCACTCTTGGTGGCATTGCCGACGCCGCTCACCGTCAGGGTCGCCGTGTAGCTGCCGCTCTGGACGCCCGCCGTGTTCCAGGTCAGCGATGGACCCGTGTTGTTCGCCACCGGCACCGGCATCTGGTTGGCATCGTTCTTCACGGCCCAGCTATAGCCGAGCGGCGGCTTGCCCGTCACGCCCGTCGAGGTGAAGGTGACGGGCTGGCAGACGATGGGGTTGGCCGGCGTGACCGTGATGCCGCCGATCTGCGGCGCGGGATTGAGAACGGTGATGTTCTTGGTCACGTCGCCGCGCCCGAGATTGTTGAAGCTCGACAGGGTCACGGCCTTCGAGCCAGCCGAGCCGAACGCCACCTGGGCGCTCTGGGTGGTTGCCGTGGTCGGCGTGCCGTCCGTGAAGGACCAGCTCCACTGCGACGGCGCCCCGCTGGAGCGGTCGGTGAACGTCACCGGCGTGCCCGGATAGATCTCCGCCGGGCTCCAGGTGAAGTCCGCCACGGGCGGGCTGCTGCGCGCCAGCTTGTGGATGTCGAAGATCGCCTTCGCGGCGCGATAGAAGTACTCGCCGCTGAACTTGCCCGCGCGCGGCGAGACGTAGTCGAACCCCGTCGGGCTCGGGCGGTAGAACCAGGTCCAGTAGCCGACCGGCTTGGTCTTGTCGACCCCGTTGTACTTGGCCGTCTTCTGGATCGTGCCCTGCGGCGAGACGTCGTGCGGCGCCGCCGGGTTGCTCACGTCGAGCAGCCACTCGTGCTGCTGGGTGTCCAGGCTGCCGACGCAAGGCGCGTCGCCGCCCACGTACAGGAACGGCGTCCCGCCGCCGCTGCGGGAGAAGGTGAGGTACTGGGCGGAGCTCTGGGTGTCCAGGCTGCTGATCCACAGGGGAGCCCCCAGGCCGGAGCAGGCCCCGGTGATGCAGCTCACGTCGTAGATCGCGGTCTGCGCGGGCTGGGAGATCGACGCGCCCAGGCGGGCGGCCAAGTAATAGGAGCTGCCCTGGCTCCAGAGCGCGACGCCATAGACGCCCCGCGCGTCGCCGCTCCGCAGCCCGGTCAGCTTGAGCTGCGGGCTCGCCGGGTTGCTGACCTCGAAGATCTGGAAGCCGTTCCCGGAGCCGAAGCTCACGGCGAGGTAGTTGCCGGCGCCGTGCACGGCGGCCGGCGTGGCGGGAGTCGAGATCTGCCCCACCCGCACGCCGGGGCAGCCCGAGGGGTTCGAGGAGTCCTCCAGGCAGCCGTTGTAGCCGAGGGCCCTGTCGAGGTCGTAGGCGAAGAGGCCCACATTCGAGGCGAGGAAGGCGTAACGCGTGGCCCCGAGCTTCGTCGCGTAGACTGATTCGGCGGACTTGTCGGCGTTCTGGTAGACCGGCCTGGGCTTGGTCTTGTCCGAGAGGTCGAAGACGAGGATGCCCGCGCCGTTGTAGCCCGCCAGCGCGGCCACCGAGTCGTCCGGAGCGTCGATGCCGCCGAAGACGAACTTCGACTGCTCGCCGGCCGGGATGGAGGGGAACGATCCCACCGCCGAGGGCCCGTACCGCTGGGCCGCGATGAGCGTCGGATGGGCGGGATCGGTGCGGGCGTCAAAGACGCCGATGCCGTGCGCCAGGCCCGCCAGGATCCAGCCGTTCTCCACGTCCATGCCGTAGTACCAGTTGCGGCCCCAGTACGACTCCCCTCCGAACTCGTTGAAGCTCGTCGCGTCGCGCTCGCTGGGCAGCGGGCTCGGATCGACGGGCTGGATCTCGCCCCAGAGCTCCTGCGGCGGCGGCGAGGCCGGGAAGAAACAGAGGATCCGGCTGTTGCCCGGAGAGCCCTCGAGGACCGGACCGCACGTGGCGCGGTCGCAGCTCAGGCCCGCCGACGCCGGACGGGCGGCCAGCAGGAACACCGCCGCCGCCAGCGCGAGCAGGGCGAGCATCCGGTGCACCGGGTTTGCGACGTAGGGTCCGGGGCCAGAGGGACGGGGCTGCGCCATGAGACTCCTCCTACCAACTAGGGTTACAGCAACTCCCCGGCTTGACTCGATTCACGGGTCGCCTGCGCCGGAAGATATAGAGCAAAATCTGACTTTGAGCATAAGTATAGGCCCAGTTCCCCTCCTTGACAAGCCCCCCGGAAAAAAACCGGGGCCGGGCGCGGAGGGGAGAAGAACCCTGAATGCTCTCAGCTCTTCCAAGCTATCCCCCGGGAGGCTCCGGGGGCCAGTCTGCAGGAGCCGAGGAGGGCGGACAAGGAAAAGGGTGGGCCCGGCAAGACCGGACCCACCCTGGTCAGCCCCTGGGATCAGGGACCCGGGGTAAAGTGCAGGGCACGGCAGGCGGTGTCGAGCTGGACCGCGTCGAAGCCGACGCTGAACCGGCCCGCGGCGTCCATCACCGCCGTCACCCAAGCCTGAGCCGCCGCCGGATCCTCCGGCGGGTTGTTGCCCGCCGCAGCCACCGTGGTGTTCAGGTTCAGGTACAGCCAGCCGAAGTCGAACGGCACCGGGAAGGCGCTGCTGCCCACCCGCGTCCGCTGGGCCTCAGCCGGGCAGATCAGGTTCGGCGTCTGCGGCGGCGGCGGAGACACCGGCGGCGCCTGCGGCACGTTCGGGTTCTCCTGCTCGTCGAAGATCACGATCCCCTCCTGGCTCAGCGGGAACCACGGCGGACGGGTGCCCGCCACCGCCGGGCAGGTGAACGGACCCTGGTTGACCTTCGAGTCGCGCCAGCACAGCAGGCTGGTGCCGCCGTTGAACGCGCCGCCGTTGATGTAGCGCACGGCGAAGTTCGTGGACAGCGGCTCGCGGTTGTCCGCGGCCGTCCACGCCACGTAGCGGCCGTAGAAGGTGTACTGGCCGGCCACCGTGGTCTCCGGGTTCGCTCCGTAGGTGTTGAAGGAGCTGGTGCCGGTCCCGGGCGCCGCCTCGATGTGGACGAGCGTCTCGCCCTGGGCGAAGTTCTCGCCCGTGTTCACATAGAAGTAGTCGCCCCAGAGCACGTTCTGGTTGGTGGCGTCGCCGGTGCCGCCCGGGGCGAAGTAGCCCGGATCGCCCGGGAAGCGCAGCGTGCAGTTGTTCACCGTGTCGACCGTCACGTAGCCGCGGGCGATGTTGTCCCCGAGGTTGCGGCCGGCGCAGCGGTTGCCCAGGATCGGCGAAGACTGACCCGTGAGCGAGAGCTGCAGGTGCGAGATGAAGTCCGCCGGCAGCGGCGGCGGCGGCAGCTGGCCGGTGCAGCTCGCGAAGTTGATGTCCTGCGAGAACAGGCCCTGCGGGCTGATGGTGTCGTTCGGGTCCTGACCGTCCGAGGCCGTCCGCGGCAGCACGCCGTTGACGATGATGTCGCGCAGGTTGATCGTCTGCACGTCATAGCCGGTCAGGTAGATGTTGAAGTCGAGGACGGGGACCGAGAGGTCCGACCAGACCACGACGTGGGCCAGGACCGCGGTGGCCGAGGCGTTGTTGATCGAGAACAGGGTGGTGAGCCCGTTCGGGTTGCTGAGATTCACCTCGAAGTACGGCAGCAGCAGAGTGGCCGCCGGCACGTCATCGATGGTGCAGATCACAGCAACCGCCTGGCCGCCCAGGGCCAGCAGGCCCAAGAGAGCGAGACACAGTGCGGTTTTCTTCATGACAGACAATCTCCTAGGGTTAGTTTGCTGAAGCTGAACCGAGTCTACGATTTGGTGACAGCCGGTTCTCCACTCTCCTCGAAAAAGAACATCACCTCCTGTTCAAAGTATAGAGTGCGGCGAACTTTATAACATCCGGGCTCCGTTGTCAGCACTTTTTCACGGGCGCCGGATGGTGGTCCTCTTCTCGCTCTTTGCCTACCGGAGGGCCTGAAGGCTCGAGCCCCCCGCCCTCTCCGATGTTTTATGCTTCTGCACTATAGGGATGTCTCCCGGGGCTGTCAAGAGGCGTTTTGCGGCGTTTTGCCCTTTTTTTGCGCCTCAGCACCCCCTCCCCCCCGCCCCCGGCGCCGCCCGCCAGGCCTGCAGGCCGCCGCCCGACAGGCAGAGGTCCGGGTCGAACATCGGCGAGTTCTCGCCCGCGAAGCCGGAGACGAACTCGTCCTTGCCGTCGCCGTCGAGGTCCGCCAGTTGCACGTGGTAGCCCCGGCAGCGGCCGGCGAACGGCGCGATGCCGGTGGCCGCCTCGCGGGTGAAGAAGCCCTTGCCGTCCCCCAGGAAGACCCAGGTCTCCCCCTCGCCGGTCAGCGCCACCAGGTCGAGCCGGCCGTCGCCGTCGAGGTCGCCGCGGGCGATGGAGGAGACCTCGACCCGGCCCTCCTCGGAGGCGAGGGGCCGGCGGGTCCAGGTGCCGTCCGCGCGGGAGAAGAGGACGTCGATCCCCGACCGCCAGGACTCCAGCGGATAGCTGTAGCTCAAGTAGCCGACCGCCAGGTCGTCGCGCCCGTCGCCGTTGAAATCGCCGGCGGCCACCGAGCGGATGTAGCTCTGGGGCCGGACGAGGTCGAGGTCCGCGGGGTTCCAGGCGCCGTCCTCGCGGGCGTAGTTGACCAGGGTCTGGCGCCCCATGGTGTTGGAGCCGGTGGCGAAGTCCTTGCGGCGGTCGCCGTTGAAGTCGCCGACCGCCACCGCGTCGCCGAAGACCTCGCGGCTGGAGGTGCCCTGGTCCTTGCGGACCCAGGTGCCGTCGCCCTGGTTGAGGTAGACGGCGGCGCCGTACGACTCCGGGGCGATGGACGGCTTGGGCTGGTCGCGGGCGGAGACGTTCAGGCGCGGCCCCTCGCCCAAGGCCAGGATGTCCGGGCGCCCGTCGTGGTTCCAGTCGATCGCCGCGATCGCCCGCGAGGAGAAGCCGGCGCCGTCGTTGCCCGGCTTGGGGACCTGCAGGTCGAGCCCCTTGCCCCAGTCGGTGAAGTTCCCCTTGCCGTCCCCCAGCAGGACCGCCAGGCCCCGCAGGTGCATGCCGAGGGCGAAGTCCATGTGGCCGTCGCCGTTGAAGTCGGCCGCCGCCGCGTCGCCGTAGTCGAACGGCAGGCGGGGGTACTTCGCCTCGCTCCAGCGGCGCCAGTTCCCCTTGCCGTCGCCCAGGAAGATGACCGGGTTGCCGAGCGACTTGCGCGCCGGGGGGTGGACGATGTCGAGGTGCCCGTCGCCGTTCATGTCGGCGATGTCGAAGCCGTTGCGCCACTGCCCGCTGTTGGGCAGCCCGTTGCCGAAGGGCGCGAAGCTCAGGCGCCGGCTCTCGGGGACCTCCACCGCGTAGCTCGCCAGGATCTTCGCCTTCTCCTCGGCGCTCGCCTGCGGCTGCAGCTCTTCGGGCCGGAACGAACCTTCGGCGCGGTAGACCTTGTAGTAGAAGTACTTCTCGTCCTCCTTCGCCACGTCGATGGTGATTCCCCAGCGGGTGCGCACCGTCTTGGCGTCGAGGCGGAGATAGGGCGCGCCCGCCTTCTCGAGCTTCTCGAGGAAGTACAGCCGGCCCTCCTCGTCCTTCAGCCACTTGCCGTCCGGCGGCTGCGGCCCGTGGCCTCCGCCGGCCGCCGGAGCGGCGGGCGCCTCGAGCGGCATCTCGTCCTCGACGGCGGCCCGCGAGGCGGGCGGCTGGGCGGCGGCGGTCTTCTTTCCCTTCTCCGCCTTCTTGGGCGGCGCTGCCTTGGGGGGCTTGGCGGCCGCGGCGCGGACCGGCGCGCCGGCGGCGAGCGCCAGGGCGCCCAAGAGCAGCGCCGGCACCAGCCGGCGGCGGACAAAGCCTGGGGTCCACTTCATGACGGAAAGCTCCTTTCTCGATATCGTCGGCAGCACCGCGCTCAGCAAGAACCGCACCAGACCTAGATCTCGTCCACGAAGGCGGCCTTGAGGCGACCGAAGAGCAGAAAGCCGGCGCATAGTAGCACAAGCGACGCCAGCGCCAGGGCGCCGGTCCCCGGGACGGCCGCCACCTCCCCGCCGAGGAAGGCCTGCCGGTACAGCTCGACCAGGGAGCTCAGCGGATTGAGCTCGATCAAGGCCCGGAAGCGCGCCGGCACCAGGGCCGCCGGATAGACGATGGGCGTCAGGTAGAACCAGCCCGTGAAGGCTATCCCGAGCACCTGCGCCGTATCGCGGAAGAACACGTGCAGCGCCGCCAGGAGCAGCCCGAGCCCCAGGGTGAGGGCGACCTGGAGCGGCACGGCGAGCAGGAGCAGCGGCAGGCCCCCCCACGTCAGCTCCCCCAGGAAGGCCAGGACGCCGAGGAAGATGAGGGCCGCGATGGCCTCGTGGAGCAGGGCCGCCAGCACCACGGCCAGCACCAGAACCTCCGCGGGGAAGCGCAGCTTCTTCACCAGGCCGGCGTTGTCGGTGATCGCAGTCGACGCCCGCAGCACCCCTTCATGGATCGCTCCCCAGGGAAGCAGGCCGCAGAACAGGAAGATGGGGAAGAACCCGGTGCGCGAGCCCGCGAGCGGGATCCTCATCACCGTCGAGAAGACGAACGTGAAGAGCAGCAGCATCCAGAGCGGCTGGACGAAGGACCAGACGAAGCCGAGCAGCGAGCCGGCGTAGCGCCCCTGGAAGTCCCTCTTGACCAGCTCTTTGAGCAGGAAGAAATGATGTCGCACGAGCATCTCCGGTCGCCGCGGCCCGACATTATCATTCCCCCTCCCGAACCGGGCCCGCGCCCCCTCTATAAGAAATAAGGTTAGGGAAGGCCTCCCCCCGCCATTGACAGCTCTCCGAGCCGGGGCGTAGTATCAGAGCCAGACGACCCTGCTATGCCATTCTGACATAGACAGAACCGCAAGACATGTCATCATGGCCGCCCCTGAGAAGATCCGTCAGATCCAACTGGTGGGACGCAAGATCCGGGAACTCCGCAAGGAGCACAAGTTGACCCAGGTAGAGCTCTCCGCCCGCCTCGGCATCCAGCAGTCCGACCTCTCCCGCATGGAGAAGGGCGAGTACCGGGTCAGCCTGGACACGCTCTTCCGCATCCTCGCCGAGTTCAGGATGAGCATCGGCGAGTTCTTCGAGGGCGTCGCCAAGGAGTCGATCACGCCGCGCGACGTCCATCTCGTCCAGCAGTTCAACTCCCTGCCCGAGGACGCGCAGCGGGAGGTGGAGGACTTCATCGCGTTCAAGCGATTGCAGCAAGAAGGAGATTAAACGGCCATCACGGGTGGAGGGACCCTGATGAAGGACGAAGAAGCACGGCGGGTGGAAACCGCCTTCGAGGAGATCCGGAGCAGAGGGCAGAACGCGATCGACGCCGGCAAGCTGGAGGAGGCGGTGGAGATCCTCCAGACGGCCGTCGACCTGGCGGTTGAGCAGGGCGATCCCCGGCTGATCGACGTGACCCGCTGCAACCGGGCCGCGGCCCTGGTCGAGCTCGGCCGGGGTGAGAGCGAGCTGCCCCACCTGCGCGAGATCCTGGTGCGCAACAGCGATCCGTTGAGCTGCCGCATCGCCGCCTACACGATCGCCCGGCACTACGAGTTCATCAAGAAGTACAAGAAGGCGCTGTTCTACGCGCGGATCACGCTCGACCGCTCGCAGGTGATCGGCCGCCGCGACTGGCTCGCCTCCAGCCACAACCTGATCGGCAACACCCTGCTCGCGGAGAGCTTCATCGAGGAGGCCTGCGCCGAGTACGAGAAGGCCCTCGAGCTGATCCCCAGCGAGCCGAGCCCGGCGCGCGGTCAGGTCCTGGACAACCTCGGCTACTGCCGCATCCTCCAGGGCCGCCACGCCGAGGGCTACCGGCTGCTCTACGAGAGCCTGCGGCTGCTCGCGCGCTTCGGAGCCCGCAAGTACGAGATCTCGGCCCGCCTCGACCTGTGCTTCGCGCATCTCGAGACCGGCCGCTACCGGCTGGCCCGGCAGCAGGGTTCGGCCGCCCTGGCCCTCGCCGAGTCCCTGGGCGACGGCGCCGCGGTCAAGAACGCCCTGTACCTGCTCGGGGAGGTCGCCAACCTGGTGGGCGACCTCGAGGCCGCCCGCGGCCATTTCACGCGGCTCCACCAGGACTACTTCCCGGAAGCGGGCTATCTGCCCGAGTTCCTGCTGGCGGTGGACATCCGCCGGCTGGTCAACCTGCACGCCTGAGGGCTACGACGATGAGGAAGACCTGCCCAATCCACGTTCTGGCCCTCGGCCTGGGGCTGCTCGGCTCCGCCGCGGCGCTCGCGGCCGGACGAGAGGCGGCGCTCGGCTCCGGCGGCGAGGTCTACACCGTCCGCGCAGGGGCGTACAAAGACCTCTTCCCCGGCGCCAAGGACTCCGACCGCGACAACCGGGTCATCGCCCTCGACATCACACAGCCCGGTGGCGCCCTCCAGCGCATCCTGGTGCCCGGCACCGGCGGACCGGAGGTCGAGAGCTCTCCCTCGGTGCTGTTCGAAGACGACTCCCAGACCATCTTCCTGCTCTGGGAGAGCGAGATGAACTTCCACCCGAGCCTCAGGCTGGCCGGGTTCGACGGCAGCAACTGGTCGAAGCCCATCGAGGTCACCGGGAACGCCTTCGCGCTCAAGTCCTCGCCCCAGTTCGCGATCACCCGCGACTCCTACGAGGAGTCGGGGCCGGACAACCTGAGCTTGACCCGGCACCGCACCATCCTGCATCTGGTCTGGCAGGAGCCGGGCGGCGCTGCCGGCACCCTGGAGACCCTCTACTCCCCCATCTTCTTCATCGACGGCGTGTACATCGGCTGGAACCCGGTCTACAACCTCGACGAGTACCTGCAGAATCGCGTGGAAGGGGCCAACGCCCAGGTCCCGCCCGCGCTGGCGCGCGCGCCGGTCGTCGAGAGCGGCCGCGACGAGCGCACCATCGTGATCGCCTACGCTTCGACGACCCTGGCAAAGCTGGTCGGCATCGAAGTCGACGTCCTTCCCGGGGAGCTGATCCAGCTCGCCGACAAGGCCCGCTCCCACATCGTCGACCTCGGCCGACAGCTCTATCCTCACGATCTGCCGGCCCTGGGCGAGAAGGCCCGCTCCCACATCGTCGATCTCGGCCGCGCCTTCCGGCCCGAGGTCGTGAACGCCATCGCCGACCAGACCAAGGCCCAGATCCTCGCCGGCGGCGCCGGCAGCCTCGAGGCGCTCGCCGACAAGGCCCGCTCCCACATCGTCGACCTCGGAGCCCAGCTCTCCGGCCGCGGCCTGCGCGGGGACCACGGCGCGGACGCCACGGCGAAGATCGTGCAGATCGGCAGCGACGAGCCGAACCCGCCGGTCCCCCTCGAGGTCATCGGCTCGCACCTCCTGCAGTTCCGCGTCATGTCCAGCTTGCCGGTGCCCCCGGCGAGCCAGGGCAGCGTGCGGCTGTTCCTCTCCGAGAGCGGCGAGAACCTGATCGCCTCCTGGGCGCAGGCGGACCGCGTCGTCTACCGCGTCAGCCGGGAGAACGGCTGGAGCGACGCCAAGGAGCTGAAGTTCTCGAACAGCCTCAACCTCGCGAAGGCCTACGAAATCCTGGAGCAGCGGGTCCGCAACCGCTGAGGACGCCCGGGGGATCAAAGACCTCAAGGACGCAAGGACACACGCAGCGTCCTTGAGGTCCTTAGCGTCCTTGCTCCGGCCTTTCTGCTGCGCAAGCTCCTAGCTTTCGGTCGAGATCTCCAGGCCCCGCCCGGTGGGCCTCGCCTGCAGGACTTCGCCTCCCGCCTCCGCCAACGCCGCCGCGATCGGGCCCCTCCGCTCAGGCGGACAGAGCAGGGCGAGGCAGCCTCCCCCACCCGCTCCGCAGGCCTTGCCGCCCCACGCGCCCTGGGAGGCGGCCGCCCGCAGCAGGCCTTCGAGGACCGGCGTCGAGATCCCTTCGGCGAGGCGCCGGCGGAAGCTCCACTCCCGGCTCATCAGCTCGCCCACCCGCGGCAGGTCGCCCGCTTCGAGGGCCGGCGCCAGCGCCGCGGCGGCCTCGGCGATCCCCTCGAACAGCGCCGTGACCTCCGGCTCCCCCTCCAGGCGCCGGCGGACCACCTGCCAGTTGTTGCCGGCCGAGAAGTGGCTCTGCCCCGAGTAGACGACCAGCAGGCTCGCCGCGAGCGCCTCCAGGTCCGCGGCCAGCCGCCGCACCCGCTCGCCTCCCGGGACCGGCCGGATCTCGAGCGCCCCTCCGAGGAGCGCCGGGTAGTGGTCCTGCACCCCGGTCGGCAGCCCCATGAGCCGCGCCTCAAGGTCGCGGGCGAGGGCCACCCGCTCGCGCGGCCCGGAGCGGGGGCGATCGAACGCCTCCTCCGCCGCGGCGAGGAAGGCGACCGTCATGGCCGAGCTGGCGCCCAGCCCGCCGCCGCGCGGCGACTGGCTCGCCAGGGTGGCTTCGAACGGGGGCAGCTCCAGGGCCGCGGCGGCAACCCCGATCAGGGCCGACTCGGGATGGCGGGCCAGCTCGCCGGCGGAGGAAGCCTCCGTGACGCTCCCGCCCTGGCGGACCCGGTACACGTCCCCGGACGGACGGAGCCGGACGGTGACGGCGAGGTCCACGGCGACGTTGACCGTGCAGGCCTGGGGGTGGAACAGGCCGAGGGGCCAGATGTCGAGGGTGCCGCCGGCCAGGTCGACCCGGCACCACGCCTTGGCGGTGACCATCGGGACGGCTGCAGGGTCAGCGGGCGTGCGTTCCGCGCGCCGTCCTGGGAGGCGCGGCGCCAGTGACGGCGGTGACGGCGAGCCGGGTGCCCGGCCCGACGCTCGGGATGCGGAGGTCCCGCGCCACGGCCTCGCCCCGCAGCCCGGCCCTCAGCTCGTCGCGCCAGGCCCGGAAGGACGCCATCCGGGAGCTGGGGATGGGCTCGTCGCGGACGCTCTTGAGCGTCAGCGGATCGATCCATTGGTTGCCGCGCTTCACCCGGTAGTCCAGGTGGGGCCCGCTGGCGAGGCCGGTGGCGCCGGTGAAAGCGATGATGTCCCCCTGCCGGACCCGCGCCCCCGGGCGGATCCCCTTGGCGAAGCGGGAGAGGTGCAGGTAGGCGGTCAGGTAGCCGCCGGGATGCTGCACCTTGACCACCCTGCCGCCGCCCCGGTCCCAGCCCGCGAAGGTCACCGCGCCGTTGGCCGTCACCTGCACCGGCGTGCCCACGGGCGCGCCATAGTCGACCCCGTAGTGCGGCCGGTACTCTCGAAGCACCGGGTGGAAGCGCCGGCGGCTGAACATCGAGGTGATGCGCGAGTAGCGCAGGGGGGATCGGAGGAACATCTTCCGCATCGGCCGGCCCTCGCCGTCGTAGTAGACCCCGGTGTCGCCGTAGCGGTAGGCCTCGTGGAGCCGGCCGTGATTGTCGTAGACGGCCGCGAAGATGGTGCCGACGTCATGGAACTGGCCGTCGAGCTGGACCTCCTGGTAGAGGATCTCGAACCGGTCTCTCGGCTGAAGGTCTTTGGTGAAGTCGAGGTCCCATTGGAACACGTCGGCCAGCTTGTAGGCCAGGGCCGGCGGACCGCCGGCCGCGCGGATCGACTCCTCGAGCGAGCCCGCGAGCGTCCCCTGGAGCGAGCGGACCTCGATCCGCCGCTCGAAGGGCTGCCAGTCGCTCTCCCACTGGCCGCCCCGGCGGACCATCTGGACGCGGCCGCTGCCGGCGAGGGTCATCGCGAAGGACGCCAGGCTCGAATCGGGATTGAAGAAGGCCGAGTACGGATTGCCGGCCCGGAGGCTGCGCAGGTCCACCTTGTCCGCCAGAGCGTCGGTCGCCTCCCGCGCCTCGACGCCTTCGAGGCCGAGCTTCGCGAAGACGTCGGCCACCGTCTCGCCGCGGAGCAGCTCGAACTCGACCGGCACCCGGGCCTGGCCGAGCCAGCGGCTGGCTGCGTCCGGGAGCGTAGCGCGGGCGTTGAAGCGGGGGGGCGGGGGCAGCGGGAAGGGAGAGCGGTTGTAGGCTTCCAGGTTCCTCGTGGTGAGGAAGAGCCCTGCCGCGAAGAGGCTCAGCCCGAGCGGTAGGAGCCATCGCAGCACGTTCGGGCCAAGATGTACCCTTTTCGACTGCATCCGCGCAGAACCTCCCTGCTGAGGGGGTGAACGAAGATGACCCGGCCTGCGAAAAACAGCGACGCGTTGGATGGTACACAGGAAGGCGCGGGGAATGCAACCCCTGAGAGGATGCCCATGAGGTCACGGGCCATGATGCCCGGGCATGCCCGGGCGCGCGAGGCCTGCGATTACCGCAGCAGATCGGCGATGACCCGGTCGGCGTCCTCGGGCAGCTTGCCGCGGTAGGCGACCTGGCCGTCCTTGACGATGAGCAGGCCGGGAAGGGTCGCGACGTTGTACTTCCGCGAGAAGGCGCCGTCGGGGTCCAGGCAGACGGGAGCGCCCAGGTCCCTGCCGCCCAAGAAGCCCTCGACCGCCTGCCGGTCCTCCTGGAAGTTCACCGTGAGGACGCGGGCGCGGCCGCCCCAGCGGTCGGCCAGCGGGCGCACGCGCTCCGCGATGTCCCGCGAGCGCGGCGACCACGAGGCCCAGACCACGACGATGGTCGCCCCCCGGCCCAGGTCCGCCTCGCTCAGGCGCGCGCCGCTCAGGCAGGAGAGGCTGATCTCCTGGGCGCCGGCAAGGGCCGGGACGCCGGCCAAAAGCGCCGCGGCGAGAACGAGGACCGCCGCTCCGCGCCGGGCGCGCAGGGGCCGGCCTGCTCGAAGGGGGAGGATCGGTTTCATGGAGGAGCTCCTGAGGCTCAATGGGGACCGGGAGCGGTGCTACGGCGGTGGGGCAGGTTGGTCAGGATCCGGTGCCTGAGTCTCTCCGGGGCGCAACAGCGGATGGTCCTCTCACGGACGATCAGCAGCAGCTTGCGGGTGTAGTCGACCCGCCGCGCGCAGTCGCCACACTCTCCGACGTGGTCTCGAAAGGGGGTCAGCATCTCTTCGTCCATCTCGTTGTCGAAAAACAGGAACAGAGTCTCGCTGACCTCTTTACAGTCCATCGTCCTTCCTCCGGAAAGCAGGCCTCTAGAACACTCTATGCGACGAGCCCACGTGTGCAACCCTCACTGTTCAACTCGCCCTGGGAGACGGATATTTCCGGGAAAGACGGCGTGCTACTACTTCGGGCTCGAGCTGCGGCTGCGCATCTTGACGGGCTCCCCCTCGCGCAGATAGCCGTGCTCGCGGGCGAACTCGAGCATCGCGGCCTCGAGGAGCCGGCGGCCGCGGTACAGACGGCTCATCACCGTCCCGACCGGCACCTCCAGGATCTCCGCGATCTCCTTGTAGGAGAACCCTTCGAGGTCGGCCAGAAGGACCACCATGCGGTAATCGGGCGGCAGCTTGTCGAGCGCCCGCTGCACGTCCTCGTCGAGGACGTTCTCGAGCAGCTCCTCCTCGGGGTTCTTCATCTGCGGCCGGGAGGCGTCCTCGCTGACCTGGTTCTCGAAGGACTCCTCGATCTCGGCGAAATCGCTCAGGGTCGGGGCCTGCTGCTTCTTGCGGTAGTTGTTGATGAAGGTGTTCTTCATGATCTTGAACAACCACGCCTTGAAGTTGGTCCCTTCCTCGAATTTGTCGTAGTACCGGTAGGCCTTGAGGTACGTCTCCTGGACGAGGTCCTCGGCGTCCTCGGCGTTGCGGGTCATCCGGTAGGCCGTATTGTAGAGCGCGTCCACGAACGGCATCGCCGCCGCTTCGAAGTTCCACCCCTTCTGGTGGCCGACGCTGTCTTTGGTCATGCTTACCCCCTTCAGCAGAGACCTCTCCCCCGCTAAGGGATACGCACATACGATGCCAACGGTTTGGCCAGGGGAAAGCCAAGCCCTCCCGTCCCTTTCCCCGGGTCGGGGACTGAACAGGGTGTCCATAAAGGATGACGCTCCCGAGGGGGAAGGCGCAACCGGCGCTGCCCTCTTTTTATCGGACGTCCAGAAATCCGGATCGCGCCCCTGGCCGATTCGGCACATGGCGTGCCAAGAACGCTGGCCGCAGAGGCGTCCCGGTGGCGTCTTTGCGCCCGAAGGCCGTCACGGCAGGACGGAGCGCCGAGGATGCCCTACGCCGGTCAGCCCCCTTCAACATGCGTTAGCTTAACTGGTGTGAGTGGCACTGCCAAGGAAGATCTTGACAGGCAGCGCGCAATTATCTAGTCTATGCACACCACGAGACGGCAGGATCTGGACGGCTGAGCCCTTCGTCCGGCTCTCGCGGCACCGGCGGCGGCGGAAGCAGACATCGGCGCGATGGAAGCTTCCGTCGGCAGGACTGGCGCAATGTCCCGGTATCTGGCCCGATGGAAGCTTACCGCGCCGCAATGGAAGCTTCCGTCGGCCGGGAGAAGCTTACCGCGCCGCGATGTCGGCTTACCTCGTGGCGACGTCGCGGTATCTGGCGCGATGGAAGCTTACCGCGTCACGATGGAAGCTTCCTTCGGCCGAGAGAAGCCTACCGCGTCGCGATGTTGGCTTACCTCGTGGCGATGTCGCGGTATCTGGCGCGATGGAAGCTTACCGCGCCGCAATGGAAGCTTCCATCAGCCGGGAGAAGCTTACCGCGCCACGATGTCCGCTTACCTCGTGGCGATGTCGCGGTATCTAGCCCGATGGAAGCTTCCGTCGGCCCAGAGAAGCCTACCGCGCTGCGATGTCGGCTTGTCTCGTGACGAGGTATCGGTATTTGGCCCGATGGAAGCCTACGTCGCGACGAAGGAAGCTTCCATTGGCCGAGAGAAGCCTACCGCGCCGCAATGTCGGCTTCTCTCGTGGCAGCGTCGCGGTATCCGGCGCGACGGAAGCTTGCAGCGCGCCGGGAGAATCGTCTGGCGCCTCGTCTCTCGGGACTGTGGCGCTCCGGCCGTGCTCCCCTGAGGGAGCGCGCCGGGCTCTTTGACAACTGAAGCTTACCAGGGGAGCAGCCGGCCTGCTGGCTCGCCTGGTCCTCCCTCCGCGGCGGCGCTCCGCAGCGCCCCGCGGCATGCCTGCCGTCTGCCTGGCCCCCGGACGGCAGGCCCCCTCCTCAATCTACTTCTGTCCACGTGCCCTTCAGCCGTGGAGGACGAGGCATGACTTACCTCTTGGTAAGATGGCACTCATGAAGTCCGCAACCCGTTTGACCAGCAAGGGTCAGGTCTTCGTTCCCAAGCCCGTACGCGAGCAACTCCGCGAGGGTGCCGTGATGCTCGGCCGCCAAGGGGCCGAGTTTCGCCCGCCGCGTCCCAATGAGGTCAACCAGTATGTGGCCGTGCATGTTTAGGATGTCGACCGACACTACGAGCGTGCGCGACAGCGCGGCGCTCGGATCTTGAAAGCACCGACCGATATGCTCTTCGGCGAGCGGCAGTACACGGCGGAAGATCTTGGGGGACACCGATGGACATTCTCCCAATCCATCGCCGATGTTGCCCCCGAGGAATGGGGTGCCGCACTTGCAGAGCCGAAGTCGGGAGCGGATAGTTAGCCGCCCGTCGGACCCGTCGCAGCGGAGTGACGAATGGTCAAGTTCATGGTCGTGCTGTACCGGCGGCAGGATCTCTCCGCGGAGGAGTTTCGCGCCAACTTGCGGCAGATCCACGGCCCCATGGCCGAGCGCATGTCGGGCCTTCGGCGCTACATCCAGAACCACGTTGCCGCAGACCCCAGCCGAACGCCTCCCGGTTGGGACGCTGTCGTGGAACTCTACTGGGATGACTGGCCATCGATGGAGTCCGCTTGGCGCTCTCCCGAGGGCGAAGCGGCGACTCAGCACTTGGAAGAGTTCGTCGACCTTTCGAAAAGTACCTGGGCGGTTGTAGTCGAAGAGATACGCCGTTGACAGGTTTGCTCACCGTGGAAGCACTTCTGAGACGATCCGGGCTCGAGCCTCGTCCCAGTCCGTGCCAGTCGATTCCCCCGTCAGGACCCGCCGAGCCCGCCGCTCGATCTCAGCAGCCCAAGCAGCCTCAACGTTTTCATCGGCCGGTTCATCCAAGCTGGCCAACAGTTCGGCTGCAACCTCGGCCCGGTCCTCAAGCGAGAGCTTGAGTGCATCGTACTTGTGCCGTCATGGCGAGATTGTAGCAGGACGGTCTCTTGGAGCCTTACGGCAGCGGCAGCAGGCTGCGCTTGGCGAACTCGATGAAGGGGCCCGGGATGATCCCCAGCGCCAGCGTCGCGATCGCGCAGAAGGCGATGGCGCCGACCAGGGCCGGGGCGCGCAGCGGCGTCGGCGTGGTCTGGTCGGAGTCGACCAGGTACATGTAGAGGACGATGCGGAAGTAGTAATAGAGCGAGATGGCGCTGGTCAGCACGCCGATCACGGCCAGCCAGCCCCAGCCCGCCTGGACCGCCGCAGCGAAGAGGTAGAACTTGCCTACGAACCCGCCGGTCGGCGGAATGCCGGTCAAGGCGATCATGAACAGCAGCATCATGGCGGCCAGAAAGGGCGAGCGCTGGGCGAGGCCCGCGTAGTCGGCGCAGGTCTCGCCCGCGTACTCGCGGCGCTCGAGCAGGATCACCGTGCCGAACGCGCCCAGGGTGATGAAGTTGTAGGCCAGGAGATAGAAGATCACCGACCAGAGGCCGACCTGGGAGACCGCCAGGACGCCAATCAGCACATAGCCGGCGTGGGCGATCGAGCTGTAGGCGAGCATGCGCTTGACGTTGTCCTGCGTCAGCGCGGCCAGGTTCCCCCAGATCATGGTCGCCGCGGCCACGATGGCCACCAGGGTCTGCCACTCGACGCGCAGGCTCCCCAGTCCCTCGTAGAAGATGCGGAGCAGGATGGCGAACGACGCGGCCTTGGACGCCACGGCAAGCCACGCCGTCACCGGCGTCGGCGCTCCCACGTAGACGTCGGGGGTCCAGACGTGGAACGGCACGGCGGCCACCTTGAAGAAGAGCCCCGCCGCGAGGAGGATCCAGCCGAGGGGCACGAGCGGGTTCCCCTGGGCGCTCCCCAGGCGCTGCGAGAGCTCCGCGAGCTGCACCGTGCCGGCCGCGCCGTAGAGCAGCGAGATGCCGTAGAGCAGGATGCCGGAGGACAGGGCCCCCAGGATGAAGTACTTCAGGGCCGCCTCGTTCGACCGCACCTCGCGCTTGAAGTAGCCCGCCAGGATGTAGCTCGACAGCGCCATGGTTTCGAGCGAGATCCAGATGGTCAGCAGGGTGTAGCCGCTGGCCATGAAGAGCATCCCCGAGGTGGCGAGCAGGAGCAGGGCGTAGTACTCGGAGGCCGGATAGTTTCCCTCCTCCAGGAAGCGGATCGACAGGAGGATGACGAGCGCGGTGGCGATCAGCACCAGCAGCTTCCAGAAGAAGGAGAAGCCGTCCAGCACGAAGGTGCCGCCGAGGATGAGCTGGCGCGGGGTGATGAGGGTGGCCTGCACCAGCAGTAGGAGGACGGCTGTAAAGGTCAGGATCACGAGGGATACCATCGCCGACGCGCGGTTTCCCATGCGCCCGATGGAGCCTCCGAGGAGCAGGAGCATGCCGGCGAGGCCGAGCACGATCTCCGGCGACAGCTTGGCGTATTCCTGCAGGCTGCCCACGGTCTACTCCCCCGCCCCCGCGGCGCGGACCGGCTCGCCGGCCGGCGCCGGCGCCGCGGCCACGGCCGTGGCCAGGTCCGGGTTCACCTTGGCCACCACGTAGTTGACCGGCTTCTCCAAGACGCGGAAGAACGGCCGCGGGTAGAGGCCGATCCAGAAGCAGAGCACGACGATCGGCGCGAGGTACAGAACCTCGCGCAGGTTCAGGTCCGGCAGGTTCCGGTTCTCGGGATTGGTGAGCGGTCCGAAGAAGACCCGCTGGTACAGCCACAGCATGTAGGCCGCGCCGAGCACGATGCCGAGCGCTGCCAGCACGCCCCACCACCAGACGCGCTGGAAGGCGCCGACCAGGATCGTGAACTCGCCTACGAAGCCGTTGAGGGCCGGCAGCCCGATGGACGACAGGGTGATGATGAGGAAGATGGTGGCGTAGAGCGGCATCACCTGGGAGATGCCGCCGTACTCGGAGATAGCGCGGGTGTGGCGCCGCTCGTAGATGATGCCCACGAGAAGGAAGAGCGCGCCGGTCGAGAGGCCGTGATTGATCATCTGGAGCACGCTGCCGTTCAAGCCCGGGCCGTTCAAGGCGAACATGCCCAGCATCACGAACCCCAGGTGGGAAACCGAGGAGTAGGCCACCAGCTTCTTGATGTCCTTCTGCGCCATGGCCACCAGGGCGCCGTAGACGATGCCGATGATCGACAGCGCCGCCATCCAGGGCAGGAGCTCGACCGTGGCGTCGGGCAGGATGGGCAGCGAGAAGCGGACGAAGCCGTAGGTGCCCATCTTCAGCAGCACGCCGGCCAGGATCACCGAGCCCGCCGTGGGCGCCTCGACGTGGGCGTCGGGCAGCCAAGTGTGGAACGGGAACATCGGCACCTTGATGGCGAAGCCGACGAAGAAGGCGAGGAAGATCCAGAACTGCAGGTCGGGCGGGATCGAGGCGCCGATGGCGTGGAACTGCTCGATGCTGAAGGTCTGCGCGTTGCCCAGCCCCCGCCAGCCGAAGAGGCCGGTCGAGTTGTAGAAATAGAGCGCCAGGATGCCGAGAAGCATCAGCACCGAGCCCGCCAGGGTGTAGAGGAAGAACTTGATGGCCGCGTAGAGCTTCCTGGGGCCGCCCCAGATGCCGATCAGGAAGTACATCGGCACCAGCATGGCCTCCCAGAAGACGTAGAAGAGGAAGAAGTCCAGGGCCATGAAGACGCCGAGCATGCCCGTCTGGAGGAGGAGCAGGAAGACGTAATACTCCTTCTCCCGCTCGTGGATGGCGCTCCAGGAGGAGAGGAAGGCGAGCACGCCCAGCAGCGTCGTCAGCAGCACCAGCAGCAGGGCCACGCCGTCGATGCCGAACTCATAGCGCACGCCGATCGAGTCGATCCACGGCGCGCTCTCGCGGAACTGGAACAGCTCGCCGTCGCGCTTGAAGGCGAACCACAGGGGCAGCGAGATCAGGAAGTCCGCGAAGGCGACGCCGGTCGCGAACTTGCGGATCGCTGGCCCCTGGTCGTTCCGCATCGCGAACATGACGACGAGAGCCCCCGCGAGAGGCAGGTAGCAGACGATCGAAAGGATGGGGATCTGGTGTACCCAATCGAACATGGATTCTCCCTCGCCGCAGCTCTAGCTCCGCGCGAGCAGCATGTAGATGACGACCAGAGCGAACATGCCCATCGCGAGCACGAGGGCATAGTTGGAGACGTATCCCGTCTGCAGCCGGCGGAACAGCCGCGAGAACCGGCCGAGGACCCAGGCCAACCCATTGACCAGGCCGTCGACGACGGTCTTGTCGAACAGGCCCGAGAACAGGGAGAGGACGCCGCGGGTCAGGTACGCCACGCCGTTGACCAGGCCGTCGACGACCCCGGCGTCGAAGCGGAAGAGCCCGCGCGCCAGGCCCCAGGTGCCGCGGATCACGGTGGCGTCGTACAGCTCGTCCACGTAGTACTTGTTGGCAAGGACGCGGCGGGCGCGCGGCAGCCGGCGCTCCCACGCCTCCTCAGCCGCCAGGCCGCGCGTGCCGCCGTAGAGCCGGAAGGCGAGCCCGATGCCCGCGAAGGCGAGGAGGACGGCGACGGAGATCAGGATGGCGTCAAAGATCCACGAGGCGGTGTGCTCCGCGGCCGGTTGTCCGGTGACGGCGTAGACGACCGGCTGGAGGAAATGGTGGAAGACGTTCAATCTCTCCGCCGGCAGCCCCACGAAACCGGAGACCACCGCGCCCACCGCCAGCACCCAGAGCGGCACCGTCATCACCGGCGGCGACTCGTGGAGGTGATGCTCCTGCTCATGCGTGCCGCGGAACTCGCCGTGGAAGGTCATGTGAACGGCGCGGAACATATAGAAGGCGGTCAGCACCGCCGTGATCAGGCCCACGGCGTAGAGCAGCCAGTGACCGCCGGACGCCGCGGCGTGCAGGATCTCGTCCTTGCTGAAGAAGCCGGCGAAACCAGGGACGCCGGCGATCGCCAGCGCGCCGATGACGAAGGTCCGGTACGTCGTGGGAAGGTATTTCTTCAGTCCACCCATCTGCCGCATGTCCTGCTCGCCGCCCATGGCGTGGATCACCGAGCCGGACCCCAGGAAGAGCAGGGCCTTGAAGAAGGCGTGGGTCATCAGGTGGAAGATGGCCGCCGTGTACGCCCCGAGGCCCGCCGCCAGGAACATGTAGCCGAGCTGCGACACGGTCGAGTAGGCGAGCACCTTCTTGATGTCGTTCTGCGCCAGGCCGATGGTGGCGGCGAAGATGGCCGTCGTGGCGCCGATGATGGCCACGAAGGCCGAGACGTTCGGCGCGAGCTGGTAGATCACGTTCGAGCGGACCACCATGTAGACGCCGGCGGTGACCATGGTGGCGGCGTGGATCAGCGCCGAGACCGGCGTCGGGCCGGCCATGGCGTCCGGCAGCCAGACGTAGAGCGGGAGCTGCGCACTCTTGCCCATGGCGCCGATGAACATGCAGAGGGCGATGAACCCGGCGAGGGAAAGCCCCAGGTGGCCGGCTCCGGTGAGCAGCGCGGGGTTCGCCGCGATGCGCGGGAACAGCTCGCTGTACTTGAGCGTGCCGAAGGTCGCCACCAGGGCGAACAGCCCGAGCACGAAACCGAAGTCCCCCACCCGGTTGGTGATGAACGCCTTGCGCCCGGCGTAGGGCGGGAACTCCTCTTTGTAATAGAACCCGATCAGCAGGTAGGAGCAGAGCCCCACGCCTTCCCAGCCCACGAACATCACCAGATAGTTGTTGCCGAGCACCAGCAACAGCATGGCGCCCATGAACAGGTTGAGATAGGTGAAGTAGCGCTGGAACCCCTCCTCGTGGCCCATGTAGCCCACCGAGTAGACGTGGATCCAGAAGCCCACGAAGGTGACGACGAAGAGCATCACCGCCGACAGCGGATCGAGCAGGAAGCCCATGTTGACGATGAAGTCCTTCACCCCGTCCGCCGCCGTGGCGAGCGGTCCGGAGGGGACCCAGACGTAGAGGTCCTGCTCGAAGGCGCGGAGACCGTGCTCGGGGGCCGGCGTATTCAGGAAGACATCAGCGATCACCAGAAAGCCAAGGATCGTGGCGAGGCCCACCACGCCGCAGGCGATCCAGGCGACGCCCTGCTTGCCGACGCGATTGCGCAGCAGGAAGCCGTTGAGCAGCGCGCCCACGAAGGGCAGGGCCGGGATGACCCAGAGCAGCTCCTTCATCGCTACCCCTCGAGCTCCGTCGCCCGGTCGAGCATCGTCGTCTCGCGCAGGCGGAAGAGGGCGATCAGGATGCCGAGGCCCACCGCGGCCTCGCCGGCCGCGACCGTGATGGTGAAGATCGAGAAGACCTGCCCGGTCAGGTCGGAGAGCTGATAGGAGAAGGCGATCAGGTTGATATTGACCGAGTTGAGCACCAGTTCGATCGACATCAGGACGGTGATCATGTTCTTGCGCGCGGCGACGCCGAAGACGCCGATCGTGAAGAGCAGGAAGCTCAACACCAGATAGTGGGTGGTCGTAACCTCGAACATTACCGCTTCCTCCCCAGCACCACGGCTCCGACCATGGCGACCAGCAGGAACACCGAGGCGATCTCGAAGGGGAGGAGCTGCTGGGTATAGAGGCTCCAGGCCACCGCCTGGGAGTTGCCCAGATCCTGGCCCTCGACGGTGCGGAGAAGCTCCGGCTGGGCAGGAGCCGAATCGCCGCCCGGGATCTGAAGGAAGAAATACCCGAAGAAGACCAGCAGCGCCACGGCCAGCACCCCGGCCGCCCACGACTGGCCGCCGAACAATCTGATCTCCGGCAGCCGGTGCAGGTTCACCAGCATGATGACGAACAGGAACAGCACCATGATGCCGCCGCCGTAGACGAAGATCTGCACGATGCCCACGAACTCGGCTCGCCGCAGCAGGAAGAGCGCGGCGATCGAGAGGAAGGTCAGCAGCAGTGAGATGGCGCCGTACATCGGGTTGCGCATCGTCACCACGCCGATTGCCCCCGCGAGCGCCAGGGCCGCGAAGACGTAGAAGAGCAGGTCCGCGCCGTGGGCGGTCAGGAAATCCATGCTCAGGCGATCTCCTCGTCCGTGTAGGCCGGCCGCACCTTCCACTCCTGCAGCTCGTCCATGTCCACGTACAGGTTCGACCAGCGGTCGTAGGACGCCAGCTCGTAGGTCTTGGTGGTGAGCCAGATCGACTTCGGCTCGGTGGGGCACCCCTCCTCGCACAGGCCGCAGAACATGCAGCGCTGCACGTCGATGTCGAAGCGGTCGAGCACCTTTTCCTTCTTGTTGGTCTCCGGGTTCACCTCCTGGTGCCAGTCGATGTAGATGATGTCGATCGGGCAGTCGCGGGCGCAGATGGTGCACTTGATGCAGCGGTCCTCGTCCAGCCGGAACATGCCGCGGAAGCGGTGCGCCGGCTCCCAGCGCTCCTCCGGATACTGGATGGTCACCTTCTTCTTCAACATGTTCTTGAAGGTGATCCCGAGCCCCGCGAACAGGTCGAGGAGCATGATTTTTTCAGCGAACCGCTTCAGCGCGCTCATCAGAGTCTCCTAGATCAGCAGCTTCCACAGCTTCCACAGCCCGACGGCGAAGATGTTCGCCAGGGCGAGGGGGATCATCCACTTCCACCCCAGGTCCATGAGCTGGTCGAACCGGTAGCGCGGGAAGGTGCCGCGGAACCAGATGTAGGCGAAGAGAAAGACGAACATCTTGAGGAAGAACCAGATCGGCCCGGGGATCACCCCCAGCGCCGGCAGCCAGTGCGGGAACGGCGGCAGCCAGCCGCCGAGGAACAGGGTGGTGGCCACCGCCGAGATCACGATCATGTTCGCGTACTCGCCCAGGAAGAACAGGGCGAAGCGCATGCCGCTGTACTCGGTATGGAAGCCCGCCACCAGCTCGGACTCCGCCTCCGGCAGGTCGAACGGGTTGCGGTTGCTCTCGGCGACCCCGGCCACCAGGTAGATGAAGAAGGCGATCAGGCCGAGCGGGAAGAATTTGAAGATGAACCAGACCCCCTGCTCGCGCTGCGCCTCGACGATGCCCACCAGCGACAACGTCCCCGCGAACAGCAGCGGCCCGACCAGCGACAGGCCCTGCGGCACCTCGTAGGAGATCATCTGCGCCGCCGAGCGCAGGCCGCCCATCAGCGAGAACTTGTTGTTCGACGACCAGCCGCCGATGATCAGGCCGTAGACGCCGATCGTGGCGAGCGCCACGATGAACAGCAATCCCGCGTTGACGTCGGCGATGAACCAGGAGAGGTTTCCCGGCTCGCCCGCGGGCGGTCCGATGGGGATCACCGAGAAGATGATGAAGGCCGGCGCCACCACCAGGCAGGGGGCGAGGACGAACGCCCATTTCACGGCCTGGCGCGGCAGCGTGTCTTCCTTGACCAGCAGCTTCATCACGTCCGCGATCGGCTGCAGGATTCCCCATGGACCCACCCGGTTGGGGCCCACCCGGGCCTGCATGTAGCCGAGCACCTTGCGCTCGATCAGCACCAGGTAGGTGATGAGCGGCAGGACGCCGAGAAAGAGCAGAACGAGGATCTTGATCGCCGGCGAGACGGCTCCGTAGAAGAGGGTGTCCCCCACCGCCCCGCGGAGCGATTCGAGGAACGAGGGCATCAGCGGTCCACCTCTCCCAGCACGATGTCCGTCGTGCCGATGATCGCCACCAGGTCGGCGATGAGAGCCCCTTTGGACAGCTCCGGCACCGTCTGGAGATTGATGAACGACGGCGGCCGGACGTGGCAGCGGTAGGGGTTGGGCGTGCCGTCGCCCACGATGTAGAAGCCGATCTCGCCCTTCGGCCCCTCGATGCCGTGGTAGACCTCGGCGTCCTTGCCGGCCTTCATCACGCGCGGACGCTTGGCCATGATCGGCCCCTCGGGGAGCTTGTCGAGGCACTGGACGATGATGCGGTTGGCCTGCCGCATCTCCTCCATGCGCACCAGGTAGCGGTCGTAGGTGTCGCCGTTCCTGCCCACCGGCACGTCGAACTCCACCTCGCCGTAGGCCTCGTAGGGCAGGGCCTTGCGCAGGTCCCACTTGACGCCGCTGCCGCGCAGCAGCGGCCCGGTGGCACCGTAGTCGATGGCCGTCTCGGGATCGAGCACGCCCACCCCCACCGTGCGCTTCTTCCAGATGCGGTTCTCGGTCAGCAGGCCCTCGTACTCGCCCACCTTGGCCGGGAACATCTCGACGAAGGCGCGGCACTTCTCCACCCAGCCCACCGGCAGGTCGTGCGGCAGGCCGCCGGGGCGCATGCAGTTGAGGGTCAGCCGGGCGCCGCAGTACTGCTCGAAGAGGTCGAGGATCAGCTCGCGCTCGCGGAAGCAGTAGAAGAACGGCGTCATGGCGCCGATGTCGATCGCGTGGGTGGCGAGCCAGAGCAGGTGCGAGGAGATGCGCTGCAGCTCAGCGAGGATGGTGCGGATGTAGCGCGCCCGCGGCGGCACCACCAGGCCGACCAGCTTCTCCACCGCCCCCACGTAGGCGAGGTTGTTCGTGGCCGCTGCCACGTAGTCCATGCGGTCCGTGTGGGGGACGTTCTGGAAGAAAGGGTGCAGCTCGAAGAGCTTCTCGGTGCCGCGATGGAGATAGCCGATGATCGGGTAGCAGTCGACGATCCGCTCACCGTCCACCTTGAGCTTCAGGCGCAGCACGCCGTGGGTCGAGGGGTGCTGGGGCCCGAAGTTCAGCTCCATCTCCTCCTCGCGGTGGAGGAGGGTGTCGCCGAAGTGGTCGTCCCCGAATGGCTGGACGAACGGCTGGCTCATGACGGCTGCTCCTGGGCCTTGGCTCCGGCGGCTCCGGCGGGCGGCGTGCCCGGCGTGGGCGGCTCCGGCGGCTTGGCCGGCTTCCAGCCGGTGCCGGTGCCGGCCACGGGGCCCGCGGTCTCCTCGTAGTACTCGGGGTAGATCGCGGAGCCCGTATCGATCCCCTCGACGGGGAAGTCCTTCCTCAGCGGATAGCCGTTGAACCCTTCCCAGAGGAGGATGCGGGTCATGTCCGGATGGCCCGCGAAGCGCACGCCGTACATGTCGTAGACCTCGCGCTCGGACCAGTTGGCGGCGCGCCAGACCGTGGTGACCGTGGGCACGGGAGTCGCCTCGTCGGTCGTCACCCGGAGCCGCACCCGGCGGTTCGCCTCGAAGCTGTAGGCGTGATAGACCACGTCGAAGCGCGGCTCCCGCTTCGGGTAGTCGGCGCCGCAGACGTCCACCAGGTAGGTGAACCGGTGCTTCATCTTCAAGGAGGCGCAGACCTCCGCGATCGAGTCGCGCCGGACCTGAAGCGTCAGATCGCCCGCGAAGGTCCGGGCCGACTCGACAGCGTCGCCGAACTCCTCCTTGAGGGCCGAGGCCAGGGGATCGTCCCAGGCGTCCTTCCACTCGGGGACGACCGGGTCCTTCTCCCAGGCCGGCTTGTTCGGATCCTCCACGGGGGCCGGCCTCGGCGCAGCGCCGGCTGCGGCGGCGGGCTTCCCGGCGGCAGCCGCGGCAGCCTTGGCCGCGGCGGCGGCCTTCGCCTTCTCCAGGGCCGCGGCCTTGGCGGCGGCCTTGGCCTCGGCATCCGAGGCGGGGGTCGGAGCTTCGGTGGACGCGGCAGGGGCCGCGGGCTGCTGGACGGCGCCAGCAGCGGCCTCGGAGCCGGCGGCAGCCCGGGCGGCGTCCGCCTTGGCCTCGGCGGCGGCTTGATCGAGCGCGGGCTCAGGACTCGGAGCAGCGGGCTCGCCCGCGGCCGGCGGGGCCGCGGGCGCTTCGGAAGGCCCGGCCGGAGCTCCGGCGTCGCCCCGGTCTCCGCCGGCGGTCTTGTCGTCCGGCTCGCTCACGCGCGCACCTCGGCACTGGAAGCGGTGGTGGTCTTCGCTTTCGCCACCGTCATGCGGTCGATCTTGCGCTGCAGGTGGAGGAGCCCCCAGAGCAGGGCTTCCGGCCGCGGCGGGCAGCCGGGCACGTAGACGTCCACCGGGATCACCCGGTCGACTCCCTGGGTCACCGCATAGGTGCGGTACGGGCCGCCACAAGTGGCGCAGGCGCCCATGGCGAGGGCCCACTTCGGCTCGGGCATCTGGTCCCACAACCGGCGCACGATGGGCGCCATCTTCTCCGTCACCGTGCCGGCCACGATCATCAGGTCGCTCTGGCGCGGCGTGGCGCGGAAGACCTCGGCGCCGAAGCGCGACATGTCGTGCCGGGGATCGAGCACGGCCATCATCTCGATGGCGCAGCAGGCGAGCCCGAACTGCATCGGCCAGATGGCCGAGCGCCGGGCCCAGTTGAAGATCTTGTCGTAGGTGGTGGTGAGGACGTTCGCCTCAGGAGCATCCGTCAGACCCAACGCAGAGCCCCCCGGTTCCAGATGTAGACGTAGCCCGTGATCAGGATGGCGAGGAACACCGCCATCTCGATGAACCCGAAGAGCGCCAGCCGGTCGAACATCACCGCCCAGGGGAACAGGAAGATGGTCTCCACGTCGAAGATGACGAAGAGGACCGCGATCAGGTAGTAGCGGATCGAGAAGCGGTGGTCGTGGGCGAAGCTCTCGGGCTCGTTGCCGCACTCGTAGGGGTCCAGGTTGGTGGTGGGCATGCCGCGGTGGCGCAGGAGGCGGGCCGCGAGCAGAGTGACCGCCAGGAATCCGATGGCGATCACGGTGAATACCAGGATGGGCAGATAGCTCGTCATGGTCTGAGCGCCTTCACCTTCCGCCAGTAGGACCTGGGACTCCTTTCGCCCTTTGACGCGGGCGTATTCTTACGCGGCCCTTAGGGGCTGTCAAGGAAGCGGCCCCAGTTGACACCCGGCGCGGGGTGCGCAAGGATCGGGCATCCTTCCATGACCCCTTTCGAGCCAGAAGGGCACCGCGCCGCCCTGGTGATCGCCCATCCCGGCCACGAGCTGCGGGTCCACCATTGGCTGGAGCGGACCCGGCCCGTGGTGCTCGTGCTGACCGACGGCTCCGGGCACACCGACCGCTCCCGGCTCGCCTCCACCACGGCTATCCTGGAGAGGACGGGCGCCACGCCAGGGCCGATCTACGGCCGGCTCGCCGACCGGGACCTCTACCGCGCCATCCTCGACGGGGACGCGGACCTCTTCGCCGCGCTGGCCGACGAGATCGCCGGGATCCTCGAAAACCAGGGCGTCGAATACGTCGCCGGGGACGCTGTCGAGGGTTTCAACCCGGCCACGACCTGTGCCGGCTGCTGCTCAACGCGGCCCTCCTGCGGATCGAGGAGAAGAGTGGCCGTCGCGTGAGGAACTTCGAGTTCCCCCTCGACGGGCCGCCCCACGACTGCCCCGCGGAAGACCGGCCGGACGCGATCGTCCTGGAACTCGGCGAGGACGCGCTCCAGCGCAAGCTGGCGGCGGCGCGGGCCTATCCGGAGCTGGCCGGTGAGGTGGAGAGGGCCTTCACCATCCATGGCTGGGAGCCGTTCCGCGTCGAGTGCCTCTGCCCGGTCCGTTACGGTCTGGAGATCGGCCACCGCTTCCAGCACCCGCCTTACTACGAGAGCTATGGCGAGAAGCAGGTGGCGGCGGGGGTCTACCGGCAGGTCCTCCGCTTCCGCGAGCATCTGGCTCCGCTGGCGGAACGCCTCGGCCGCTGCGTGGCGCGCGGGAGCCTGGTCGCTTGCGAGTCCTGCTGACCAACCGTTCGCTCGTCTTTCGGGCCGGCTCCGAGCTGTACCTCTCCGAGCTGGCCGGACGGCTGCTGGCGCGCGGCCACTCCCCCATCGCCTACAGCCCTCGCCTGGGCCCTGTCGCCGAGGCCCTACGGGCGGCCACCATCCCGGTGGTGGACCGCCTCGACGCGATCGGCGAGCCTCCTGACTTGATCCATGGCCAGCACCACCTGGAGACCCTGACCGCCCTGCTCCACTTTTCCGGCGTCCCGGCCGTGCACGTCTGCCACGGCTGGGTCCCCTGGGAGGAGGTCCCGCCGCGCTTCCCGCGCATCCTCCGTTACGTGGCCGTCGACTTCACCACGCGGGAGCGGCTCGTCTCCGAGCAGGGTATCCCGCCGGAGCGGGTGGAGGTGATCCTTAACTTCGTGGACCTCGAGCGCTTCCGTCCTCGCGACCCCTGCCGGCAGCGCCACGGCGGGCCCTGGTCTTCAGCAACCAGGCGAGCGACGGCACCTTCCTCCCCGCGGTGCGCGAGGCCTGCTCGCGGTTCGGTATCGCCGTGGACGTGGCCGGTGCAGTCTCAGGGTCCCCCGCAGACCGGCCGGAGGAGCTGCTGCCCGGCTACGACCTCGTCTTCGCCAAGGCGCGGGCGGCCCTCGAAGCCCTGGCCGTGGGCGCCGCGGTGGTGCTCTGCGACCAGGCCGGCGCGGGTCCCCTGGTGACGAGCGGGAACCTGGACCAGCTCCGGCCGCTGAACTTCGGCATCCGGACGCTGCGGCACCCGGTCGAGCCCGATTTTCTGGCGCGCCAGATCAAGCGGTACGACGCGGCCGACGCCGCGGAGGTCTCGCGGCGGGTGCGCACCACGGCGGGGATCGAGGAGGCAATGGACCAGATGGTCGGCCTCTACGAAAACGTGCTTGCCGAGCACCGGCAGCGGGGAAATCCGCCACCCGAGACGGAGAGCCGGACCGCGGCCGAATACCTGCGATGGCTGAGCCCCTATCTCGAGGAGCGCTCCCGCCTCCTCCAGGAGCACGAGGGCCTGAGCGCCGAAGCAGCCCATCTGCGCCGGGAGATCCAGATGTTCCAAGCGACGGCCACTTGGCGGCTGCGCGAGAAGCTGCTCCGGTTCTCACCCCTGGTCCGGGCCTACCGGTGGCTGCGGCGATCCGGTCGCCCTTGACGGTCAGCCGAGCACGCCCGGCTCGAACAGCCCTTCGGTCGCGATCCCCTTCGCCTGGACGAGGACGCGGATCTCCTCCCCCATCCCCTCGCCGTCGAGCAGGGCCATGGCCTCCTGCCGCACCGTGGCGTCCGCGTCCTGGAGCTCCTCGAAAAGGCCGCAGGCGGTCAGCCAGAGGGCCTGGCGGGTCAGAGCCACCGTCTGGAGTCCTTCCGCCTCGCCGGCGCTGATCAGGGTCGTGAAGTCGACATGGGCCGTCAGGTCCTGCTCCCCCACCTTGACGAAGGGGTTGCGATGGACCCGCTGGCGGGTGTAGGCGGCGAGGGTGCCATGGAGGCGGACTTTGGGGTCGAGCAGCCGCTCGCGCTCGAAGCCGTAATCGCACGTCACGAGCAACCCCCGGCCCAGCCGCCGGGCCAGCTCCCGGTAGAGCGGACCCCAGCCCGGAGCGAGGTCCGCGACCTGGCCGGCTTGGAGAGAGACATCCGGGCTCCGCAGCAGGTCGAGGAGACCGGGATCGGATACCTCTCCCTCGCGCCAGATGAAGGTCCCATCCTTATCTATATCCACCCACAGCTCCCCGACCGAACCGTCCTCTCGGCCGATCAGGCGGTGGACCGGCAGGGCGTCGAACAGTTCGTAGGAGAAGATCAGCCCCTCGACTTCCCCCTCCCCTACCTCTTTCAGGCTCCAGACTCGCTCGACTCCCTCCGGCACGGACCGGGCCACCCGGTCCCAGGCTCGCACCCGCCGCGCCCCACATTCCTTATCTATAGAGGACGCGATCACGCTCCGGAGATGGACTCCCGTCCCATACCCTGCCTCGAACAGCTCCGCCCTCCGCCCGAGCGCCTCATCGAGCCGCCGGAGCAGCCGGGCCGTCACCCGCCCGAACAGGGGCGAGAGCGCGGAGCCGGTGACGTAGTCTCCCTCCTCACCAATTGGAACCTCCTCACGGCTGTAGTAGCCTCCCTCGCCGTAGAGGGCCTCTTCCATGAAGACGGCGAAGGGGACGGGGCCGCGGGCGTGGATGAGGTCGCGGAGGCGGAGGACGGGGCGCATGGCTCCGGAACGCGAACTCTATAGATCTAAGATCATCCGCAAGCCCGCCTCGATACGTTCCAGACTGGAAACCGGAAGGCTGCTCACCCGCTCAGTGAGGAAAGACCTGTCTGCCGTGATCAACTGGCTGACATTCGCCACACAATCCTTGGGGAGCCCGGTTTGACCGCTCTGGAGGAGCACGTTCCCAGGTGCGTCCGCCAAACGCAGGTTCGTGGTCAGAGCAACCACGATCACGGTCCTGATCGCACTCTGGTTGAAGCTGTCCGCCTGAACGATGACGACGGGGCGTCGATACCCGGGTTCAGATCCGACAGGCTCCGGCAGAGCGGCCCACCAGACGTCTCCCCGTTGGATCACCATTCATCCCGAGGGAGGGAAGCGGACTGTATAGCTGCGAGGATCGGATCAAGCTCGGAAGGCTCCTCCCGATAGATGCGATCGAGCGCCTCGGTTATCCCCTCGTTCCGATAGGCCCGGAGGTATTCTTCGATGGCAGTCGCGTAGAGCTCGCTTCGCGAAATCCCCAGGCGCTTCGCGAGTTGATCGGCGGCTTCAAAGAGCGGGTCGGGAAGAGAGACAGCCGTCTTCATGGGAGCAGTATAACCGGAGTTATACTCCAGTGGAACTCGGAGGTGATCATCATGGAGAGTCTCGATCCCAAATCCCTGCCCGGCAGCCCCGGCAATCCGTCCTACTTCACCGGCGCCGTCACCCTCCGGCCCATTCCGGCCGAGGGTGCCGATCCCGTGAGGCTCATCCGGGTCGAGTTCGCTCCCGGCGCGCGGACCAACTGGCATACCCATAGCGGCGTGCAGATCCTCTTCGTTGCCGAGGGACGATGCCGGTTCCAGCACCAGGGTGGCCCTGTCCAGGAGGCAGGGGTCGGCGAGACGATCTACATCCCTAGGGGGGAGAAGCACTGGCATGGTGCCACTCCGGACGCGCCCATGGTCCACGTCGCCGTGAACATCGATTTAGAGACGGAATGGCTGGAGCCGGTCTCGGAGGAGCAGTACCGGAGATGAGCCCAAGCCTCCCGGATCTGATCATCCGGCTCGAAGCTCTGTGGTGACGGACGGCGGCCGCTGGTTCCTGACGCATTCGGTTCCCCGCATCTGAGCTAGACTTGTTGGTATTACAGGCCAGCAGTCCTCAGTCCTTTTTAGCTTTTGTGGAGGAACCATGAGCATCAAACCGTGGACGATCGGGCTCGCGATCGCGCTGATCCTCCTCGGGGCCGCCGGAGCCCAGGCGGCCGATAAGGGAATCTTCACCATCTCGCTGCGCTATGCGCCGCAGGAGAGCGTAGGCACCTCGAACGCCGTTTTGCTTCCGGGCATCACCGAGCGGCCGGTGAAGCTGTCGATCGCCGAAGGGCGGGCCGGGGACGATCCCGCGGTGATCGGCGACAGCTCGGACGACGACGACCGGGTCTGGCCGGTGCGCGCCTCGAACGACGTGATCGCCTGGGCCAACGAGGTCCTCAAGAAGAACGCGGCCGACTGGGGGATCAAGACCTCCGACAGCGCTCCGCTCACCCTCTCCGGCAAGCTGACCCGCTTCCGCGTCGTGGAGAGCAACAAGGCGGTGGGCTCGACCTACAACGCCGAGGCGCAGGTGGCGTTCACGCTCGCAGACTCCCAGGGCCGCACCCTCTGGGAGGGCGCCACCTCGGGCGACGCCACCCGTTACGGTCGGAGCCGCAGCGCGGAGAACACCAACGAGGTGTTAAGCGATGCGATCAAGGAGGCTTACGCCAACCTCTTCAACGACGCCGGCCTCCAGAATGCCTGGGTGGGGAAGGGCAAGCCGGCCGCGTCCGCTCCCGTCGCTTCCCCGGCCCCTGCCGCGCCGGCGGTCTCCCCTTCGGAACTGCTCGCCGACCTCGTGAAGCTGAAGAAGCAGGGCTTCACCACGGACCTCCTGGTCGACTACGTCAACCAGAAGAGCCTCACCAAGACCCTCTCGGCGGACGATCTCGTGAAGTGGAAGAACGCCGGCATGCCCGACGAGGTCATCAAGGCCGCGCTGGCGCGGGCGAAGGGCTGAGCAGGAGCCGCCCCACATGCCCCAGGTCCAGATCCTCCCCACCACCGACCGGCTTTTGCGCCGGGTCGAAGCCATGGCGGACCAGCCGGTCGTCATGCTAGTGGACCTGGTGGCGGACGTGTTCATCACCGGCATCCCGAAGCGGATCAGCCGGGAGGCGCCCGTGCTCATCCTTTCCTACCAAGGCGAGCGGCTGACCCCGGGCGGCGGGGCGAACGCGGTGGCCAACGTCGCCGCGCTTGGTGGCCGGCCCCTGCCCCTCGGCGTCGTGGGAGACGATCCGCACGGCCTGGGGCTGCTCGCCGACCTCGAAGCCCGAGGGGTCGATACCGCCGGCATCGTGGTGCGGCACGGCTACCGGACGCCCACCAAGGTCCGCATCCTGGGAGGCGGCAAGCACGCGATCAAGCAGCAGATCGTGCGCTACGACATCGAGGAGACGCTCACGCTGACCCGCGAGGAGCGGGAGAGCTTTTCCGCGCTGCTGAAAGGCTGGGCCGGCGAGGCGCGGGTGGCGATCCTCTCCGACTATGGGTACGGCGCCGCCGAGCCGGCGATGCTCGCCCAGGTGCGCGCCGCCTTGGGCGAGAAGGCGTCGCTGCTCGCGGACAGCCGGTACCGCCTCGGCGAGTTCGCCGGGCTCGACGGGGCCACCCCCAACGAGGAGGAAGCTGAGGCGCTGCTGGGATCCAGCGTCAACGACGATCCGGACCGCCTGGAGGCGGCCGGGCGGCGGCTGCGCGAGCAATTGGGGGCACGGTTCCTCCTCATCACCCGGGGCAGCCGGGGAATGAGCCTGTTCCGCCCCCGTGTTTCGGCCCACCTGCCGGTCTCGGGCACGGACCAGGTGGCCGACGTGACCGGCGCCGGCGACACGGTGATCGGCACGTTCGCCCTCGCCTTGGCCGCCGGAGCGGACCCGCTCGAGGCGGCGCTGCTCGCCAACTACGCGGGAGGGGTCGTGGTGATGAAGATGGGCACGGCGACCTGCTCTCCCGAGGAGCTCAAGCGGGCGGTCGAGAGCGATCCCCGCCCTCTGGAGGAGCTGCGGTGGGGGTTGTCCTGACCCTGCCCGAGCTCCGCCGGCGGATCGCGGAGCTCAAAGCCCAGGGAAAGAAGATCGCCTTCGCCAACGGCCACTTCGACCTGCTTCACGTGGGGCACCTGCGCTATCTCCGCGCCGCCCGGGCCGAGGGAGACGCGCTGGTGGTCGCCGTCAACGACGACCCTGCGGTCGAGCGCCTGAAGGGCCCGGGCCGGCCGCTGGTGCCGGCGGCCGAGCGCGCCGAACTGCTGGCCGCCCTGGAGCCGGTGGACTTCGTGGTGGTCTTCGCGGGGGACTCACCCGCTCCCCTGCTCTCCGACCTCCAGCCGGACGTCCACTGCAAAGGGACCGACTACGGCTCCCCCGAACGGGTCCCCGAGTACGAGGCCGTCCGCGCCTACGGCGGCCGCACCGCGCTGGTGGGCGACCCCAAGGACCACGCGACGAGCGACCTGATCGCAAAAATCAAGGCTTTGCCGGAGAAAGGGTGAGGCTCCTCATCGTCCGCACGAGCGCCCTGGGGGACGTGGTCCAAGCCCTGCCGGTGCTGACGGCCCTGCGCCGCCACTTCCCCGCGGCGCGGATCGGCTGGGTGGTCGAAGAGGCCATGGCTCCCGTGCTCGCGGGGCATCCGGACCTCGACGAGCTGCTCGTGGTGCGGCTCCGGCAGTGGCGGCGGCTCTCCCGCCAGGGTGTCAGCGAGCTGGGCGGCTTCCTCTCCGAGCTCGACCATTTCGCCCCCGAGGTGGTGCTGGACCTGATGGGGAACCACAAGGCGGGCGTCATCTCCGCCCTGACGCTCGCCGACCGCCGGATCGGCTTCGCCCGCCGCCATCGGCGCGAGCCGTCGAGCGCGGTCTGGACGAGTGAGCCGGTCGTACCCCGGGGCACGCACGCGGTGGACCACATGCTCTCGCTGCTGGACGCGCTGGGTCTCCCCCCGGAGCCGGCGGACTTCGGCGGCGAGAAGCTCTTCCGCGAAGAGCCGGAGGCGGCGCGGCAGCTCCTCGCAGCCGACCCGGGGCCGTTCGTCCTCCTCCACCCCGGAGCCGGCTGGGCCAACAAGCGCTATCCGCCGGCCTGGTGGGGCAAGGCCGCGCACCTCCTACAGGCGGAGACGGGCCTGCCGACCTGGATCGCCACCACCCGCGCAGAGGAGGGGCTTGCCGCCGAGGTCGAAGCGGCCAGCGAGGGGGCCGCCCGGACCGTGCCGGCTCCCGACCTCCCGACGCTCGCCGCCCTGATCCGGCGGGCGCGGCTCATGCTGGGCGGCGACTCCGGCCCCACCCATCTCGCCCACACCCTAGGGGTCCCGGTGCTCATGCTGATGGGCCCCACCGATCCGGAGCGCCACGGCCCCTACGGCGCACCGGAGCACGCCCTATACAAGAGGCTGCCCTGCAGCTTCTGCTACAAACGCCTGGACGAGCCCAAGGCCTGCCTGCTGGAGATCCCGCCGCGCCGGGTGGCGGAGAGGGCGGCGGAGCTGCTGTCGCGTTGACCCCCCTTCCCGCCGGCTGGTACACTGCTGAGCGTTTCAACCAGCTTTCACGGGATTGGACTCAAGGACGACGGGCCGGGATCGGCCCGAACAGGTGATTCGCATGGCACCACCGGAACCGCTACGCCGCGCGCAGCCCCAGGCGGTCCCCGACAAGCTGGGGGAGCTGCTGATCCGCACCGGCCGGGTCAACCAGGCCCAGCTCAACGAGGCGCTCTCCCTGCAGAAGGAGCAAGGCGGCCGCGTGGGCACCAGCCTGGTGAAGCTGGGATACCTCAGCGAAAAGCAGCTCGTCGAGGCGCTCTCGCAGCACTTCAAGGTGCCCTCGGTCGACCTCAACGGCATGGAGATCGACGAGGCCGTCCTCAAGATCATCCCGGCCGACATCGCCCGCAAGTACACGATCCTGCCGGTCACCAAGGCCGGCGCCACGATCACCGTGGCGATGATCGATCCGACCAACGTCTTCGCCATGGACGACGTGAAGTTCATGACCGGCTACAAGGTCGAGCCGGTCGTGGCTTCCGAGACGGCCATCCGCGCCGCTATCGACCGCTACTACGGCTCGACGCACGCCATCGAGCTGAAGAAGGTCATGGAGGACCTCTCCGAGGAGTCCGGGGGAGACCTGGAGGTTCTGGAAGAGGAGGAAGACCTCGACCTCGCGACGCTGGAGGAGGAGTCCGAGCAGGCGCCGGTCGTCAAGCTGGTCAACCTGATCCTGACCGACGCTATCAAGCGCGGCGCCTCGGACATCCACATCGAGCCCTATGAGAAGGAGTACCGGGTCCGCTACCGGATCGACGGCATCCTTTACGAGATGATGCATCCGCCCCTGAAGCTCAAGGAGGCGATCACCAGCCGCTGCAAGATCATGGCGAAGCTCGACATCGCCGAGAAGCGGCTGCCGCAGGACGGGCGCATCAAGATCAAGACCAAGATCTCCGGCAAGACCAAGGACCTCGACTACCGCGTCTCCGTGCTGCCCACGCTGTTCGGCGAGAAGATCGTCATGCGCCTGCTCGACAAGGACAAGCTCATGCTCGACATGGCGAAGCTGGGTTTCGAGCCGGAGTCGCTGCGCAAGTTCGAGGGGGCGATCCTCAAGCCCTACGGCATGGTGCTGGTCACCGGGCCCACGGGCTCGGGCAAGACGAACACCCTCTACTCCGCCCTGCAGCGCATCAACACGCCCGAGGTCAACATCATGACCGCCGAGGACCCGGTGGAGTTCAACCTCGGGGGCATCAACCAGGTCCAGACGCGCGAGCAGATCGGCCTGAACTTCGCGGCGGCGCTGCGCTCGTTCCTGCGCCAGGACCCGAATATCATCCTGGTGGGCGAGATCCGCGACTTCGAGACCGCCGAGGTGGCGATCAAGGCCGCCATGACAGGCCACCTCGTGCTCTCGACGCTGCACACGAACGACGCCCCCTCCTCGATCAGCCGGCTGATGAACATGGGCATCGAGCCCTTCCTGGTGGCGACCTCGGTGCACATGATCGCGGCCCAGCGGCTGGTGCGCCGCATCTGTACGTTTTGCAAGGAGCCGCTGGAGATGCCGCCCGCCGCCCTCGTCCAGGTCGGCTTCTCCGAGCACGAGGCTCGCACCTTGAAGCTCTTCCGCGGCCGCGGCTGCGACCGCTGCAGCAACACCGGCTACAAGGGCCGCATCGGCCTGTACGAGGTGCTGGAGATCGACGACGAGATGCGTGAGATGATCCTCTCCGGCGCCAGCTCCTTCGAGCTGCGCCAGAAGGCCGTCCAGAACGGCATGATGACCCTGCGCGGGAGCGGTCTGCAGAAGATCCGCGACGGAATGACCACCATCGACGAGGTCGTGCGCGAGACGGTGCTGTAGGCCGTGGACGATCCCGTCCAGGTCTCAACGGACGGCCCCGTCCGCATCCTCCGCCTCCACCGCCCGGAAGCGCGCAACGCCGTCGATGCCCGCACGGCGCGGGCCCTGCGGGAAGCCTGGCAGGCGTTCGACGCGGATCCGGAGACGCGCGCAGGCATACTGACGGGGGGAGAGGAAGCGTTCTGCGCCGGGGCCGACCTCAAGGACCTCGAGGCGCTCGCCGCCGAGGTCGAAGGTGACAACGGCCCCCTCGGCTTCACGCGCCTCTCCGTCTCCAAGCCCACGATCGCCGCCATCGCCGGCTACTGCGTGGCCGGCGGCCTGGAGCTGGCCTGCTGGTGCGACCTGCGGATCGCCGACGAGACCGCCGTCTTCGGCTGCTTCGAGCGGCGCTTCGGCGTCCCCCTGGTGGACGGCGGGACGCAGCGCCTCCCTCGCATCGTGGGCCTCGGCCGGGCTCTGGAGATGATCCTCACCGGCAAGCCCGTGACCGTCGTGGAAGCCCTGGCCATGGGGCTCGTCAACGAGGCCGTTCCCCGCGGCCAGGCCCTCGGCCGGGCGGTCGAGTTGGCCCACGCCATCGCCGCCTTTCCCCAGACCGCCCTCCGCAACGACCGCCAAGCGGTCTACGAGGGGATCGGCCTTCCTCTTGACGAGGGGCTCCGTGTCGAGGCCCGGCTAGGGGCCGGGACGATGGCGAGCGGCGAGGCCGCCGCGGGGGTTCGGGCCTTCCGCGAAGGCAAGGGGCGCCGCGGCGGCGCCTTCGAGTAGGTGCGAGCCCGCCAGCGCCCGGGCCCCCAGCAGCACGAACCCGATCCAGAGCAGATCGGCCAGGAGCAGGTGGACGATCTGCATCCAGACGGGCGCCAGCAGGAGCACGTTGACAGCCCCCGCGGCGAGCTGAAGGAAGACGAGGGCCGCCACCCGCCGGGCGGCCCGGACGGTCCCCGCGTCGAAGAGGCCCCGCTTGAGGAGTTGCAGGGCGAGGACGAGCGCGAGGAGACCGGCGGCGACAGAGATCAGTGGATGGAGCACCCGCAGCCGGATCAGCAGGTGGGCCGTGGGAGAGAGGTCCTGCTTCAGGGCCTCGGCCAGGGTCATCGACGGGAAGAGCGTATCGCCGAGGGCGGCGATGGCCCCGCTCACGGCAGCAAGGAGCAGCGCCAGCAGCCCGAGGACGAGCCCGCCGCCGAAGGCGCCTTGGCCGCGCACACGGAACGGCGCGCCGCCGCTCGCGAAGTGGGCCGCCAGGGTGAGGGCCGCCAGCAGGAAGAAGGTGTTGACGAGGTGAGTCGCCATGAACATCGCCCGGGCCATGGACTGGTTGTCCGCCACCAGCTCGAAAAGGACGAGCCCGGCGCCCACCGCGGCCTCGGTCAGCATGAAGACCAGGGAGAAGACCGCCGTCTTCCGCGCCGCGTGCCCTCGGGGCCGGAGTCGGAAGGCCCCCATGACCAACCCCACGACCAGGAGCAGCGCCAGACCGCTCGTCAGGCGGTGGGAGAACTCGATGATCGTCTCGATCCGGGGCGAGCGGGGCAGGACCTCTCCATTGCAGAGCGGCCAGTGGCTGCCGCAGCCCGCTCCCGAGCCGGTGGCCCGCACGATCGCTCCCCAGAGGATGACCGCGACGTTCCAGGCGAGGGTGAACCAGGCGTAGCGGGCGAAGCGCTCCATGGGAGGAATGATAACCGGGCTAGGTGGTAAGGGGCCTTTTCCGCAATCCCAGGTTCCGCCGCCTCTCCTCCTCCTTCCTCTTCTTCGACGCCGCCCAGGAGCAGATCGGGCAGGCATCAAGGTCATGGTAGAGGGCCGGGCAGTGCCGGCGTCCGAAGTAGATGATCTGGAGGTGGACCTTGCCCCAGCTCTTCTCGGGGAAGACCCGCTTGAGGTCGCGCTCCGTGGCCTCGACGTTCCTGCCGCTCGACAGGCCCCAACGGGCGGCCAGCCGGTGGATGTGGGTGTCCACCGGGAACGCCGGCAGGCCGAACGCCTGGTTCAGCACCACCGACGCCGTCTTGTGACCGACTCCCGGCAGCGCCTCCAGGTCCTCCAGGGTCCGGGGCACCCGGCCGCCGTGCCGCTCCACCAGGATCCCGGAGAGGCGCTTCAAGTTCTTCGCCTTGGTGTCGGCGAGGCCGATGCGACGGATGAGCGCGCGGATCTCCTCCACCGGCAGCGCGGCCATGGCTTGCGGCGTCGAGGCGCGGGCGAACAGGGCGGGCGTGACCTCGTTGACCAGCTTGTCCGTGGTCTGGGCGGAGAGGACGACCGCCACCAGCAGGGTGAACGGGTCCACGTGATCCAGAGGGATGTCCATTGCCGGGAACAGCTCGTCGAGGATCTCCGCGATGCGGCGCGCTTTCTCCTTCCGCGTCATGACGGATGCGGACTTTTATCACAAGGCACGCGCCGCGGTCGCGGGAGGACGCAACCGGAGATCTATCGCGCGGCCCGGTCCAGCAGAGTCCCGAGCCCGGCCAGCGTCAGGGCGCAGGCCATGGCCAGGGCGCCCGACACCAGGAAGCCCAGGCGGGCGTTGGAAGGGACCTGGGAGATGCCGAGGACGCCAAAGCCGAGGACGATGGCCGCGGTGTCGGCCACGATGGCCGGTCCGGCCTCGGCCACGGCGGCGAGCGCCGCGTCCCGGCCGGCCCCCTCTCGGCGCAGGCGCAGGAAGACCTCGTAGAAGTGGATGCCGTAGTCGATGCCGACCCCGAGGGTGATGGAGCAGAACATGGAGGTGGCCACCCCGAGGGGGATGCCGGTCCATCCCATGGCTCCCAGCATCCAGGCGGCCGCCGCGGAGGAGGGAAGGGCGATGAGGAGCCCCATCCGCCAGGAGCGGTAGAGCAGCGTCACCACGAGCCAGGAGCCGAGCAGGGCCAGCGGCAGCGAGAAGACCTGGGTGCGCACGATGGCCGGGATCATCGCCTGGCTCACCGCCACGTCGCCGGCGAAGCCGATCCGGACGCCCAGCGGCTCCAGCCGCTCGCGGGCATAGCGCCGGGCCGCCGCCATCAGGCCCGCCACCTGCCGGTAGTCGGGATCCTTGAGGAAGAGGGTGATCACGCCGCGCCGGCGGGCATCGTCGATCACCTCCCGACGGCGGCTCTCCCCGCGCACCTCGTCGAACGACTGGATCAGCGACGCGATCTGGTCCGGCCGGTCGGGGATGCTCATTCTCTTCGGATTGCGGGCGTGCCGCAGGAAGGAAACGGTCGCCAACTGGGAGTAGGGGCCGAGGACTCCCCCCACCCGCGGCTGCCGGCCCAGGAAGGACTCGAACCCGCCGATGGCCCGCAGGACCTGTGGGTCCAGGAGCGGCCCAGGCTCCCCCTCGTAGACCTCGCCGACCGTGCCCCGCCAGCTCGCGAGGTCGAGATGGACGAGCAGCAGGTGGGTGCCGCTGAAGAGCCGGTTGACCCGCTCGGTGGAAGCGCGGAACGGGCTGCCGGGGGCGAAGCCGCCCAGCCAGGAATCCTGGACCCGCAGGCGGAAGATCCCCAGGCTCACCAGGAGCGTGCCCAGAGCCAGAGCGGCGAGGGTGCGACGCGGCGACCGGTAGAGGGGCGCGAAGAAGCGGCGGAACCGGTCGGAAGGCGAAGCGCTCCGGCTGGCCGGCCGCCGCAGGGCCCGCGGCGGCAGCAGTGCGAGCGTCGCCGGCCCCACCATCAGCGACCAGAACAGGCAGAACAGGAGCCCGCCGGCGGCAAACGCCCCGAAGCTCCGGACCGCCTGCAGGGGCGAGGAGAGGAAGGAGAGAAAGCCGATGATGGTGGTGATCGTCGCGAGCACGACCGGACGGCTCATCTGGGAGAGCAGGACCCGCACGGCGTCCGGATGCCGCTCGTCGGCCTCCCCGGGTTCCGGGCCCAGGAGCTGCTGGTAGCGCCAGAAGAGGTGGATCTCGTCGGCCAGCGCCAGGGTGGTCAGGATCACGGGGAGCACGGCCGTGGTCAGGTAGGCCGGCACACCGAGCCACCCCATGAGGCCGAAGGTGAAGGTCTGGGCGGCAGCCAGTTGGATCATCCCCAGCAGCACCCCCCAGAGGCGCCGGCACCCCAGCCAGAGGACGAAGCCGATGATGGCGATCGCGAGAGGGAGGAGCACGGACAGGTCCTCGAGGATGTGGATGCCGAGCAGCGACTCGGCCATCGGAGCGCCAACCACCCGGACGCGGTTGCCGGGGCCCTCGAACCGGCGGCTCAGCTCGACGATGCGCCGGCAGAGGTCCACCCGGTCCGCCGCGGCGGCGTTCACGCCGCCCTTTCCATCGAGGACATTGGGAGCGCCCACCAGCACCGCGACGGCGCTGCGATCCCTGGACACCAGGGTCCCCCGCAGAATCTCGATCGCCTCCAGGTCCCCCCGGAAGATCTCCATCTGAGAGGCTGTCTCAGGCACCACGTCGAGGAAGGGCCGGAAATTCAGCGTGCCGGGATAGACCCGGTCCCGCTTCTCGGTGGCCAGGCTGGTGACGCCGCCGGGGGGGACCCCGTCGAGCCTCTCCAGGGCCGCGGTCAGGTCGCGCAGGCGGCGCAGGGTGCCGGGATTGAAGATGCCGTCCGGGCGGGGGGTCTCGATCACCACCACGATCGGGTCCCGCAGCCCGAAGTGGCGGCGCACCTCGGCGTCGAACCGGACGGCCGGATCGTCCGGCGGCACCAGGGCATGGCCGTCCGTGCGAAGCTGCAGCCGCAGCAGGCCCGGGGCCGCCACGAGCACCAGGACGGCGAAGGCGGCGACGGTCCGCCGCGGGTGGTCGATCGAGAATTCGGCCAGCCGGTCGAACCCGAAGGTGGAGCTGAACCGGCCGGCGACGCGGGCGGGGAGCGAGGGAGAGCGATCCAATCGGGGGGAGATCTTCACATAGCTGTGGGTGCTTGTGCGACCTCAGCGTGATCCCGACCGGAGACACGAAGGGCGGCCTGCGGTCGCCTCTCCTCCCTCGCCCGCCCCGTCTCCCCTCTCCTCTCGCCAGGGGCGACCGCCGGCCGCCCAACTCCTTCGACTCTGCTCTAGTACCGCGGCGGTCCGCTCGTCGGCCCACCGCCGGTGCCGGCGCGGCCCTGGGTCTTCTTGACGGCGCTCAGGATGCCGATGCCGACGAGGCAGATCACGCCGACGGCGATCCACATCGACGGGACGCCGGCCAGGTGGGCCCCCAGCGCCAGGCCGATGATCAGGATGATGAAGCCGATCAGGTAGACACCAAACGAGGATGACATCGGGTGTTCCTCCGTGAATTTCCAGGGTGGAGCGGCCAGTCCCCGCCGGCGCCTCGCTCGTTTGGGAACGGATTCAAAAGGCGGGCCAACGCGGCCGGTCACGCCCGGCTGTCCCAGAGGACGTCGGGGATCCCCCGCTTCAGGTTCTCGTAGCGCGCCATGACGAACAGGGCGTCCGAGAGCCGGTTGAGGTACTTCACGACGAAAGGGCCGACCGGCTCCCGGCGCGCCAGCGCGATCGTGAGGCGCTCGGCCCGGCGGCAGACGGTGCGGGCCACATGGAGCTGCGCCGCCCCCGGCGAGCCCCCCGGCAGGATGAAGTTCTCGAGGGGGGGAAGCTCGGCGGAAAGCTCATCCATCAACTTCTCCAAGGCCTCGACGTGCCGCTCCTCGACGATTGGCACGGGCATCCGCTCCTTGTCCTCCTCCAGGATGCAGAGGTCGGAGCCGACGTTGAACAGCTCGTTCTGGATGCGCGCCAGCGTCTCGGCCAGCCGGGGATGGAGCCCCTGGGCCATGGCGGCGCCGATCTCCGAGCTCAGCTCGTCCACCGTGCCGTAGGCCTCGATGCGCGGCGAGTCCTTGGGCACCCGCTGCCCCCCACCGAGGCCGGTGGTCCCATCGTCTCCCGTGCGGGTGTAGACCCGCGTGATGCGCGGCATGTGACCCCCTCCTACAAAGGAGGGGATTCTACGCCCACTTCCCCGTCAGCAGCGGCTCGACCGGGTGCCTCTCGCGGTCGATCTCCAGCTCCTGGAAGAGGTTGGCCGTCTGCTCGGACTCGCACTCGGGCCGGAGGTCCACGTCCAAGTCCTCGGCGGAGCCCTCGTCCGAGCCCATGAGGAGCAGCTCGGCCCCCTCATAGTCCAGGAGTTCAGGAGTGCCAAGGGGGATGAAGCGCCGGTCGCCGAACAGCTCCTGGAGATCCTCCGGGAACTCCGCCTTGCGCTCCTCCTCCAGCCCCACGGAGGGGGGCGACGCCGCTTGCGGGTTCTTGACGCTCAGCAGGTAGCTCCCCTGCTTCTCGATGCGCAGCTCCCGCTGCACCTCGTCCGGCTCCGCGGGCAGCTCCAGGGCGTAGAGGAGATGGGTGTGGTTGCCGTGCTGGGCCAAGGCGTAGACCCCCTCGCCCGCCGGCCGGGCCGAGCGCTTGGTGCCGAAACCGTCCCGCATCCGGCCGCGCTCCAGCTCCTCTACGATTTCCCCGGAGTCGCGGCCCACCTTCTCGACGAAGCCCCAGAACCGCTGCCCTGCGTCGTCCGGCTCGGGCAGCCGTTTCTTGCCCACGGTGATCATCCGGAAGAGGTCCCGCCTCTCCGGGCTCAGCACGAAGTGGAAGCGTTGCACGTCCACCAGCCCCCTGGGTGCCTCCTCCCCCACCGCCGGCCGGTAGAAGAAGTAGATGTTGCCCCGCTCGAGGATCTCGACCTCCTCACTACGGGCTCGATCGGCCATAAGCGACTCCTTCCTTAAGAGATCCCTCGCTCTCTCCGCCCCTGCATCTCACGACTGCAAACGCGCTGCCACGGAAACGAGGCGTATGTTCCCTGCCCGACAGATCTGCCTGCCCCTCCTATCACGGATAATGAGGAGGGCCTGTCCTGTCCCCCACCCGGCGCCGACAGGAGCTCCGTCCATGGCCCATATCCGCATCCCTCGCTCCTGGGAGCTTCCCGACCGGCTCGCCACCCCGGAGGACGTGTACCTGAACCGCCGGCAGGTCTTGCGCGCCCTTGGATTCGGCGCGCTCGCGGCGAGCCTCCCCGTCCCCCTGGCCTGCTCCACGCCGACAGACCCCGAACTCCTGGCGCGCGGGCTCGCCCCCGCCCTCGGCAAGCGCTACGCCAACCGTTTCCCGGCCAGGAAAAATCCCAGGTACGGCATCGGCGACCGCAGGCCAACCCCGGAAAAGGACGCGGGCGGCCTCAACAATTTCTACGAGTTCACCACCACCAAGGACCAGGTCTGGCGGCTGGCCCTCGGCTACCCCGTCGATCCCTGGAAGATCGAGGTGGCCGGCCTGGTGAAGAAGCCGCGGACGCTCGGCCTCGACGACCTCGTGACCCGCTTCCCCCTGGAAGAGCGCCTCTACCGCTTCCGCTGCGTCGAGCGCTGGTCCATGCAGGTCCCCTGGACGGGCTATCCCCTGCGCTCGCTCCTCGACTTCCTGGAGCCGCTCCCCTCGGCGAAGTACGTCCGCTTCGTCTGCGTGAACGACCCCGAGCGCCTGCCGGGGCAGAAGGAGACCCCCTGGTATCCCTGGCCCTACTTCGAGGGGCTGCGGCTGGACGAGGCCCGGAACGACCTCGCCTTCGTGGTCGTAGGCAGCTACGGCCACGCCCTGCCCATGCAGCACGGCGCGCCCCTGCGCCTGGCGGTCCCCTGGAAGTATGGCTACAAGGGGCCGAAATCCATCGTGAAGATCGAGCTCACCAGGGATCAGCCGAGGACTTTCTGGAACCTGCTCCAGCCCACCGAGTACGGCTTCTACTCGAACGTCAATCCCAGGAAGCCCCACCCGCGCTGGAGCCAGGAGATCGAGACCGACATCGGCACCGGCGGGCGCCGTCCCACCCTCCTCTACAATGGCTACGCGGAGCAGGTGGGCTCGATGTACGACGGCAAGGAAGTCTGAGCCCTCCCGGGGGCGGCTCGGGCCCCCGCGAGGGCGCAATCGCCCCCCGCGAGAGCTGAGCCGCCCCCGCGAGGGCGCAACCGGCCCCGGCGGGGGCGCAGCCGGCCCTGGCGAGGGCGGATCGGGCCCCGGCGAGGGCGCACCGGCCCTCGCGAGGGCGCGACCAGAATTCGCGAGGGCGTAGACCGCCCCCGCGAGGGCGCGACCGGCCCCGGCGGGGGGCGCAACCGGCCCTCGCGAAGGTAGTGGGGTATTAGGAGTTGCTCGGTCGCCCCCACGGGTCATCCCAGGGCTCATTTGGCCCGCGTGCGCACCTACCTGGAACTTGCAGAGCACAATCTGGAAGTGGCTCCTGAAGCCTAGGAGAGCTGGTCTAAGAGCGGAGCGGAAGCCGTGGTCGGTGCTGCCGCGTAGGATCTCAGCTAAGTGCTGGTCTCACTGTCGTCATCGTCACTGTCCTCGCCGCGTTCGACATCACGGCGATTACGGAGCCTCCCTAGGCCATAGCCCGAGAGGCCACCAGCGACAAATGTAGCTGCCAACTTGGAGATCTCTTTGGCAAGTTCATCTTTGCCCAAGTAGGAAAGCCAAAGGATGAAAGTTACGCCTACGAGGAACAGAGCTCCTACAAAGATGTATCTATCGACGGATCGTTTCCGCCGGTATTTTCGGGCATCGCGTCGGTCCTCTGCTTGTACCTTAAGCGCCTCTTTGGCGAATTCGTACTGGCGCTGACTTTCCTTCTCCTCTAAGTCCAGCTCTTGCTTCCGCACCCTGATTTGTTCGACACCTACCTTGACAAGATCGCGTACTACGTCAGGGCTTGGAAGCGGCGGCTGGTGTTTCTCCGTCATCTCTTGGGGCGCTTCGAGTTGCGCTTGCGCTTTTTGACGACACGGAGCGCCTTAGAGGCGCGCTGCACGAAAACCGGCTTCTCCGTGATGACGCATCCAAAGCCGGGCGTGCCGAGCTGTGGGGGTATGATGGCGACTTGGCCTAACGCCCGACGCTGGTGCTCGGACAGACGTACAAACTCCCGGAATGAGAGAGCGTGCTTTGGCACCATCTCAACTGTGGCCATGTAGACCTCCTCCTTTCCGGTCCCTAAGTGTGCAAGACTCCCGCGCCCCTTCTAAAAGAGCGGGGACTTAGCGACAACCCCGATCATAACTGAGGGGTGTCGTGCCATTCTGGCAGCACCGGCGGGGGCGGTACCCGCCCCCGTATCCCTTATACGGTGCGGAATCGCCCCTCGTTGCGGGACAGCTATGCAACCCCCGTTCCCATAAACGGTGGTTGCACATGGCCCGTGTTGCTATAGAACCCAATTGTTTTACGTTCGCGGGAAACTGTCAAGGGAGAATTTCAGTCGGTTCGCCTGAACCGGCTGAAATTCCAACAACCACTCGAAGAGCGCGCCGGATTCCCAGAGCGCCCACGAGCCAAGACGGCTCTGGTCGAGGCCGCGGTAGCCGCCTTTCCCGGCGAGTTCACGCTGGGCGAGTTGGAGAGGGCCTCCCCTGGAGTGAGCCGCGACATGGTCCGGCAGGTTCTTCGCCGCCTCCAGAAGGAAGGGAGGGTGGAGTGCCTCGGCATGGGGCTTGGCGCCGCTTGGCGGAAAAGAGGGTAATACCCCCTCAAATGGGGGTAAAAAGAGGGTAATATCCTCTCTTCAGATCCTCCGGACGTATCCTGGGACGGTACGCCACCAGGACCACATCCCCCTCTCCAAGGAGGGCTTGTAACAGCAGAGTCACCCACGGTCGCCTATGGCAATGTCCGTCGCTGGGGCATCCCGCAGGTGTAGGGGTGCAGCATGCTGCGCGCCCCTACGGTTCCGAATACCAGATGGAGATCTCCTCCAATCGCTTTCGCTTCAGATCCGGCACCTCGGCGTCCGGCGCGGGATAGCCTACGGGGAAGAGGATGAAGGGCTTCTCGTTGGGCGGGCGGTTCAGGATGCGGGAGAGGAAGGCCATGGGGCTCGGCGTGTGGGTGAGGGTGGCGAGCCCCATGTGGTGCAGGGCGGCGATGAACAGGCCGCAGGCGATCCCCACGCTCTCCTTGGGGTAGTAGTTCTTCCGCTTGCGGCCGTCCGGACCGATGGCGTACATCTCCTCGAACACCACCACAATCCAGGGCACGGTCTCCAGGAACGGCTTTTCCCAGGAGGTGCCCAGGGGCGCCAGGGCCTCGATCCACTCCGGCGGCATGCGGCCGCCCACGTAGCTCTCGTACTCCTCGGCCTCGGCGGCGATGCGGATCTCGCGCTTGACGCCCGGATCGCTCACCACGACGAACTTCCAGGGCTGGCGGTGGGCGCCGGACGGGGCGGTCGAGGCGGTGCGGATGGCGATCTCGATCAGCTCCCGCGGCACCGGCTCGGGCGAGAAGAAGCGGACGCTGCGGCGGCGGTCCATCTCCTCGTAGAAGGAATGTGCCCGCCGGAGCATCTCCTCCGCGGGCAGCCGCTCCGGGCGATAGGGAATGAAGGGATAGGCGCTGTTCACGCCGCCTCCTCCCCCAGGGCGTCCACGGACCGGCCGAGCAGGTCCCAGAGGGCTTCGACGTGCTCGCGCGTGGTGCGCACGTTGCCCACCGCCACGCGGAGCGTGTACCGGCCCTGGAGAACGGTATGGGAGAGGAAGAACGGGCCGGCGGCGTTGAGCCGGGCGAGGAGCCGCTCATTGAAGCGGTCCTGGCTTCCCGGCGGGCCGTCCACCCGGGCGCGGAAGCAGACGGCGCTGAAGGGCGCCGGCGCCGCCAGCTCGAAGCGCGGATCGGACTCGATGCGGGCCGCCAGCTCCCGGGCCAGGGCGCAGTGCTCGCGGATGCGCTCGCGCAGGCCCGCGGCGCCGAAGGCGCGGATCACCATCCAGAGCTTCAAGGCCCGGAAGCGGCGGCCGAGCTGGAAGCCGTAGTCCATCAGGTTGGTCACCTCGGCCTCCTCCGTCCGCAGGTATTCCGGCACCAGCGAGAAGGCGGCCTTGAGCAGCGCGGGGTCGCGCACGAAGAGCACCGAGCAGTCCACCGGGGTGAACATCCACTTGTGGGGGTTGACCACCAGCGAGTCCGCCCGGTCGAGCCCAGGCATGAGCCGCCGGTACTCCGGGCAGATCGCGGCCGCGCCGGCGTAGGCGGCGTCCACGTGGAGCCAGACCCCCTCCCGGGCGCAGAGGTCGGCGATTTCGGGAACGGGATCGACGCTGGTGGTGGAGGTCGTGCCCACGGTGGCCACCACCGCCATGGGCAGCCGCCCCTCGGCGCGGTCGCTGGTCATGGCTTCGGCGAGGGCCGGGACGGACAGACGGAAGGCACCGTCGCTAGCGATCCGGCGCACGTTCTCCTGGCCGACGCCGAGGACGATGGCCGCCTTGTCGATCGAGGAATGGGCCTGATCGCTGGCATAGACGGTGAGTGGCGGCAGCTCCGGGCGGCCCGAGAGGCCCTTGACCCGCACGTCGGTCCCGGGCAGGCGGTGGCGGGCGGCGGCGAGGGCCACCAGGCTGCTCGAGGAAGCGGTGTCGTTGATGTGCCCCCGGAGCTCGCCGGGCAGGCCCATCATCTGCCCCAGCCACTCGCAGACCCGCTCCTCCAGCTCAGTGGCGGCGGGCGAGGTGCGCCAGAGCATGGCGTTGACGTTCAGCGCCGCGGCGAGCGTCTCGCCCAGGATGCCCGGACCCGAGCCGGTGATGGCGAAGTAGGCCAGGAAGCCGGGATGGTTCCAGTGGGTGAGGTTCGGCTCGACGACCCGCAGGTAGTCGTCGAGGATGGTGTCCACCGGCTCCGCCTCCTCCGGAGGGGAGGCCGGCAGCACCTGCCGCACCTCGCCAGGGGCGACCGGGGGGAGCACGGGGCGGTCGCCGACCCCTTCGAGGTAGTCGGCCACCAGGTCGGCCACGCGGTGCATCGCGGACCGGAACTCGTCAGGGGGGAGGTCTCCGGGCATGGGGAAGACTATACCCAAACGAAAAGAGCGGCCCGCAGGCCGCCCTTCCGGTGGATCCCCGCTGCCTGCGCACTTACCGCGACGCGGTGTTCTGCCCCTTGCGGCGCAGCTCGTCGTCGATCACCATGGTGACCTGCTCCAGCGGCACGGCGCCGGAGATGAAGCGGCCGTTGATGAACATGGCCGGGGTACCGCTGACGCCGGCCGCCGAGCCTTCCTTCATGTCGGCCTGGATGGTGGCGGCGTGCTTGCCCGAGTCGAGGCACTGGTTGAACTGATCGGCCTTGAGACCCAGCTCGGCCGCCTTGGCCTTGAGCTGGTCGACCCCGAGGGCCTGCTGGTTGGCGAACATCGCGTCGTGCATCTCCCAGAACTTGCCCTGGTCGGCGGCGCACAGCGAGGCCTCGGCCGCCTTCTGGGCGTTCTGGTGGAACGGCAGCGGGTACTGGCGGAAGACGATCCGCACCTTGTTGCCGTACTTCTCCTCGACCTGCTTGAGGGTCGGGGTCAGACGCGAGCAGAACGGGCACTGGAAGTCGGAGAACTCGACGATCGTCACCGGAGCGTTCGCGGGGCCCCTGGACGGACCGTTGGCGGCCACGTCGACGCGGATCGGCTCCAGCTTGTACTCGACCTTGTACTTGTCCTCCAGCTTGCTGAAGAACTCCTGGCGGGACTTCTGCTGCCCCTGCTGCTCAAGGTACGACTTGATCTGGGCCGCGACCTGCTCCTTGGGGCGCGGGATCTGGGCCTTGTTCTGCTCGTAGAAGGCGTCCACGTCGGCGTCGGTCACCGCCGCGGGCTTGAGCTCGGCCAGGAGCTGCTCCTTGGTGACGCCGCGGGCCGTGGCCTCGGCCTGGAGGAGCTGGTCCTGCACGGCCTGCTGCAGGGAGTTCTCGAGGAGCTGGTGGAGGTTCTGCTGGTACTCGCGCTCCAGGGCCTTGAACTGCTCCTCGGAGCTCTTGCGGACGTCGGCTTCCGTGATCGGCTTGCCGTTGACGACGGCGAGCACCTGGCTGGAGCCGGTGGACATCTTGGCCTCCATCTTCTTGTCCTGCGCCGAGCAGGCCGGCAGCCAGACGCCCAGGGCGAAGAAGAGGACCAGTACGCCCGGGATCAGCGGTTTACGGCGAAGTACATTCATGGGTCGGGACTCCTTTTTCGGTGGACGACGATAGGGTATCGGAGGGTGGAACAGATCGTAGCCAGGGCGAATTCCAAAAAACGAATAAATATTTTAGCACAGCCGCCCATCCCCTCCTCTACAGGTGAGGCTCACGCCAGGTGGCGAGACACGAGCCCCTCGAGGATCCGCTCGGGGGCGATCCCCCGCAGGCGCAGGGCAGGCGCTTCGAGCAGCGCCTCGGCGAGGGCCAGCCGGGCCCGCCTCTCGGCCGCCGTCCCCTCCTCCAGCTCGAGCGAGCGCAGGACGGCCGCCGCCGCCACTCCCCAAGGGAGGCCGGAGCGCGGGTCGTCCCACCCCCCTGCGGCCGCCAGGGCCGCCGCGGCGGAGAGCAGGAAGATGGGGGAGCCGCTCCCGGCATAGGCGGAAGCGGCGGCCGAGAACGCCCGCGCGAGGGGCTCCACGGCCGCCGGATCGACCGGCTCGACCGGCCCGAGGAAGACGGCCAGGGAGCGGCT
>DASWME010000145.1:0-5806 GCA_036399915.1 Thermoanaerobaculia bacterium
CCGAGGAGGTCCGGCGGCGGTTGGACGCGATCGACTCGATCGAGGAGCTCACCGAGTTGAGCCTTCGTGTCGGCGCAGCCTCCTCCCTGAACGCATTGGGGCTGAGCTGAGGAGAGAAAGCTCCTCTCCACCACCGGCTCCTCCGGTTGAAACACATCGACTTCTACCTCCGTAGTAGAACTCGATTGTGATGCTCCGCCGGAGGGACCGTAGATGAATCTCCAGTTCTCCCCGACCCGCACCGTCCTCCTCGGCCTGGCCCTGCTCCTCGGCCTCGCGGGCGCCGCCTTCGCGGCTGCAGACTCGATCCCCCTTCCGGCCGAGCGGCCCCATTACCAGATCCCGCGGGCGCAATCGGCGATCACCGTCGACGGCAAGATCGACGAGGAAGCCTGGAGCCACGCCCTGGCTCTGCCCCTCAGCGTCGAGATCGATCCCGGCAAGAACCTGCCCGCGCCGGTGGCCGGCACGGCGTACCTGCTCTACGACGAAAACAAGCTCTACGCCGCCTTCCGCTGCGACGACCCGTCTCCCAAGGACATCCGGGCCCATCTCACCGACCGCGACACGCCTTACCGTGATGATTTCGTCGGCCTCATGCTCGACACCTTCAACGACGAGCGCCGCGGCTACGAGCTGTTCGTGAACCCCCACGGCGTGCAGATGGACCTCGCGATGTCCGAGGCGTCGGACAATAAGGAGGACCCCGCCTGGGATGCCATCTGGAGCTCGGCCGGGCGCATCCACGAGACCGGCTACACGGTGGAGATGGCGATCCCCTTCAACTCGCTGCGCTTCCAGCGCTCCGGCGGCGAGCAGACCTGGGGCATCCTCGCCTTCCGCTCCTACCCGCGGAGCCTACGGCACCAGATCGCCACCATGCCCCTCGATCCCGACAACCCCTGCCTCCTCTGCCAGCTCCCCAAGGTCACCGGCTTCGCGGGGGCCACCCCGGGGCGCAACCTCGAGTTCGACCCCACGGCCACGGCCCACCGCACCGACGTCCGGCCCGACGGCTCGCGCAGCCTCGCGGGGGGCGACGTGGAGTCCGACCTCGGCGTGACGGCCCGCTGGGGGATCACCCCGAACCTGATCCTCTCGGGGGCCTTGAACCCCGACTTCTCCCAGGTGGAGGCGGACGCGGCCCAGCTCGACGTCAACACCGACTTCGCCCTCTTCTATCCGGAGAAGCGGCCGTTCTTCCTCGAGGGCGCCGACTTCTTCACGACTCCTCTCCAGGCCGTCTACACCCGCACCGTGGCGGACCCCACCTGGGGCGTGAAGCTCACCGGCAAGGAGGGCAAGAACGGCCTCGGCGTCTTCGTGGCCGAGGACGACCAGACAAACCTCCTCCTGCCCGGCAGCCAGTCGTCCAGCTTCGGCTCCCTCGACGGCGGCAGCACCGACGCGGCCCTGCGCTACCGGCGCGACCTCGGCAAGTCGTCCATGCTGGGCGCGCTGGCGACCCACCGCCAGGGGGACGGCGGCTACGCGAACGACGTCTTCGGCCTCGACGGGCTCTTCCGCCCGACGACCAGCGACCGCATCACCTTCCAGGCCTTAAGCTCGCGCTCGGAGCTCGCCGCGGACTCCTTCGACGGCTCGGCCTGGCGCCTCGGCTACGACCACTCCTCGCGCCACTGGAGCTGGTACGCCCGCCGCGAAGTCCTCAGCCGCGGCTTCCGCGCCGACTTGGGGTTCATGCCGCGCGTCGGCTACTCCTTCGACCTGGCCGGCCTGGAGCACACCTGGTGGTCGGAGAAGAAAGACGCCTGGTACACGCGCTTCGCGGCCGGCGGCGACTGGGACCTGACGCGGGACGCCAACGACACGGTGCTGGAGCGGGAGCTGGAGGTCTGGGTGAACCTCTCCGGGCCGCTCCAGTCCTACTACTCGCTCGATGGCGGCCGGCGCGACCGCTTCTGGGACGGCGTCACCTACGACCAGACGTTCCTCAATGTCTATACGGAGATGCGGCCCACCGGCGCGTTGTACCTGGAGCTGGGCGGCACCTTCGGCGACGCCATCGACTTCGTCCACTCGCGGGCGGCCCGGCAGGTCCGCCTCGACCCTGCGGTCAGCTACGACTTCGGCAAGAAGCTGCGCGTGGGGGTGAACCACCACTACCAGAAGCTCACCGTGGCGGGCGGCCGGCTCTTCACGGCCAACCTCACGGAGCTGCGCACGGTCTACCAGCTCAACCTGCGCACCTTCGTCCGCGCCATCCTCCAGTACGAGGACGTGGACCGCACCCGGCTCTACACCGCGGCCCCAGGGACAGGCGCGAGCAGGGACCTGTTCAGCCAGCTCCTCTTCGCCTACAAGCTCAATCCGCAGACGGTGCTCTTCCTGGGCTACAACGACAACGCGGCGAACGACCTCGTGCCGGACGAGCTGACCCGCAAGGACCGGACGCTGTTCCTCAAGATCGGCTACGCGCTGGTGCTGTAGCCGCCGCCCCGGGCGACTCCTGGTACGGCAGCGCGGCCCCGAGCTTCCTTGCCACGCGGTCCTGGATCCAGTGCGGGTCCCACCACTCGACGGGCGTCACCGCGAGGCCTTGGAGCAGCATCGTGAAGTGGAGGTGGTCGCCGCCGGCGAGGCCGGTCTGGCCGGAACGGCCCAGCTCTTGGCCGCGCTGGACCATCTGGCCCTCCTTGACCGCGAGCGAGGAGAGGTGCCCGTACAGGCTCTGCAGCCCGTAGCCGTGGTCGATCACGATGGCGTTGCCGTAGATCCCGAAGAACCGCGCCAGCACCACCCGGCCGCTGTTGGACGCCGGAATGGCGTCGCGCTCCACCGAGGCCATGTCGAACCCCAGGTGGTCCTGCTGGTCGATGTTCTTGCCGTTGTAGACGTACGTCCGCCGGTCGGCGAACGCCGCCGTGATCGCGGTGTTGATCATCGGCAGGAACGGCTGGTTCCAGAGGAACCTCCGCTCCGACTTCGCGCCCAGCTCCCTGAGCGTCTGGGCGTTCTTCCGGCGCAGGTCGCGGTTGATCTCGAGGTAGTTCGCGAGCAGGTCCCCCTTGTCCTCGATCTCGGGCGACTGCGAGAGGATCTCCGGCACGACCTTGTTCATGAAGGCGTCCGTGACCTCGATGGTGTCCGTGCGCACCGGCCGGGGGGTGAACTTGTCGATGAAGGCGGCCTCGGCGCGGTTGCCCACCTCGTCTTGGGCGATGAGCCGCACGCGCGAGACGTCCCCCATGTCGTAGGGCACCGCGAACAGGGCGAAGCGGAGCTGCTTGTCGTTGCCCGGCATGGGGAAGCCGGGGAACCACCAGTCGCCCGAGCGCACGCCGTCGCGCACCGCGCCCTCGCCCACCCGGTAGACCAAGGCTTCCGAGCCCCCCTGGTTGACGTAGTGGAAGTTGGAGACGATCTGCAGCGTCGGCGGTGCCAGGCGCACCGGCAGCTTGACCTCCGCCACCACCGGCTCGGGCCGCCGGAACAGCGTCCCCGCCCGCTCGGCGGTCACCCGCACCGTGGCGTCGCCGGCCCTTAAGCCCTTCACCGTCTCGCGGCCGACCTCGGCCGTCAGCTCGACCGGCGGCGGCGCGCCCCAGAGCTTCCACGCCGGCTGCGGCGCGAACGTCTTCTCCAGCACCGGCTTGGTGTCCGCGTTCTGGAGCACCTCGACCCGCACCCTCTCGACCCGCTGCGGGTACTCGATGCGCACGCGCACCGGCGTCCGGCGGCCGATGCCCGGCAGGGTGGGCTTGACCGTGACCTGGGGAGCGGCCCCCGAGTAGAAGCCGGCGAAGGCCAGCACGGCGACGAACAGCAGAGCCAGCACCAGCAACACGCGCATGAAGCAACCCGCGGCTGCCCTTCCATCGCGATCCCGACGACGTACCATCGACACCTCTTTCCCTTGGAGACCGTTTTCACCCGGGCGGGGCGGCTCCCCGCCGGTCAGGACCGGGGAATCATAGCGGAGCGCGAAGGCCACGGGCGGATCTCGGCCACCCAACGCGTGGCCTGACCTGAAGGGCAAGCGGCCTGACCTTCGTGGCAATGCGCTTGCCCTTCGGGTCATGGACGTGACCCAAAGGGCAAGCGGCATGACCTTCAGGGCAAGTGGCCTGCCCCTCAGGGCAAGCGACGTGAACCTCAGGTCATCGACGTGACCTGAAGGTCAAGCGGCCTGCCCTGCGGGGCAAGCGACGTGAACCTCAGGTCAAGGACCCCGCGCCGGGCCGGCTCGCTTGGGAAAACTTACAAAAAGCGGTACGGGGAGGACGGAAACCGGCCGCGAAGACCAAAAATCTGTGCAAAACGGGTAGACGAAGAGGGAATGAGCCCTCATACTGGGTTGTTAGAGGGCAGTGGGGAAACCCGACCCGACGTGCAAAGGCCTGAGGCTGTGGGCGGCCTCGGGGTGTCTTACAACCGTGCAGTAGCAATCCCTAGTCGGTCCGGAGGTGTGGTCCGCCCATGAACATGTCGAAGGTCCGCTCTATTGTCGTCCTCTTCCTGATCGTCTCCTCTCTGTTCACCGTCTCCAAGGTGGTCAGCTTTCCCGAGCCCGCCGCCTCGCTGGTGGTGAGGCCGGAGGGGGCCTGGCGGCAATCCCCCACCCAATCCCAGAATCTCTACTCGAAGGCCGCCGAGGCCCTGCGGCAGGGCGATTTGCAAGAAGCCCGCCAGAAGCTCGCGGAGGTCGCGGCCGAGCACCCCGGCCAGGCGGCGCAAGCGCGGGTCGTGGCCGGCCTCTACGCGCATGAGGCGGGCGAGACCGCGCTCGCCGGGCAGCTCCTGGCGGCCGCCTCGGCCCCGGACGGACCGGTCGAGGACTGGCGCCTCTACCTGCTGGCCCGAGACGCCGCCGGGCGCGGCGAGCGCCAGCTCGCCCGCGCCACCTACGCCCGCCTGATCGCCGAGGCCACGGGTTCGCCGCTGCGGCCGCTCGCCTTCCTGGAGGCCGCGGAGCTGGCCGCCGGGGACGGCCAGCCCCGGGCCGCCCTCGATCTGATCGCCGAGGCCCGCCGGACCGGGGTCGAGGGCGACGCGGCCGAGGAGCTGGAGAAGCTGGCCTGGAAGATCGGCGCCGAGCTCGCGGACTCGGAGGTCCAGCGCGAGGCCGGCCGCCGCTTCCTGGTGGACGCTCCCCTCTCTTCCAGCGCCGTGCAGGCCGTGCGCGCCTTCCGCGCCCTGGACGGCGATCTCGACTGGCAGCGCCTGCTCTCGCCGCAGGAGATCCTGCGCCGGGCTGAGTCGTTCCTCGACGCCGACAGCGTGCGGGCGGCGATCAGTACGCTGGAGGAGATCCCCGAGCCGGAGCGCGGCTTCGAGTGGCGCCTGCTCAAGGCGCGGGCCCTCACCCGGGCCGGCGCGGGTCAGGAAGCCTGGGCCCTGCTGGGCACCCTCGTGCCCTCGGACACCGGGGAGCGGGCGTCGCTCGACTGGCAGCGGGTGCTGACCACGGCCGAGGCGGGCGATCCGGACACGGCGTCGGTCTACCTGGCCCGGCTGGTGCGCTCGCACACCAGGCTGCAGCTCTCGGACGACTCGCTGCGGCAGCTCTACCGCGACTTCCTCGCGGCCGGCCTCTTCGAGCCCGCCGTGGACACCCTGCGCCTGCTGCGGCGGGTCGATCCCAGCGACGAGACCGGCGCCGCCGAGCTGTGGGAGCGCGGCTGGGAGAAGTACCAGGCCGGCAGCCTGCCGGACGCCGTGCGCTACTGGGCCGTGCTCGCCGAGGTCTACCCCGAGGACGGCGACGCGCAGCGGGGACGCTACTGGCAGGCCCGCGCTCTCGAGGAGCTGGGCCAGAGCGGCCGCGCGCGGGAGATCTACCGCG
>DASWME010000146.1:0-13235 GCA_036399915.1 Thermoanaerobaculia bacterium
CTCCGTTGGGGCCGGATGCCCAGGTCTCTCGATCAACCTAAGCATCGCCCCTTCGGAGGGGATCGCAAGCTGTGTCGGCTCGGGCCCAAGCATCGCTGCGACCTGCCACCAGGACGTGGCTTTCTTATGATGCCGAGCTAGTGTCGGAGTGTACACCTGCGCCCGCCCCACCCCCTGTTCCTCCCGGCCTCCCTTCAGACCCACCGGAGCCGCCCCCTGCCGTCCCTCCCATCATCGACCCCGCCCGCTTCGAGGACTATCCCGCCTTCCGGGAAACGTTCCTGGTCTACATCGCCGATCCCATCGCAAACGCCACACTTCGCGGTTTGGGGGAGCTGCTGCACACTCTCATCCTCGAATACTGGCGCTTCTGGCCGAATCAGCCCGAAGGGCTACTCCGGGCAAGCTTACGCGCTGCCATAGCGGACATGCGCTACCTCCAGGGGTTTCTTTCCGAATGGGCCGGGCCGGAAACGGACCACAAGAGCCGCCATGAAGAGCATCTCGCGAAGCAGGGCGGCGAGGTGGCCCGCGAGCTTGGGCGGCAGGCGGATCGCCTGGAGGCGGAGCTTGGCCTCTGGCGGGGGGAGGCGTAGCCATGGGGTGGCCTACAGAGAGCCCCATAAGCTTTACCGTCCTCGCCAACCGCGAGCAAGCGGAGCGCTGGAGAGCCGCCGCACATCTCCAGGCCTGGGGGTCGGTATCGTCATGGCTCGCACGAACCGCAGACGCCTACCTTGAAGAGATCGGGAAGGCCGGCAAGGCACTCCCGCTGGCATGGTCTGGAAGCTATCTCCGGGTCTTGGTACAGCCGGATGGCAGGGGAGAGCATTACGAGGTCGAGATCAAGGGCCGCACCTATTATCCGTTCGGGATCTTCCGTGGCTCTTATTGCGGACCCGATGCGGCAGGCCCCTACACGCGATTCTCCCTGGTCCACCTCCCCACTCGTCGCATTCTTGTCACCCTTTCTCGGCAGAAGGATTGCGCGATGCTTGCGGCGGAGTTGATGCCCCTCAGGATCAATTGGGACGAAACGGACCCCGAGAAGGTCGTCCAGGGTGCTCCCGACCAGGGGCGGCTACAGGAGATTTTCCGGCTCTACGATCTTGTAGACAACAAGTGAGACCCGGGGGCGGCTAGTAGCCCACAGAATGGGACGGCTGCCCCGAGCCTCTTTCGGTACCCAACCTACAGAAACGCGGGCACATCCGTGAGTGACAAAGCCCCGACACAAAGGCTGGAGAATTCTAGTAGTTATTTCTCAATAGACTTTTGCGCCCTTTCCGGGGTCGTCTCTGCCTTCCCAGACTTCTTTCGCCATACACAATCTCTAGCCAAATCTCTTGTAGTACCGATAAGTTTGTATTAGAGTTTCTTTGTTGCCGCACATGTTGATAGGCATGTGCACATTGACCCATTACCAAAAAGCAAAGAGTGAACGATACAACCGTTTAGGAGGATCAAGTGGCTGAGATTCCTGCAAAAGAACTTGCGTTAGTTATTGATGGGCGTCAAGTTGACCTGAAAAAGCCTTCAAAGCTCAACTTTGAACTAAATAAAGCCTTGGCTAAGCCGGAGGGTTTCCGTGCATTCGCCGACGACCCAGAGGGATTTGCATCAGGGTTTGACTTGAAGCTAGATCCAGATATTGCTGCGGCCTTGAAGAACAAACTTGTTGGAATCAATGATTTGAATGATCTAAAGGATCTCCTCAAAAATCCACAGCCCATTAACCCGCAAGCAGCAACTCTTTGGGCGGTTGCCGAAGGGGCATATTCAGTGGCAAGCAGCAAGGTTGCTGTTGCATTCTGATTGGTAGCAACTTTATGATAGTTCCTAAGAGCTTCGCAATACACGTGACCTATACGTGTCCGCTCTCTTGCTCGCATTGTTGCTTTAGCTCCAGCCCTTCAAATCGTGACCAGCTATCTACATCGAGAGCCGAAGAGTTGATTGAGGCTATCGACAAGACGAGCGTGCGCTTGGTTGCATTCACCGGCGGTGAGCCATTTTTGCTTGGGCGTGACTTGGTCCGACTTGTGCGACTCGCTTCGGATCGCGGCTTCCGCACAAGAATCGTTACAAGTGCATACTTTGGAACAAGCCAGGCAAGTGCTTCTGAGAGACTCAAGCAAGTGGCCGACGTCGGCTTAAATGAATTGTCTATTAGCTGGGATGATTTCCATGAGGAGTATGTGCCATTTGAAAGAATCAATACTGTCTTTTGGTCCGCACGACGGCTGGGTATCAGTGTCGCCGTAAATACTGTTGTCTATGCTAAGTCACGTTGGACAGCAGCCCGGGTTAGGGCCGCTCTAGCTTTAGCGGAGGATGATCCGGCAGTCACGGTCCAGTCTGCTGTTAACTTGACAGGTAGAGCAGCCGAAAGCTTGGGGCCTAGTGACCTGCACGAACAGAGGGCTGTGGGACCTTGTCCCTATGTACTTACGGGTCCGACTGTAAGTGCAAAAGGAAAGCTTCTCGCGTGTTGTGGCGTTATTCCGAACACTGAGGCGCTCACCGTTGCCGAAGATATCACTGGAGGTGAGCTTAACGCTGCCATAAATCGCGCCTCAGAGTCGGCCTTACTTAACTGGCTTTACCTGCGCGGGCCGTATGCGATTGTGGAACACATTGGCATGCAATATGGAATAAAAGTTCCTGCTCCGAATGAGTTCGGGGGAAATTGCGAGGCATGCCAATATTTATTCCAAAATCCAGAAATTTCGGTTCATATTCCAGCGGCATTGACAGAAAAGTGCTCCGAGATTGCGAATGAAGTTTATCTTCTTGATGCGCTTGGGCTTTTGCAGCCTGAGATCTATGGTCGCCTTTGGTCAAGGCGATCTTTCTTGGCCGAGATTTCGCAGTTAGAAAGCGATGGGTGATTCAATGTTGGCGCAAGCTGCCTTGCGTGAACACGCTGAGTACGAATCTCGCCTTGCTTGGTAAGCTCTCCTCAGTGTAGAGCATCGAATATCTAGCTCATATTTTATTCGTGCGTTCGTAGCTCGGTATGGCGCTGAAGTCTGTTCACCGACAGTCCGTTTCTCGACCAACTTGCAGTTAAGGTTTCGAAGTATCTTCCTAAGTTGCGATATCGGTCCTCCCTTTTACTGCGAGGGGAGCAATTTCCCGCCAAGGGAGGAAGGCGCACCGGCCGGGGGTATTGTCCAGCACAACCGCCGCTTGTTCAGCTACGACCGAAACGAGAACACCGTCCCCGTTGTGGAGCGTTGAGACGCGCTGGTTTATGAGCGGGTAGAGCCGCGCCTCCGGACGGCCGAACCGTTGAACATAGTCCGCGCTCTCAGGAGGCCAAGAGCGCAGGAAGGCCAGTAGCTCGTTCTTGTGGGCCCGGAGGGTTTCCACCTCCTTGGGCTTCAACAAACCCGGTGGCGCGACTACCCCCAGATCCCTACCTCGGTCTTCGAAGAGCGCGCCTCTCGGCTCTAGATCCGCAACGAGCGCCCATGCGACGTTCATAGCAAGAACTCCTCGTTCCCGTCGTCGCGGACGATCGGTGTAGGCGGAGATTGGCTGGGAGGGGCCGCAACGAGGAGCGAACCCTCTTCACGACCGTTAGGCGCTCCAGAGGAAGCAGGCGGAGATGCGACTGCTGGTTCGGCTACCCCTTCCGCGCTTTCCGCGCTTTTCGCGCTGGCGGCAGAGAACCAGACCTCCTTCGAGCGCCCAGCCGTCCTCAGGGTCTCGCACCGGGCCCAACCCCTTGCGGCTAAAGAGGCGAGAGCCTGATCCAGGCGAGAGGACTCCTCGTGCCCGCTGAACAGGCCCCGGATCTGGCTCCGGGTCAGTCCTCCCGGAGCATCGCGGAGTGCCGTCCAGATCCTTTCCGCTACGGTATCGCCCAGCCGATCTCCGAACAGGTACAGGGCGGACTGTTCGCAGTAGGCCCACACCGCCAGCGCGGCGACCAAGTGATCCCTTGTGATGAAGCTCGACCTGTCGAGGACGGCGTAGATCGCCGCCAAGCGCATGACGTGGGCTTCCGCCCGCGCGACCAGGGACCCGAAGAGGCCGGGTTTCCCCTCGGAGAGGGGACCGTAGACCTCAGCCCATAGAGCCCTGGCCGCCTCGTCCCGACGAAGCTCCCGCTTCACCCGAGCAAAGGTGGAGACCTCCCGCATCTCTTCGACAAAGGGGCTGAAGTCGAGGCGATGGGCCATACCGCCCTCCGGGAGGGTCTTCGACCGCCGGACGAGCGCCCAGAGGAACCGGTTGCCGAAGCCATTAGCCGCCTCGGTTGCGTCGAGGTGCTTCACCAACTCTTCGGCTGTGATGTGCCCGATCAGGCTGATATGGGCGCCGGTGGCGCGGAGGGGGCTGTTCTTGGTCAGGGTACGCAGTGGCCGGCCGTCCCAAGCGTTACGGAGGACCGGGGAGAGAATGTTGCCCTGCCGAGCGAGCACCCGTAGGGTCCCCGCGAGCTCACCTTGTAGGACCAGGAGGCGCTTATCGTCTTCGGTGAGGTCGTCAACTTCCTCTTCAGTTTCCCGATCGGCGACTGCGGCGATCAACCCCTCGCCGGTGCTCAGGCCATCGACTACTCGACTCAGTTCCCACTCTGGGTCGATCTCCCGAAGGAGCCGCCGGACGTGCCCAGCGGCGGTGCCCTTACGGGCCTTCGCGGAGTCGCCGACCAAGGCGACGAATTCGGTCAGGAAGTGCTGGTCGGATTCGACGGTGAAGTACACCGTCCGGCCGATGAGGTTGCCGACGGCGACCAAGAACTGAAGAAGGATCGCCGCCGGATCGGCCTCGGTGTGGGGCTCCAACGCCCGCGTGAATCGACCAGCCAACCCGTAGAACGCTTCTTCTCCGAGTTGAGGCCAGTCCGACGCCGCGCGATAAGCGCGATAAGCGCGGAAAGGGGAGGCGGCGCCAGAACCCTCTCCCGACTCCGCGATCCAGGGGGCTTCCTGGTTGGCCAGGAACCGGAGAGTGGCCCGGATCTCTTCCGGAGATTTGCCGTCCTCCTCCCGCTCCGCGATCCAGTCGGAAACGTCCCCCTTCTCCGGGAGACCCGGTAACCGGATGATCTTGATCTCCTTTGAAACGCCAGCGAGGGAGCGGGCGACCTGCTCGGCGTGCTGCTGGCCGGGCTGGTCGTTGTCGGGCAAGATCACGACCTTTGCGCCACGAAGGGACTCCGAATACTCCTCCCGCCACTTCAGGGCACCCCCTGGGTTCGTGGTCGCCGGGAGCCCCAATCGGATCAGGTTGTCCGCGTCCTTCTCGCCTTCCACTACCCAGACCGCCTCGTCGGCCGCAACGGCGGCAATTACCTCGGGCAGTTTGTAGAGGACGCGGCGGGTGCCGTTGAGGTTCCAGATCCACTTCCCGTCCTCGCCCCGTCGTCTCTGGCGGAAATCTTTGGGCTGGAAGCGGACGACCTCGAACAAGGGCTGGCCGTCTTCGTCCTGGTAGGGGTAGATCTCGGCGATACGGAACTGGGAGCCATGATCCGAGATCCCATTGACCTGGAAGCCGAACCTCTCGGTCAAGGCCCGAACAGCGGTGGGGAAGTCTGCTCCCGTGATCGCCTGTTCCAGGTCGATACCGTCACCTCCTCCGGCAGTACAGCCGTAGCACTTCCAGCCACCACCCTCGTAGACCGTGAAGGGCGGCGTCTCCCCGGTCTGCGGACCGTGAGAGGGGATCGGGCACCGGCCCTTTATCCGGTCTGAGCCATCTGGCTTGAAGCTGACGCCGTGGGACTCGGCGACTCGTTGGGGTGTTGCTACTTCCTTAAGCCTGTCGATGTCAGGGGTGTCGAACATGCTTCACCCCCGGTCCTTCTGCTGCGGTCCCGGATCGCTGGTGCTCAGGCGGCGCCGCGATTCTAGCCAAGTGTCAAGGTCGCTCTTCAAATAGCCGACCTTACGCCCGCCGAGCTTGACGTAGGGAGGACCGTCGCCACGACGGCGGAGGCCAGGGAGGGTACGGTGGGAGAGGCCGAGGTAGGTGGCGGCCTCGTTGTTGGAGAGAAGAGGAGAGTCGGTGAACATGGAGCAAGTCCTCGGAAATCCGGGGTCCCGCTCCAAAAATCGAAAAGGCGAGCGGGACCTATCCTTCTGGTCCCAGCTCGCCCCGAGGCACGATGCTGGTGGAAGCTCGCCGTGCGGGCCGAACCCTCTCCCGAGGAGACTCGCCCGGATTGATCCGAGATCAAACCCGAGCCAGGCACTTCGCACTTCCTACGCGTCGGAGCCACTCGCTCCGACGCGGTAAGGCTAATTTACGACGCAGACCACTGCTCGGGCAAGCCCCTCAGATCGAAAAGGCGCCGACGACGGCTAATACCGCCGGTCGAGGGCCGCAGCTCGGAGAGCCCCTTGCTACTCCAACGGAAAGCACCCTCCCTCCAACGTAGAGCCGAAGCCTGTAGGCCGGGCTGGACCCCCGATGGATCGCCAGCCCTGCGGCCAGCGACATGGATTTCGCCCTGAACCGACTGGAGGGGGGGACAGGGAGGCGACGTATAGCCGCCCCCCTCGGTGGATTTAAGAAGCTTTGCTGGCGGGAAACGCCAGGATCGCGGCCTCGTTCCCTTCCAGGGCGAGGGCGATACGGGAGGAGATCTTCTCTGCTACCTGGAGGAGCGGATTGGCCGTAACGTGGACGTACCTTTGAGTGGCGTCGAAACCCGAGATCCCCGCCACCGCCGCCCAGGATCGGTGGCCGAGGAGTCCCGCAACGAAGATGGGGGAGAGCCCCATCCCGCCCCCCACGGTGGCGAACGTATGCCTCAAGGTGTGCAAGCGGGCGTCCTCCAGCCCGGCCCGATCGCGTACCCGCTCCCAGCACTTATGAAGGCCGACGAAGTGCGCGCCCTCGCGCCGACCTGGGAAGACGTAGGGGTTGTCGCCGTGCGGCGGGATGGAGCGGAGCAGCTCGATAGCGGGCGAGCCCAGGTAGATGGCGCGTACCCCCTTCCGAGGCCCGACCTTGGAGTCTTCCAGGTGCAGGCGTCCGCCCTCAAGGTCAACCCAGGCACGCTTCAACGTCAAAACCTCTCCGAGTCGAGCACCGGTTAAGAGGAGCAGCCGGATAGCCTGGATCGCTACCAGGGGGAGACTGCCGTCCGCTTCCGCCTCCCTGAGAGCGGCGCCGAGTCGGGACAGCTCTTCGAAGGAAAGATGACGATCTCGCAGGGTCTCCGGGTTGCGGTCTACGTCCCGGCAAGGATTCGTACCCCGTGGGCGCAATCCCCACTTCTCCGCCTTGTTCATCATGCCGCGAAAGGCCGAGAGCGTCCGGTTGGCCTCGATCGGGGTCTCGCGCATCGCCCCGTGGAGGCGGGACACCTCTTCATAGGAGACGTCCAGCACCTTGCGGTCCCCGAGACGAGGGAGGATGTTCTTCTCGATGAGCCGCCGCGTTTCCTTCGCGGTGCCCGCCTTATGGTGGACCTCCACGTAGTCCTTCAGGTAGCGCTCCGCCAACTCGCGCAGATTCGGCGCGGCACGGTTGCTCTGTCGAACGGCGGATGGATCTCCCCCGGCCTCGATCTCCGCGAAGCGAGCCTTGGCGAGGTTACGGGCTTGCTCCGGAGTGAGCTTCCCATGGCGGCCGAGCTTGAGGCGCCGCTGACCGCTTGGCGTGCGGTAGCGGATGACGTAGGTCTTGACGCCGCTCGGCTTGATCCTGATGCCGAAGCCAGGGAGTTGGTCGTCCCAGTGCTCGAACTCTTTGGGGCCAGGGACGAGGCTATCCACAAAGCGCTTGGTGATGCGGGGCATGAGCTTGCTGTCCTTTCTGCTTCCCGGGGGCGCGCGGGGGGCGCGCTCGGGGGCGCTTTCGGACGTATTTTAGCCTTCCCTGGCGCCGAAGGGAAGTCCCAAATCACTGGAAGTATTGATGTTAGCGCCCTTGAGCGTCTTCGGGCGTCTTAGAACCGAGAGACTTCCAAGCTGTTGGTCGCGGGTTCGAATCCCGTCTCCCGCTCCATCCCCTCTCAATCCAAAAGAGATACTTCGATGCACGTCTTCCCAGGGGCAGGAGGGCAGGGCATGGAAGGAGGATCGCAGGGACCGCAGGCGCGCGTCCGGCGTCGCCGTCTCCTCGCCTGCTGCCTGGGCCTGGCGCTCCTCGTCCAGGCGTCGGCCTGCACCCTGGTCCGGTTCGACAAGCGGAGCGTCTACCGGTACGGCGAGCCCTTCGCCGTGGAGGACGAAGCCTTCCGCCGCTCGCTCTCCGCCTTCGGCTTCGCGATGGTGGAGGGGAACCGCGCCGAGATCCTGAACAACGGCGACGAGATCTTTCCCGCCATGACCGGCGCCATCCGCGAGGCCAAGGTGACGGTCAACCTCGAGTCCTACATCTTCAAGGACGACCGGGCGGGCAAGATCTTCGCCGAGGCTTTGATGGAGGCTGCACGGCGGGGCGTCGAGGTGCGCGTGCTGGTGGACGGCACGGGCAGCAAATTCTCCGGGCCTCTCCTCGACCGCATGCGGGGAGCGGGGGTCAAGGCGGCCGTCTACCACCCTATCCGGCTATGGAGCCTCCACAAGCTCCCCCGGCGGACCCACCGCAAGATCCTGGTCGTCGACGGCACCGTCAGCTTCACCGGCGGCTTCTGCATCGCCGACCAATGGCTCGGGGACGCCCGCAACCCAAAGGAGTGGCGGGACATGATGGTGCGCGCCACCGGGCCCGTCTCGGCGCAGATGCAGGCGATCTTCAGCGAGGACTGGACGTATACGACCGGCGAGATCCTGGCCGGCGACAAGTTCTATCCCCGGATCGCCCCGGCGGGAGAGGTCCTGGCGCAGGCGATCAAGGTGTCGCGCGGCGACTCCTCCTCGCTCGCCGCCATGCTCTACTTCGTGGCGATCCAGTCGGCCCGCAAGTCGATCCACATCCAGAACGCCTACTTCGTCCCCACCCGGCAGATCCGCCAGGCGCTCATCCAAGCGGCGCGGCGCGGCGTCGACGTGCGGATCATGGTCCCCGGCCGGCACACCGACGAGCCGCTCGTGCGCATGGCCTCGCGCCTTCACTACGGCGAGCTCCTCACCGCGGGCGTCCGGATCTTCGAGTACAACCGCACGATGATGCACAACAAAGACGCCGTCATCGACGGCGTCTTCAGCACCATCGGCTCGATCAACTTCGACGCGCGCTCGCTGCACGAGAACGCCGAGGAGAGCCTGGCCTTCTACGACCGCGGCTTCGGGGCGCGGCTCGAGGCGGTCTTCGCCGCGGACGAGGAACGCTGCCGCGAAATCACCTACGAGAGCTGGAGGAGGCGCAGCGTCGAGCAACGCCTCGCCGAGATCGTCTCGAACGCCTTCCGGCCTCTCTACTGAAGTTCTCTACCCGCCATCCCTGGGGCGCCTCCAGGGACGGCGGCAGCTCATACGTCGACACCTCACCCGTCCGGAGACGTCTCCCCGGTCGGGACACATCCAGGCTCAAGGCCGGATCAGGAAACGCGCTTCATCGAAATCGGCGGTGGGGGCGGCGGGACCGGCTCGCCGCGCTTCTTGGCGGCGGCGAAGTAGGAGTTGGAGAGGACCCGGAACACGGCCTCGTCGCGGCCCTGCAGCTCGAGCGATTCCACGAAATCCGCGGGAGCCGGCGGGTTGTCCCGGAACTTGAAGTCCTCGACCCGGACCTTGAGGGTCAGGGTGCGGCCCGCGGTCTCGAAGTCCTTCACCGGCCAGGTCCGCTTGTCGACGCGGGTCGAGCCGTCGGATGCCTTCTGATACCGGTACCAGGTCGCCAGGATCTGGCCGTCGGGCCGGACCTCCAGGTCGAGGGCCCGCATCCTCTTCTCCTCCCCCTTGTTCTTCTCGTCAGGCGGCCAGTCGCCGCTCCAGGTCCCCACGAAGGGGCCGAGGCCGGCCGCGGGCGGCTCCTTGGCCACGGCCTGGACCGCGAAAGCCGAGGCCGCCACGGCGAGACCGCCCAGAAGCAGCAGGGCCGCACCGAGGCTGGCGCGCGCCCGGCGCGCGCCCATGCGTGGACCAACATCCAGAATCCTTTTCATACGCACCTCCAGAGTGTGGGCGTCGAGGACGCCCAGGGTTGTGGACGGCCGGGGGAGGCCGGCGACGCAGGCGGCCAGGGAGAGCAGGGACCGCGCGTAGGCGCGGGGTCCAATGAGCGTCTCCAGGGCGGCCTCGTCGCAGGCCATCTCCCGGGCTTCCGCGAGCCGGCGGCGCACCAGCCGCGCTGCCGGATGGAACGCGACGGGGAGGAGCAGGAGCTCGCACAGGAGGTTGACGGCGTAGTCCCGGCGCCGGACGTGAGCCATCTCGTGCCCCAGGGCTGAGGCCGTCTCCTCAGGCGAAGCGCTCGCGAGAAAGCGCGAGGGGAGCAGGATCACCGGGCGGCGGGCTCCCACCGTGACCGGCCCGGCGACCTCCGGCGAGCCGAGGATCTCCAGCTCTCCGGGGCCGAGAGCTGCGCGGCACTGGGAGACGACGGGCGAGAGGCTAGCGGGGATCTCCAGCGCGTGAGCACGGCGGACGAGCCGGTCCGCCTGACGCCAGGCGCGCCCGAGCCGAACCCCTTGGACGAGCAGGGAGAAGCCGTAGAGCAGCACGATGGCGGAAGCGACGGCCGGCGGCAGCGGCGCGAGACGGCTCTCGCCGACGGGGAGCCAGTCGACGGCGTCCGCCTCTTGAGAGATCTCAGAGGACGAGGCGGCCGGGCGCGAGGGCGCGGCGGAGAGGCCCCGCCACGGGAGGCTCGCCGCGGGCAGCAGCACGCAGGCCACGAGCACCGCCAGCCAGAGCACGTGCCGCTGGCGCGCCGGGGCCCGGCGCAGCAGCCGGTCGCCGAGGACGCCCGCCAAGACCACCGCGGGGACCTGCCAGAGGGCGTTGAGCGCGAAGGTGAGGACCCACCCGTCAATCGTTCCCATGGCCGTCCTCCCGGGTCTTCTCGGCTTCGTCCAGCAGCGCCGTCAGCTCAGCCAGCTTCTCGGGCGTGAGGTGGCGCGTCTCGACCAGGCTCAGCACGAGCCCCTCCGCCGAGCCATCGAACATGCGGCTCACCAGATCGGAGACCGCCTGCCGCGACGCCTGGGAGCGGCTTACGACCGGCTCATAGAGGTAGGCCCGCCCCTGGATCTCCCGCCGCACCTTGTCCTTGCGGTGGAGCACGTTGAGCATGGTCTGCACTGTGTTGTAGGCGAGCTTGCGCTCCGGGGCGAGCCGCTCCTGGACCGCCTGTACCGTGGCGGGCCCGGTCTCCCAGAGCACCTTCATGATCTCCAACTCCAGCGGGGTCAGCGGCTCGGCGGTCTTCTTTCTGGCCATCGCAGTCTCCTAACGAATTAGGAGTATAAGCCCGCCACGCAGGATGTCAACTAATTTTTTAGGAGAAGCCCCGGATCGCTGGGATACCGCTGCAACAGCGGCGACCAGGGGTGACCACGGCCCTCTCTCTCGGGCCGAGAGAGAGGGCGGGGAAGGGCGTCACGGTCAGTGGCCCTTGATCCGGCGGAGCTCGGCCAAGGTCAGGAAGCCGTTGTGGTTGGTGTCGAGACTGCTGAAGGCGGCGGGATCCAAGGTCCACTCGGTCGGACTGAGCTGGTTGTCATGGTTGACGTCCAGGGCGCGGAAGAGATCCTCCAGGCGGCCGCGGGCCAGGAGGCCGCCGTTCTGGCCGAACTCGGTCTGGCTCAGGAAGCCGTCGTCATTGAGGTCCAGGAGATTGAACAGAGCCCGGGAACCCGGCCACTCGGAGAGCGAGATGCGGCTGTCGTGGTTGCGGTCCAGGCTGTTGAAGTCCACCGGGCGCTGGGCTCCCGGGGTGACCTCGATGCCAGAGAGGACGCCGTCGCCGTTCCAGTCGTGCTGGTTGAAGGAGACATCGTTGCCCCGCCACTCGTCGCGAGTGATCCGGCCGTCATGATTGGTGTCCAGGCCGGCGAAGCGCATGCGGGTCAGATCCTCGCCGCCGCCGTTGTTCCCCTGCTGACCGTTGCCGCGGCGACCGTGGTTGTTCTGGCCGGGCTTCCCCTGGTGGCTGCCCTTCTTGGCTTGATCTTGATCCCCCGCGCCCGCGCTCCCCACCGCCGCCATCGCCGCGGGACCGGGGATCGCCAGTGTAAGAATGACTGCTGTCAGGAGTGAACTGGGAGACTGCATACTACCTCCTTTGCTCCTGTTCCTTGAGGCCAGCCCCGTACAGCCGGGACTTTGGCCGGCTGGCCCTGGCAGCGGGCCAGTAGAAGCAAACCTATATGTGCAAATGGCATACCAGGAGGCCAACGATGGCGCGTAAGCACTGGCCTATGCCGATCCCGGCCCTCCTAGCTCGATCGACGCTGAGCGGCTCGGTTCTGCCGCAGCCTCTCCAGCTCCACTGCAACGCCATCTCCTCCGCCGCAACGCCTCCAGCTCCGCCGCGAGGTCCCCAGCTCCGCCGCAACGTTGCCAGCTCCGCGGCGACATGAACCCACGTTGCGGCAGAGCCGATGACGTTGCGGCAGACCTCAACGATTCACCGCAACACCATCTGCTCCACCGCAACCTTATCTGCTTTACCGCAACAGAGCCTTGTGTTGCGGCAGAATCCGGGATTCGCCGTAACGTCTCCGGCTCCACCGCAACGTGGCCCGCGCCACCGCAACTTCAGCAGCTCTGCCGCAACTTCCATGGCTCCACCGCAATGTCTCCGGCTCCACCGCAGCTTCCCTCGCTCTGCTGCAACGTCGTCCGCTCCACCGCAATGTGCTCCGCTCTGCCGCGACTCCAGCAGCTCTGCCGCAACCGCCGTGGCTCCGCCGCAACGTCTCCAGCTCCACCGCGACTCCTCCGGCTCTGCCGCAACCTCCGGCTCTCTACCGCGACTTCGCCGTCTCCACCGCAACATCCCGGGAGTTGCGGCGTTTCCGCGTGCTATCATCCCCCGCAGGCAGTTCACCGCAACCTGGACAGGCGAGGCGTGGCCGCCGCGGCCCTGCGGCAGCTCCGGCCGTCTGCCGCAACCCGGCATTCGTGGAGGTGGAATGAGCTCAAAGCTGTCAGTCGAGGAAGTGTTGTCCAATCTGGAGGCGCGCGCGGTCTTCCATCGCGACCAGGAGGCGTTGCACGCGCAGCAGGAGGTCCATCACCGCGAGCAGCGGGCGCTCCATGCCGCTGAGCTGGAGAAGGTGCTGCAGAGCCTTAAGGCCTTCCGCGCGGCCGCCCCGTCAGCGGTGGAGCTCGCCCGGTCGGTGGCGCCGAAATCCGTCCCGGCCGCCATCGACGAGG
>DASWME010000147.1:0-44375 GCA_036399915.1 Thermoanaerobaculia bacterium
CTCTGGCGTTGCGGGCGGTGTCGCTCAAAGCCACATAGACCCGCTTGCCGTCCGCGCTCGCCTGGACGCCGCGCGGCCGGGCGCCGACCTTGAAGCTCCCCACGGCCTTGTCGGTCGCGGTGTCGATCACCGTCACGGTGCCCGCCCGCTCGTTGGTGACGTAGGCGAGGGGGGCGGCGGCGGCCGGCAGGGCGGCGAGGAGCAGGACGGCAGCGAGTCGAACGGTCATTCCGGCGCCACCTCGTCCACCAGCTTCCCCCGCGCGTCCACGACATAGACCGGCTGGATCAGGTGGTGGTCCTGGGGATCGAAGCGAAGCGGAATCCCCTTATGGCCGTCGAAGCTCGCCGTCCCAACCTTGGCCGCGGGGTCCGCCCCGGGGCTCCGCAGCGCCAGCTCGGCGGCGATCTTCACAGCCATCCAGCCGCGCCAGGCGTCCTCGTCCATGGACCGGCCGAAGCGGCGCTGGAACCGCAGGTTCAGAGAGTCGGCGCCAAAGCGCTCCAGCGACGGATGCCAATCGACGGCCCGCAGCCCCTTCCCGGGATGGCGGGCGAGGACCTCGCGCCGGAAACGCGGGCTCGAGGCGACGGAATAGACGCGCAGGCGCACCGGGACGTCGGAACCCCCTGGCGCACCGGCCACGAGGAACAGGGCGCGGATGGACCCCTTCGGAGGCGTGGAGCCGATCAGGGCGTAGCCGGAGGTGGGAGCCAGTCGGAATTCCACCTGCAGGAGGTCGCCTGCCCGCTGCGCCTCCTCGAACCCGAGGCTCGCCCCTCGCTCGGTCGCGCTGCCGGGGGCCAGGAGGAGCCCCAGCGGGACCAAGCGCCGGGCGGGGTTGGCGGCCAGGACGGCCCCTCGGCCGAGGCCGGCGAGCGCCCCTGCTCCCAGGAGGGAGCGCAGGAAGTCCCTTCGGGTGCTCATTCAGCGCAGAGTATAGAGATAGGCCGCGATGTCCCGGCCGTCCTGCTCGGTCACTCCCAACTCGGGCATGGCGGTGCCCGGCTCGACGCCCTGGGGGTCGCGGATCCAGCGGATCAGGTTCTGCGGCTCGTTGTGCAGCCGGCCGGCCAGGTAGGAGCGGCTGCCGATGCCGTCCAGCGGCGGCCCCACCTGGCCGCGGGCCCCCTCGACCCCCGGGATGCTGTGGCAGGTCTGGCAGCCATACCTGCGGATCGTCGCCTTGCCGCGCGCCGGGCTGCCGCCGGTCATCGCGGCCGCCATCTGCTCCACCTCGCCGTAGCACCCCGCGAGCAGCGCCAGGGCCAGAGCGAGGCCGGCCCCGCGGAGCGCCTTGCCATCACGCGCCATGTCCCGTCCCTCCGTCCAAGGCCCGCAGCAGCGCCTCGCTGCGGGTGTGGGCCACCCGGCGCTCCGCCTCGCCCAGCCAGGCCGCGAACAGCGCGAGCCCGAGGAGGATGAAGACGACGCCGGCCGGCACCCACATGATCAGCCCGGCGAGTTGCTGGTCCTCCAGGGCGGAGAGGCCCCACTGGCTCGTCCGCGCCTCGTAGATGGGATACCACAGGCGGGGGGCGAACGTCAGCAGCGCCCCCAGGACGCCGCTGTGCATCGAGGTGGTGAACACGTAGAGCACGGCGGCGCCGTAGCCCAGCCGGCCAAAGCGCCCGTGGATCAACGACCACCAGAACAGGGCGGCGCTGCCGAAGAAGCTCAGGTGTTGGAGCGCGTGGACGAAGTCGTCGTCGAGCGTCGCCTGGTAGAGGCCCGGCAGGTGCCAGATCCAGAGCGCGAGGCCGTGGATCACCCAGACGGCGAGCGGCGCCGTGAGGAACCGCCACGCGGCGGCGAACGCCGGGGCCTGCACCCACCGGCCCGCCGTCTCCCGCCCGTCGGGCGACAGCGCCCAGAGGAGCGGCGCGAGGGGCCGGCCCAGCACCAGCAGCGGCGCAGCGATCAGGATCAAGACCTCGTGCTGGACCATGTGGGCCGAGAACAGGATGTCCCCCAGGGCGTCGAGCGGCGAGACCAGGGCCACCACCAGGGCGAGCCATCCCGCCGCGAAGCAGGCCACCTCCCAGCGCCGGATCCCCTGGTCCACCCCTGCCCGGCGCCACAGGCGCGCCACGCCGCGGGCGTAGAGCCACGCCGACGCGGCAAGCAGGACGAGCACGACCGGGTCCCACGTCCACCAGCGGAGGATGGTCTCCGCGTCCAGCTCATGGTGCTCGCCGCCGTGGAGCAGGAAGAGGACCATCAATCGCACACCTTGAGCACCAGGTTCGGGATCTCGGCCGCGAGGATGATCAGCGCGAAGGTCGCGCAGAGCCCGAGGCCGGCCAGGGCCATGAAGCGGACGCGGGTTTCCTCAGGGTCCCCGGTCTCCGTCGAGCCCTCGGGCGCGGCCTTCCAGCGGCTCCAGGCGAGCGCGGCGCCCGCCAGGGCGATCAGCAGCGCCACCAGGGTGACGAGGTGCAGGATGAGCTTGTGCCCCACGTCGCAGGCCGTGGGCGTCAGCATGTAGCTCGCCTGCTCGTGGAGGGCCCAGGCGAACGGGCCGGCGAGCACCGGCAGCCAGAGGAGGGTATCCCGGCGCCGGATCTCGGGCTCTCTCGGATCGTCGAGGCTCGGCTTGGCCATTCTCGGACCTCTCAGCGGGTGCCCAGCAGTCCCGGGTCCAGGAAGAAGATGCAGTAGAACGGCACCCAGGACGCCACCACGAAGTACCAGTACATGCTGTTCAGGCGCAGGTCGAGCATGTGCTTGTCCTCGACCGGCCCCTTGATCAGCAGGGTGATGAAGAGGAGGTTCTCGATCGTCCCGGTGAGGACGTGCAGCGTGTGGAGCCCCGCCGTGGTCCAGACCAGCGAGCCGTAGGCGTGGCTGTTCCAGAGGAAGGTGAGGCGCTGGAGGATCGCCCACCGCACGGCGAGGAAAGCCACCATGAGGACGGTCGAGACGATCAGCCACTTCCGGCAGGCCGGGAGGTCCTCCTCCGCGGCGGCCCGGGCCACGAGGTGCATGGGGATGGCGCTCGCGAACAGGATCAGGAGGTTGAGCGTCGTCAGCCCGAGGCCGGGATGGACCGTCCCGGGCGGCGGCCAGACGTGCGCGCCACCGCGGACGTAGAAGTAGCTCGCGGCCATGATGGCGAACATCGTCCCCTCGATGGCCATGATGCCCGCCACCCCCCACCACAGCGGCGACCGGGAGCCGAAGACGACGGTGGGCAGATGGGCGACGTCGAGGGCCGGCCTCTCTCTCATGCCTTCTCCTTGAGGACGACGCGGTCCTGATCGCCCCGCGGCCAGAACCAGGCCACCAGCGCGACGAAGCACGGCACCGCACCGATGACCACACCCCACGGGGTGAAGATCGCGGTGATGAAGGTCGTCGCCACGCCGAACCCCAGGACGAAGGGCCAGATCGTCGGTCCCGGCAGGAGGTCGCGGTGGTCGGGCTCGGCGTCGAGCAGGTTGGTCGAGAGGGCTTCCCGGCGGTCGCTCCGCAGGCCGGTCACTACCGGCTGGTCCGGACGGCGGGTCCACAGAGGGTAGCGCCCGTTGACCGTCGGCAGGTAGAGGAAGTTGTAGGGCGGCGGCGGCGAGGTGGTCGCCCACTCCAGGGTGTCGCCCCCCCAGGGATCGTCCCCGGCGAGCGCTCCGGCGCCCAGGCTCCAGAGGAGATTGCCCACGTAGACAAGCACGCCCGCCGTGAGCACGAGGCCGCCGATCGTGGCCAGCCGGTTCAAGTCCCCCCAGCCGGTCTCGGGCAGGTAGGTGTAGACGCGCCGCGGCATGCCCTGGAGCCCCAGGATGTGCATGGGGAAGAAGGTGAGATTGAAGCCGAGGAACACCAGCCAGAAGGAGAGCTTGCCCAGCTTCTCGGAAGGCATCCGCCCGGTCATCTTCGGGAACCAGTAGAAGAGCGCGCCGAGCAGCGGGAAGACGGCGCCGCCGATCAGCACGTAGTGGAAGTGGGCGACGACGAAGAAGGTGTCGTGCACCTGGATGTCGAGCGGCACGGCGGCCAGCATGACGCCCGTCAGGCCGCCGATGACGAAGGTGAAGATGAAGCCCAGCACATAGAGCAGGGGCGTACGGAACCAGGGTCTTCCGCCCCAGAGCGTCGCGATCCAGCAGAAGATCTGCGTGCCGCTGGGGATCGCGATCATGATGCTCGCGGCCGTGAAGAAGCTTGCTCCGAGCTGCGGCAGGCCCGTGGCGAACATGTGGTGGACCCACAGGCCGAAGCCGACGAAGCCGGTTGCCACCAGCGAGAGGACCAGGGCCATGTAGCCGAAGACCTCGCGCCGTGAGAAGGCCACGACGAGCGTCGAGACCAGGCCCGTCGCCGGGATGAAGATGATGTAGACCTCCGGGTGGCCGAAGAACCAGAACAGGTGCTGCCAGAGCAGGGCGTCTCCCCCCTCGGCGGGGTTGAAGAAGTGGGTGTCCACCAGCCGGTCCATGGCCAGCATCAGGCTGGAGAGCATGACGGCCGGCATGGCGAAGATCACCATGAACGAGGTCACCAGAGACGCCCAGACGAACATCGGGATGCGGTTCAAGGACATGCCCGGCGCCCGGTGCTTGAAGGTGGTGGCGATGAGGTTGACCGCCACGGCGAGCGACGAGATCTCGGTGAAGGTGATCATCTGAGCCCAGACGTCGACCCGCTTGCCGGGGCTGAACTCGGGGCCCGAGAGGGGGACGTAGGCGAACCAGCCGGCGTCCGGCCCGGTGTTGAGGAAGAAGCCGGCGTAGAGGAACAGGCCGCCGAACAGGTAGACCCAGTAGGAGAAGGCGTTGAGGCGCGGGAAGGCCACATTGCGGGTACCGACCATGAGCGGCACCAGGTAGACCCCCAGACCCTGCATGATCGGCACGGCGAAGAGGAACATCATCGTGGTGCCATGGGTGGTGAAGATCTCGTTGTAGAGGTCGGGGTCGAGAAAGCCGTTCTCCGGCCGCGAGAGCTGGATGCGCATCAGCAGCGCCTCGGCCCCCCCGAGGGCGAAGAAGACCAGGGCGGTGACGATGTAGCGCTTGCCGATCACCGTGTGGCTCACCTCGGTGAGCCAGCCGAGGATGCCGGTGCGGATCCGCCAGGTCTCCTCCAGCCGCCGCCGCTCCTCGGCGTCGGCGTCGTCTCGCACGCGTCCCGACTCGATGGGCTCCGCGCTCATTTCAGGCTCCCGAGGTAGGCCAACACGGCCTGCACGTCCTCCGCGGCCAGGCTGTTGGCGGGCATGTGGTTTCCGGGCTTGATGGTCTGCGGATCGAGGATCCAGCCCGCGAGGTTGCCCGGGGTGTTGGGGAGGGTCCCCGCGGCGAGCGTCCGGCGGCTGGCGAGGTGCGTGAGATCGGGACCCGTCTTGCCCGAGGCCTGCGAGCCGGTGATGTTGTGGCAGAGCGCGCAGGGGAGCGACTCGACGAGCTGCCGGCCGCGCTGCTGCTCGGGCGTCGCCGGCAGGGCCCCGGGCTGGAGCTGGGCGTTGTACCAGGCGTCGAACTTCTCCGGCGGCTCGGCGATGACCAGGAAGCCCATGTGCGCGTGCTGGTGGCCGCAGAACTCGGCGCAGAAACCGCGGTAGACCCCGGGACGGTCGGCCTGGAGCCAGTACTCGGTATCGTGACCGGGGATCAGGTCCCGCTTGCCGTGCAGGTTGGGGACCCAGAAGCTGTGGATGACGTCGCTTGCGGCGAGCCGGAACAGCACCGGCTTGCCGGTGGGGATGTGGATCTCGTTGGCCGTGGTGACCATACGGTCCGGGATGGGGTCCAGGTACTCCACCTGCCACCACCACTGATGCCCGGTCACCTTGACGACGGGCGCTTTGGGGGCCGACAGAGACGCGACCGCCCGCCCCGTCGAGACGCTCGCGACCAGCAGGATGAACAGAATGACCACCGTGGCGGCGACCGCGACGCCCACCCACCGCGTCATCCGCTGGCGCGACTCGGGCGCCAGGGGGGCGGGCAGGTCGCTCTCCTCACGCCGGCGCGACCGCATCAGGGCGCCGGCGAGGGCGGCCATCACCAGCACGAAGACGGCCGAGCAGACCCAGAACATCAGCCACCAGAGGCCTTCGATGCGCCCGGCCTGCGGCCCGGCCGAACCCAGGGCGGAGTGGCGCCCGATCCAGTCGGGGATGAGGAGGAGCAGTGGCGCGCTCATCCCGGATGCCTGGCTTTCTCGGACTTCGGCTCCGCCTCCTTCGTGGCCTGCGGCGAGGGCCGGCCCATCAACTGGTCGCTGCGGGTGGGCGCCGCCGGCTTGGGCACCTGGCCGGAGAGCGAGCGCACGTAGGCCACGATCTTCCAGAGCTGGTCGTCCGGGATGTGGCCGCCGTAGGAGGGCATGCCGTTCGGGCGCCCCTCGACGACCGTGTCGTAGATATTCTGCGGGCTGCCGCCGTAGATCCACTTGTCGTCCATCAGCGGCGGACCGATGCCCCCGCCGCCCTGGAAGTGGCAGCCCGAGCAGTTGTACCACTGGTAGAGCCGCTGCCCCTCGGAGATGCCGTAGGAGTTGTTCTCGTAGGGACTGCCGGCAACCCGGGCGGGCAGCGGCGAGCCCGGCTGCAGGTCGGTCAGCCGGACGGGCTGGACCCGGCCGCTCAGGGGAGGAAGCTCCCGGAACTGCCGCTCCTCCCGCTCGCAGGCGGCGAGCGAGAACGCCAGGACCAGGCAAGAGCCGATGATCAAACCGCGGACGCGTCGCATGCCTCGCTCCTTCCTCACACCCGCGGGACCCCGTAGCGGTCCAGCAGGGCGTCGATCTCCGGCCGCCGCCGCTCCAGGACGCCGTCGAGCTCCGCCTGCAGTTTCGCGTCGCCCCTCCTGACCCCCATCGCGATGTCGAAGACGAAGGGGAGGAACGGCATGTCGATCTGCGGCGAGACCGGCGCGGTCTCAAGCGGCACCCGCTGGCGCGGGGCGAAGTAGCCCGCCAGCGGCCCCCAGACGACGGCGACGTCGATCTCGCCCGCCGCGACCGCCTCGACGATGCGGGCGGGGGGATTGGGCTGGGAGTAGTCTCCGTACACGGTATAACCGACCACGTTGTCGATGATCCCCCGGTTGGCGAGCGCGTGGGCCGGCGGCGAGTTGTTGCCGTCGTCACCGATCATCTGGACGCCGATCCGCAGCTTCCGGAGGACCGGATCGTCGAACGAGCTGATGCGGAGGCCCCGGTCCTTGCGGTAGACGAAGACGTAGGTCGACCGGTAGTAGGGCCGGGTCGCGAGCGCCAGCTCGAAGCTGCTGGGGACGCCTAGAACGACATCGCAGGCCCCGGCCCGGAGCGTGTTGCGGATGAAGCCGCGGCGCTGGGGCCACCAGGTGTAGCGCACGGTGGCGTGCAGGTCGCGGGCGACCAGATCAGCGAGCTTGTTCTCGAACCCCTCGAGCTTCCGGTTCGTGAACGGCAGGTTGTTCGGGTCGGCGCAGACCCGCAATGCCCGCTGGGGGCGCGCCGGCGGCGGCTGGGCGGCGTCGCCCTTGCCCGTGCAGGCGGCGGCGATCAAGGCGAGAGCCGCGACCGCCAGGACCTCACGGGAGCGAGAACACATACAGCATGCCCCCCGGTGTGGAGTACTGCGGCAGGTCCTTCATGGCGTTGACGAAGCCCAGCGCGGCGGTGCCGTCCCGAGGATCGAGCTGGCCAGCGACGATGGCGCCGGACCACCCGCCCACGCCGGAGAGGATGGCCACGTACTGCTTGCCGTCAGGACCGCGGTAGGTCACCGGCTGGCCGACGATCCCGGAACCGGTCTTGAACCGCCACAGCTCTTGGCCGGTGACAGCGTGGACCGCCTTGAACCAGCCGTCCATGGTGCCGTAGAAGACCACGTCCCCGGCGGTCGCCAGCGCGCCGCTCCAGGCGGGGAAGCGCTCCCTGATCTTCCAGCGCGCCTTGCCGGCCGCCGGGTCCCAGGCCGTGAACTCGCCGCGGTGACCGCCGGGGCCGGGATACATCTTGACGTTGGCGCCCACGAACGGCGTGCCCGCGATGTAGTTGGCCTCGACTCCCTCGAAGTCCATGCACAGGTTGTTGTGGGGCAGATAGATCAGCCCCGTGCGCGGCGAGAAGGCGGACGGCTGCCAGTCCTTGGCGCCCGGCGCCGCCGGACAGATTTCCCGCACCACCTTGCCCACGCCCGTCGCTTTCGCCGGCACCACGCGGAGATGGCCCGTCTTCAGGTCGACCCCCGCCGAGGAGGTGATGAAGACGAACGGATCGACCGAGAGCACCTCGCCGGTCGCCCGATCGAGCACGTAGACGTAGCCGTTGCGCTCCGGACGGACGAGGACCTTGCGCCGCTGGCCCCGGAGGTCGAGATCGAGCAGGATCTGCTCGTTGATGCCGTCGTAGTCGTGGAGGTCGTGCGGATTCCATTGATAGAACCAGCGCGCCTCGCCCGTGTCCGCATCGCGGGCGAAGATGCCGGACGTCCACTTGTTTTCGCCTGGACGCTGGTCCGGGTTCCAGGGGCCGGGATTGCCGGTGCCGTAATAGATCAGGTTGAGGTCGGGATCGTAGGAGATCCACCCCCATACCGTGCCGCCGCCGATCTTCCAGGCGCCGGGGGGCCAGGAGGAGACGCCGAGATCCTTGCCGCGGTCCATGGCGTAGAAAGGCTTGAAGCCGGGGCCGATCAGCACGTCCTTGTCGGGGCCGGTCGAGTAGGCGCGCCAGGCGATCTCGCCGGTGCCGGCATTCAGTGCCGTCAGCCATCCCCGCACTCCGAACTCGCCGCCGCTGTTGCCCACCAGCACCTTGTCCTTGACCACCAGCGGCGCCATCGTCATCGACTCGCCCTTGTTGATGTCGCCGAGCGGAGTGCGCCAGACCTCCTCGCCGGTCTCGGCGTCGACGGCGACCGTCTGGCCATCGAGGGTGTTGTAGAAGATTTTGCCGTTCGCGTACGACGCGCCGCGGTTGACGTGGTCGCAGCAGGCCACTCCCTGGGCCGCGCTGTTGACCGGCGGCTTGTAGACCCATCTGGTCGATCCCGGCTGGGTGAGGTCGAGGGCATAGAGATAGTTGGGGAACGGCGCGACGACGTACATCGTGCTGCCGACGACGAGCGGCGCCGCCTCGTGCCCGCGCGTGTTGCCGGTCGAGAACGTCCACGCCACCTTGAGGTTGCGGACGTTCCGGACGTTGATCTGGCCGAGCGCGCTATAGCGGGTGCTGGCGTAATCCTTGGCCGGGATCAGCCACTGGCCATCGTCCTCTCCGGGCGGTTGCCCCACGACCCGCGCTCCCGCCAGCACGGCGCTGCGCGCCGGCGACGCCGGCGGCGTGGGCTGGTCCTGCTCCTCCGCCCGTGTCTGGCAGCCGGCGAGGGCCAGGGTGAGCGCCAGGACCGTGCCGGCCCACCGCCACCTGCAGCCCCTCTTCATCGCCGTACGATAAAAGAATCCAGATCCTCCCGCTGGCTGATCAGATCGACCTGCCGGATATCGCATCGGCGTCCCCCGTTGCGTTTCTAGGAAACTTCCCTCATATCGGTAACAACTGAGCAAAACTCGGGCCAGCGCGGAGGTGACGGCGAGGGGAGAAAAATCCAGAGTAGAAGAAGATCTCCCCCCCCCCCGGATTCCCGGCCGGGGTGGGAGAAATTGCAAAGAGGTGATGGAGAGATAGCCAGCGGTGGGATCCGCCGCCGGCTTGAAGAAGGTCTACGGGCAGCCCTCGTAGGAGGTCGCCCAGCCGTCCGGGACCACGCAGGGGTTCGGGTAGACGCAGCAGGTGCCGGTCTCGGGATTCCGGGCGTATGTGATCACCTGGATACAGACTCCGGAAAACGACTTCTGCGGACACTCGGTGGTGCCGCCGCCGCCGGGACGAGCCGCGTTCGTCCTGCCCGCTGCGAGGACACTAATAAGGACGAACGCCAAGGCAATCAGACGGAACTTGAGTTGGGACATGGTTACTCCTTTCTCCTTCATGCCCGAAGGGCTTCCGGCCCCAAGGGGATCTGTTGCTCGAGCGGACCGATCTTGCCCGGATATTTATATAAAGTCAATTCTTTAAAGAGAAACTATCATGTCTCAGTGGCGCGGAAGGACAGAAAACTCAAGCGTGCTACACTGCGCGCTGAAATCACACCGGGTTCTTGCGAAGACAGAAGAAAGGAGAGCAACCATGACCCGATCCCGACTCCTCATGGCGGCCGCAGCCGCCCTGATGCTTTGCCTCCCCCTGCTCGCCGATCAGGGCAAGGACAAAGGCATGAAGTCCGGCGCCGCCTGCCCGCACATGACTGCCACGTCGGCGAGCATCGACAAAGCGATCTCGCTCCTCGACAAGGCGAAGGCGGACACGAATGTCACCCAGGCCCTCGCCGAGCTGCGCGAGGCCAGGAAGCATGTGTCGGAGTGCCAGGCGATGTGCAAGCAGGGCATGTGCGGGCACGACCACACCGCCATGGGCGCGAAGGACGCCGCCGGGAAGGTGACCGATCCCGTCTGCGGCATGAAGATCGACGCGGCCACCGCCGCCGCGAAGTCGGTCTACAAGGGCAAGACCTACTACTTCTGCTCGCAGGACGAGAAGGCGAAGTTCGACAAGGACCCCGAGGCCTACCTCAAGAAGGGCTGAGCAGATTTACGGTCGGCAGGGCGAGCCCTTTTCGTAGGTGGAGAGGGCGCGGCCGAGGCCTCCGAGCCGTGCCTCCAGTCCCTGCCGGCGCGCCTCCTCCATGGACTTGCGCTGCCACTGGGCCGCCTCGGCGCAGCGGTCCAGCTCGGCCAGGGCCAGCGCCACCGTCTCGGCGTGGGCGGCCGCGGGCCGCGCGTTCCACACCGCGAGGGCCAGGTCCAGAGCGCGGGCGCCGTCGCGCACGGAGCGATCCGGGCAGGCGGCCAGCAGGCGGGCCAGGGCGTGGCTCAACAGGCCGCTCGCAGGCATCTGCCGCAATCCCTCCTCCAGCTTCTTCCGCGCCTCGGCGTAGCGAGCGAGGCGCACCAGCGTCTCGGCTTCGCCGAGGCGGGCCGCCTCGTCTCCTGGAGCCAGCTCCACGGCGCGGGCGTACTGGTCCAGCGCCTCCGCGAACTTCCCGGCGTCGCGCAGCAGCCGGGCGAGGAGGCTCCGCGCCTCGGCGTCCGCCGGCCGGGCCGCCACCGCGGCCTCGAGGTGCGTCCGGGCCTCGTCCGGCGCGCTCTCCGCCAGCAGGGCGCCGAGGTTGAAGCGGGCGGTGGCGTTCGCCGGATCCCGCCGGAGAGCGTCCCGGAACTGCTCGATCGCACCGGCGCGGTCTCCCGCGAGGGCCAGCACCGAGCCGAGGTTGACCCGCGCCTCCACGCTCTCCGGCCGGGCGGCGAGCGCCCGCCGGAACTCCTGGGCCGCGTCCACGTAGCGCCCCGCCTGGGCGGCCACCCGGCCGCGCATCAGAGCGACGCGCTCCCCCACCCGCAGGTTCGTTACAGCGTCCAGCAGCGGATCGGGGGGCTTGAGCCCCACCTGGCCGGCCCGCGCCAGGTGCTCCTCGGCCTTCGTCCGGTCCCCGAGGCCACGATAGGCGAGAGCCAGCGGATAGTGGAGGCGGTTGGCTGCTGGCACTGCGGCGAGGACGGCTTCCAGATGCTCCGCGGCGGCCTTGAAGTCGCGGCGGGCCAGGGCCGCCTGGCCGAGGAGGGAGCGCGCCGCGGCGTTCGTGGCCGGCGTGGCGAGGGCCTCCTTCAGGACCGCTTCGGCCTCTTCGGGACGGCCCTGGAGCAGGCGGATCTCGCCCAGATGGATGTACCCCGCCGCGGCGCCGGGTTCGAGTTCCAGCGCCTTGTCGAAAGCCGCAGCGGCTCCATCGAGGTCTCCCGCGGCCTGCCGGGCGGCGCCCAGCAGGTAGGGCCAGCGATGATCCCGGGAATCGAGGGCCGTGGCGTTGCGGAAGCAGTCCGCCGCCGCGTCGTTGAAGCCGTAGGCGAGGTAGACCTGCCCGAGATCGCCGTAGACGCCGGCCTTGGGATCGGCGGTCTGCGCGGCGAGCAGGCGCTGCATCTCCGAGATCTGCTCCGCCACCGCGCCCTCCAAGCCCGAGAGGTCCGGAAAGCGGACGGGGGCGACTGCCGGTGATCCGAGCGCCAGCGCGAGGGCCAGGACGAGCCCGGCGAACCTCACTTCGGCGCTCCCGGGGACGGCAGCGCCTTGCCCGTGCCGCGGACCAGGGTCGTGTACGTCCGCAAGGGAGGCGGCGGGAAGGACTCGGAGAGGCCGTCCGGCCAGACGACCCGCACTCCGGTCACCTCGGAAGCGCCGCCGAGCCCCACGAGCACCCGTGGATCGCTCGCCGAGGCGTAGCTGCCGTCCGTAGCCGCCCGCCGCCAGAGCGAGGGCGCGCCCTTGCGCTGTACCTCGACGCGGGCCCCCAGGAGAGCGCATTCGGCCTTGGCGCCGGCGGAGCGGCCCACCAGGCGCAGACCGAGCCAGCGGCTCCGGCTGCCGGTCTCGTTGACCAGGAGGCGGGCCGGGCTGTCGGCGTCCACCACGAGGACGTCCGTGTCGCCGTCGTTGTCCACGTCGCCAAAGGCGGCCCCCCGGGAGACCTTCGGAGTACGGAAGGCTGTACCCGCCTGTGCGCTGACGTCGGTGAAGCGGCTTCCTCCCATATTTCGGAAGAGCTGGTCCGGCTGGGCGTAGGAGGCGAGCCCCACGCCCGAGCCCATGGCACCGGCCAGGTTCACGGCGCCGTTGAAGGCCGCGAGGTCGAGCAGGCCGTCGTTGTCCACGTCGATCCAGTTCGTGCCGAAGCCGGTGAAGGGGAGGCTCGGCGCGCCCAGCCCCGAGCGCGCCGTGGCGTCCTCGAACAGGCCACCGCCCAAGTTGACGTAGAAGGTGTTGGTCTCGGCTGTCAAGTGGGTGATGAGGAGGTCGTCGTCGCCGTCGCCGTCCACGTCGCCCACAGCGATGCCCATGCCCGCCTCGGGCCGGCCGGCGGCGTTCAAGGCCACGCCGGCGAGGAGCCCGTCCTCGCGGAAGGTGAAGTCCCGCTGGTTGATCCAGAGGAAGTTGGCGGCGCCGTCGTTGGCCACGAAGAGGTCCAGCCAGCCGTCGCCGTCGAGGTCGTCCGCCACCACCCCCAGGCCGGGGCCGGGCTTGCGGCCGATGCCGGAGCGCAGCGAGACGTCCTCGAACGTGCCGTTCCCCCGATTGCGCAGCAGACGGCTCGTCACCGGAGCGAAGGTCGAGGGGCCGCAGTAGTCGCGCCGGGTGCTTGCCGCGAAGCAGCGGACGTTGTTCTCCACTCTGTAGTCCACATAGTTGAGGATGAAGAGGTCGAGCCAGCCGTCGCGGTCGAGGTCCGCGAAGGCGGCCCCGGCGCTCCAGCGCGGGTCGTCGGCCCCGGCTTTGGTCGTCACGTCGGTGAATGTGCCGTCGCCGTTGTTGCGCCAGAGCTGGTTCGGGCCGAAGTTGGCGAGGTAGAGGTCGAGCCGGCCGTCGTTGTCGAAGTCTCCGGTGGCGACCCCCATCCCATACCCCGTGGCCCGGATGCCGCTCGCCTCGGTTACATCCACGAAGCGGGGGACCGCGTTCTTTCCCTTCGGCGTGAGCAGGTCGTTCCGGAAGAGCCGTCCCCAGGCCGCGGGACCGGGGGCGGAAGAGCCCGGCTTCAGCGGATGCCCCTGGACCAGGAAGACGTCGAGGTCGCCGTCGCCGTCGTAGTCGAACAGCGCGGCCCCGCCGCCCATGATCTCGGGGAAATAGAACTCACCCGCCTGGCCCGTCGAGTAGGTGAAGGCGAGGCCCCAGTCGGCGGCGCGGTCGACGAAGAGATCGGCGGCAGGAGCGGCGGCGAGCGACAGGGCGGCGAAGGCGAACAGCGGTCTCATCGGTTGATACCCGCTTCAGATGGCTCTCGGCATGGTTTCCCTCTCTGATCTACGGCGGTGATTGTAGATCTGACGGCAGGGCGAAAGGACGGCGGTATACAATCCCTTCATGGACCGGGACGAGCTCCTCAACCGCTTCCGCGAGACCCGCTCCCTGAGCGTCGAGCTCTGCCGTCCCCTGCGGCCCGAGGACTACCGGATCCAGTCGATGCCGGACGTGAGCCCGCCGTGGTGGAACCTGGGCCACACGACCTGGTTCTTTGCCAAGAACGTCCTCGAGCCCTTCGGCCGCTACTCGGAGGCGGACGCACGTCTGGAGTACGTCCTCAACTCCTACTACGAGTCCCTCGGCCCCCGCATCCGGCGCGACCACCGGGGGCTCGTGACCCGCCCTACGAACGAAGAGGTCTTCCGCTTCCGCGAGTCGGTCGACGCGCGGGTCGAGGAGCTGATCCGCACGGTGCCGGACGGGGACTTCGACCACGTCCACTTCCTTGTCTTCACCGGCATCCAGCACGAGCAGCAGCACCAGGAGCTGCTCGTCACCGAGGTCAAGCACATCCTGGGCGGCAACGTCCCCGAGCTGCGCGAGCCCTACCGCCCCGCCACAGCTCAGAACGGCCAGCGGGCTCCCGGCGCGCGCTGGATCCCCTTCGAGGGCGGGCTCCACGAGTTCGGCAACGTCGAAGGCGGCTGGTGCTGGGACAACGAGATGCCGGTCCACAAGGCCTGGCTCGACGGCTTCGCGCTGGGCAACCGGCTGATCACCAACGCCGAGTACCTGGAGTTCATGGAGGATGGCGGATACCGCGATCCCCTCCTCTGGCTCTCGAACGGCTGGGCCAGGGTCCAGGAGCAGGGCTGGACCGCGCCCCTCTACTGGGAACAGGACGGCAAATGGCGCCTCTGGACCCTCTCGGGTCTGCGCGACCTCGACCCGGACGAGCCCGTCTGCCACGTGAGCTTCTACGAAGCGGATGCCTTCGCCCGCTGGAAAGGCGCCCGCCTGCCCACCGAGCGCGAGTGGGAGCACGCCGCCCGCGTCTCGGGCTTCCCCGGCACGGGTTCGAACTTCCTCGACAGCGGGGCCCTCCACCCGCGGCCCGCGGACGCGAACGGCTCGGGGAACGCCGCCCTGCTCCAGATGGGGGGCGACCTCTGGGAGTGGACCTCGAACCACTACGAGCCCTACCCCGGCTACCAGCCGTTCGACGGCGCCCTGATGGAGTACAACGGCAAGTTCATGGACAACGTCCGCGTCCTGCGCGGCGGCTCCTGCGCCACGCCGGAGAACCACATCCGGGCGAGCTACCGCAACTTCTGGGCAGCCGACACGCGGTTCCAGTTCACGGGAATCCGGCTGGCGAAGGCCTTGGGGTGAGACCGGGCGGGTCTCACCCCGCCTTGAACGGCCCCACGATGTCGCTCGTGATCCAGCCGCCGTAGAAGTCCCCCTCCTGGGGACGGACCCGCTCGCCGTCCACGAAGCAGGCTTCCATGGCCTGAGGGTAGAAGGCGACCCAGCCCTTGATCGGCTCGTAGATGCGGGTGGGCAGCGGGAAGTACCAGGCAGCGGCCGGAGCCTTCCTGCCATTCACCTCGACATCGTAGTAGCGGGCGAGGCCCTTCCACTCGCACCAGGTGGCCCGCGGGTTCTCCCTCAGAAACTCCACGCGAACGTCTTCGGGCGGGATGTAGTAGACCGGGGGATGGCTCGTCTCCAGGACGCGCTTCGCGCGGCGGGTCTCGGCGACCGTCACGCCATTGAAGCGGACCTGGATGAGCCTGGGAGAGTCTTCGAGAGCCGGCGGGCGCGGATAGTCCCAGACGGATTCCTGGCCCGGGCCGGGCTCGATGCGCGGCACCGTCATGGACCAGAGGATACCGCGGCCAGACCCGGCCGAGGAGCGAGCGCTCCGGGCCGGGTCTGGCGAGCGAGCCTACCTCTTGACCAACTCCGGCTCGTGCTCATGGGTCTCGGCCTTCGCCGTGTCCCGCACGTTCTCCGCAGCCTGCTTGGCCCGGTTCGTCGCAGCCTCCGCCGTGAGGTTCTCCTTCTTGGCTTCCTCCTTGGCGGTCTGTGCGGCTTCCCTGGCGACGTTCCTCACCTTCTCGGCCACGCCTTCCGGAGTGAGGCCCGCGTTCTTGACCTCCTCCTTGACGGTGCCGGCCACGGCTTCCGCGACGTGCTTGCCCTTCTCTAGAGCCTGCTGGCCCGCCTCCTTGACCTCTTCGAGTAGGCGGTCGCGAGTCTCGCCCATCAGCTCCTTCTCCTTCTCGGTCGAGGGGATGGAGAGCCCGGCGATGACGCCGAGGGCGAGCGTCGCGGCGCCGACCATGAGGGGGTTCTCCTCCAGCGTCTGCCAGAAGCCCAGCTTGGCCCGGCGCGCCTGGACCTTCGCCTGGCCCTTGAGCGCCGAAGCCTTGTCCTGGGCCCGGTACCTGAGCTCGGAAGCCCGGTCCTTGGTCCGGTGCCCGAGGTCGAGCGCATGGTCTTTGGTCCACTCCGCCGCTTCGCCCACCTTGTCCTTGGCGCCGATCACGGCGTCCTTGGCGCTGCCCGCCACGTCCTTGACCTTGTCCTTGGCCGCGGATAGGCGGCCGCCGGACTCCTCGGTGTCGAAATCAGTGGCTTCGAAGTCGGTGGCGTAGTCCGTGCCCGCGTAGCTGCTCCGGCCGTAGCCGTAGTCGCCGGCATAGCCGGTGCGATAGGAGCCGTAATCCTGGGCACGGCGGTCGTCGTCGCTGCGGGAGCTCTCGACCAGCAGCCAGCCGAGACCGAGGCCGATCACGGCCGCGGGCATCGGGTGCTCGCGGGCGATCCGCCACAGCTTGCCGGCGCCGGCGCTCGAGCCGCCCTTGAAGAGATGCCAGAGCTCCAGGCCGATCTGTCCGGGAGTCAGCTTCGCGTCGAGGGCCGCGAAGGTCTCGTCCAGGTCGGCACGGGTGCGGTCGATCTCGGACTGGATTTCTCTCGAGGACCGCCCGCTGCCGGCGCCCAGGTCCGTGTTCGCGCTCGCGGAGGTGGAGCCCGTCGTCGTCACGAAATCTTCTGTTTGAGCCATTCTTTGTTCTCCTGCAAGCTTTGGGTGGTTCTCTGGGGAGTGACGCTCTCGCGCTTGAGGGTTGCGAGTGCCTTCTTGACCATGGAGTAGCCGACCGCGGCGAGGATCCCGCCCACGATCAGCGGCGCCAGCCAGGACGCCACCTCCGGTGACATGAAGTTGTTGAGGAGCGAGTTCAGCCCGTAGACCGCCGCCAGGAGCAGCGCGATGGCACCCAGAAAGGCGACCGCGCCGCCGACCGCGACCGAACCGAGGTTGCTCCCGACCCGTGAGGCCTTCTCGGACATCTCCGTCTTGGCGAGGTCCACCTCCTGCCGGAGCAGGGTGCTGGTCTCACGGGTCAGCTCTTTCAACAACTGGCCGAGGGATCGTTCGTCTTTTACATCCTTGACCATGGCTCACACCCCCATCGGCTCGTTGTAGGCCGGGGTGCCGCCGGTGGCGTAGGAGTTCGGGTCGGGGTTCCGCCGCTCGGGCGTGTAGGACGACCGGTTCGGGTACGTCGTGGCCTGGTAGCCAGCGGAGTACGGACCATAGCCGGGCCGCTCCGGCGCCGAGCTCTTGAGGAAGCGGGCCAGCATCAGCCCCGCCAGGAACGTGCCGCCCAGGAAGAGGTCGGGGCGGCGGCGGGCGAAGTTCTCGGTGTCGCGCACGAAGCTGCGCAGGTCGTTGTCGCGCAGGTAGCTGGAGAGCCGCTCCACCTGCTCGGCGGCACGGTCCGCGTAGCGGCCGAAATCGCCGCTCTGGTCGCCCTCGTGCAGCTTGCTGGCAGCCTCCCGCAGAGCTCCGGCCACGCTGCCCAGCCGGTCGGCCGCCTGGTCCTTCTGCTGGCCGACAAGCTCCTGCACCTGGTCCCGCGCCTTTTCGGCCGCCTTCAGCGTCTGGTCCTTGGCTTCGTTCGCCAGGTTCTTCGCCTGCTGGGCCACGCCTTGGTCGTTGGCGCCTGGAGTGGAGGTCCCGGTCGTGGAAGCCGGTAATTCAGGAGGGTCGTTCGGGTTGAGAGTGGCCATGCCCTGGCCACCGCCGACATCGGTTCGTTTCGCCATCGTGACCTCACTTTCCGAAGTTGGGTTACTGCGGCGTGCCCTGCTCCAAACCCTTGGGAGAAGCACCGGACCTTGGAAGGTCACCGCGTCCAGAAATTTAAGACTCGCAAGAGGTGTGCCAGAATCGCGCTTTCAGAGAGCTTTGGGAAGGAGATCGGGATGGGAAATGGCCGGCAGAACGTCGGGAGCGGCGCCCCCTGGGAGCCGATCGTGGGCTACTCGCGGGCGGTGCGGGTCGGGCCCTACGTCCATGTGGCCGGCACCACGGCCTTGGACGCCGCAGGCCAGGTCGTGGGGGTGGGCGACGCCTATGCCCAGACGGTCCAGACCCTGAAGAACATCGAGGCGGCGCTGGCCCGGGCCGGCGCACGCATGGCGGACGTCGTCCGCACGCGCGTCTTCACCACCGACATCGGCCGCTGGCAGGAGATCGGCCGCGCCCACGGCGAGTTCTTCCACGACATCCGCCCCGCCAGCACCATGGTGGAGGTCAGCCGCCTGATCTCCCCCGAGATGCTGGTGGAGATCGAGGCGGATGCGATCGTGGAGCCCTCCTGAGGAAGCTGGACCGCCTACTTCGACGGGTTCCAGACGAACTTGCCGGTGCGGTCGATGTAGCCCCGGGCGCCGCCGATCTCGACCTCGGCAAGGCCGCCGTTGAAGTCGAAAGCATTGTCAAACTGGGGATTGATGACGACCTTGCCCTCCTTGTCAATGTAGCCCCAGCGGCCCCCCTGCTTGACCCGGGCAAGGCCCTCGGCGAACGGGGCAACGGATTCGAACTGGGGATTGATCACGATCTTGCCGTCCTTGTCGATGAAGCCGCCCTGGCTGCCGATCCCCACAGTGGCCAGGCCCTCGGAGAAGCTGTAGCCGCCGTCGAACTGCGGGTTGATGGCGAGCTTGCCGTCCTTGTCGATGAACCCGTACTTGCCGCCGGACTTGACCAGGGCCAGCCCTTCCGAGAAGTCGTAAACCTCTTCATACCGGGAGGCATCGATGACGACCTTGCCGTTCCGGTCGATGTACTTCCACTGCTCTCCCTGCTGCACCAGGGCCAAGCCTTCCGAGAACTTGCGGGCCTGCTCGAACTGGGGATTGATGACCAGCTTGCCCTTCTTGTCGATGTAGCCCGACCGGCCGCCGAGCGCGACCCGCGCGAGCCCCTCCGAGAAATCGCCGGCGTCGTCGAACTGCGGTGGGATGACGGTCTCGCCCGACCGATTGATGTAGCCCAGGCGGCCGTTCGACTTCACGGCCGCGAGCCCTTCGTAGAAGCTGAAGGCGTCCTTGTACTGGGGATTGACGACGTAGCGGCCCTTCTCGTCGATGTAGCCCAGCCGGCCGCCGAGCTGCACCACGGCGAGCCCCTCGGTGAAGCCGTAGGCCTTGTCGAACTGTGACGGGATGACGATCTTCCCCTGCCGGTCGATGAACCCCGCCCGGCCCCCCTGCGTCACGACGAACAGGCCGCTCGGATTGCGCTCCTTGCCATGCGGGCTGCATCCGGCGGCGAACAGGATGGCAACTCCCAGGAACCAGATCGGCTTCTTTGAAAAGGCAGTCATGGTATCCCTCCTCAACCCATCACCCACCGCACGATCAGCCAGCACCACCCTGCAACGAGCAGAGCTGCGAGCAGGTCCAGCACCGCGCCCGTCCTCGCCATGCGAGGAATGGTGACATAGCCGCTGCCGAAGACGATGGCGTTCGGCGGCGTGCCGGCGGGAAGGGCGAAGTCGCAGGAGCAGGCGATCGTGGCGGCGAACAGGGTGGTCGTCATCACCTCGGGAGCGACGGCGTCGCGCAGGACCACGAGCATCACGGCGATGGTGGCGGTGTTGGACGCCACCGCCGAGAGGGCCACGGTGGCGACGCTCGCCAGCACCACCTGGCCGAAAGGGGGCAGGCCGCGCACGGCCGCGAGCTGCGCGCTCATGAAGTCCGACAGGCCGCTCTTCTGGATGGCCGCGGCCATGGCAAAGCCGCCGCCCAGGAGAAGCAGGGTCTCCCACGGCACTCGCGAGAGCGCCCGGAACCCCAGCACCTGGCGGCCCCCGCTCCGCCAGAGCATAAGCGTGAAGGCCGCCAGCACGGCGATGCCCCCCTCGACGTGCGCCGAGGTGAGCCTGAACAGGGTGACCCGCGGCGCCAGCAGCGCCGTCAGCCACTTGCCGATGATCCACAGGGCGGCGGCGGTCAGGAAGACGCCGAGCACGATGCGCTCGGGCCTGCGGATCCGGCCCAGCCGCGCCAGCTCGCCCTCGACCACCTCGGCTCCGATCTCCCCGGCGAGCCCGTCGCCGCGGCCGATCCGCCAGAGCATCCACCAGACGACCGGCAGGAAGAGCAGCACGAAGGGCAGCCCCACGGCCATGAACTGGAGGAAGGAGACCGAGACGCCCATGCGCTCCATGAAGCCCGAGAACTGCGCGTTGGGCGCGGTGCCGATCTTGGTGCCGATACCGCCAACGTTGGAGCCGTAGGCGATCGAGAGCATGATCGCCATGCCGTAGCGGGCGAGCCGCCGGCCGCCGGTCTGCTCCTCGATCTGGGCAATGACGGCCATGCCGATGGGCATCATCATGGCCGCGGTCGCCGTGTTTGAGATCCAGAGCGAGATGAAGGCGGTGGCGGCGAGGAAGCCGGCGAGCAGGCGGCGCGGATCGGTGCCGACCCAGTCCATGACGCCGAGCGCGATGCGGCGGTGGAGGTTCCACTGCTGCATGGCCGCGGCGATGCCCATGCCACCCGCGAAGAGGAAGATGTAGGGATCGAAGTAGGGCAGCACGGTCTGCCGCACGTTGTCCTCCCCGAAGACCCCCAGCAGGGGGAAAGCCACCAGCGGCACGCAGGCCGTGACGTAGATGGGGAGCGCCTCGGTGAGCCACCAGATGGCCATCAGCGTCGCCCCCGCGGCGGCGTAGGCGGGCCGTGGTCCGAAGTCCGGGTCGTGCTTCAGGGGCGAGTCGAGCCCGGCCAGCAGGGCGAAGGCGAGCAGGCCGGCCACGAGGCCGGCGAGCTTCCAGGGGGTCGGTCGGGGGAGGATGCGCAAGGGCGGAGGAAGTCTATCACCTCGCGACCCTCACCCCTGGCTCCACCCCTCCTCTTCGAAGAATGGCATGGCCGCGTCCTCTGGACGGGCGAGATCGGCGGCGAGGACGGCGACGCCGAGGGTCCCCTTGTAGAGGCTGTGGGGCGCCTCGGAGCCCCGCTCGACGGTCACCGCCGCGCGGTTGGCGAGCTCGCGGGCGCGCGCCAGCCACTCCGGGCCGCCGCCGTGCCGGTGGAAGTTGAGCAGGGCGTAGGCGCGGCCGGCTAGGCCGCAGCAGAGGCTCGCGTCGTCGCCGGGCGCCTCCCAGGCGTTCCAGGCGGCTCCTTGGGCCAGGGCGTGATACTTCGGATCTCTCAACAGCCGATGCGCGAGGGTGAACAGGAAGACGTAGCCCGCGCTGCCGTTGCACCAGCCGGGCATGGAGGAGATCCCCGCGCCTGGTCCGGCGTCCTGCCATTTCCAGCGCAGACCCCGATCCCAGGGACGGGCGCACTCTCCCAGCTCGGCCAGCCGCTCTTCGAGCCGCGCTGGCAGGGGGCGGCCCGCGGCGCGGCACCATTGGAGAGAGGCGTAGAGGAGACCGGCCCAGCCGTGGGCGATCCCCAGCGAAAGCCTGCCCTCCCCGACGGGAGGCAGCGCGTCGAGATCCTCCCAAAGCCCGGCGAGCAGCTCGTCGCCCCGCGCCGTCAAGCGGGTGAACGCTGGCACCTCGAAGCTTCCCCGCGCATCGAGCAGAAGGGAGGCGGCGAGGAGCGCGCCCGAGCGGCCGAGGGTCAAGTCGAGGTTTTCGCAAGGCGCCTCAGAAGCCGCCAGGAAGGCTTCCACCGCGGAGAGCTGCACGGCCGGCAATCCGAGGGCATGGGAGGCGAGGGCCTGCACGGCCCGCGGCCCGGACGCCGTGTGGTAGGGCGAGAGCCGGCCGACCAGTTCCCGGGTGATGCCCTGGTCTGGATCGTAGAAGCCGTCGTCCGCGTCGCCATGGGCCACCGCCCGGGCTGCCCAGAGGTCGGCGAGGGAGAGCAACTCGGCGTCCTCCCGGGCGAGGGCGATGCGGTAGAGGGCGCAGGCCACGCCCGCAGCGCCATAGGTCACCGAGGCCCGGGGAGGGGCGGGAAATCCTTCCCGGAAAAGGTCGCCCTCGGGGCGCAGCCGGTCGAGCACCCGGGAGAGCACCGCCTCCACGGCGGGAGTGGAAGGAGGGCGGGCTGACCGAGGTGGAGCGGGGACGGCCGCCAGGACGGCGGCCAGAGCATCCGCGGACGGGAACCGGTCCACCGGCGATTTGGCGAGCGCCCGCGCGAGCAGCCGCTCGACTTCCGGCCAAGCGTCGGCCCCCCGCTCCGCGAAGGCTGCTGGCGGCTCCCCGGCGATCTGCCGGAGCATCGCGTCCCGATCGAGAAGGAAGTCCCGGTAATGGGCTCCCGTCAGCAGGAGGTACAGGAGGGCGCCTACGGCGTACTGCTCTCCCAGGGCGGCCGCCTCGGGCGGAGGCTGGTTCGCCAGAGCGGACACAGCGAACTCGGGCTCGTAGAAGAAGGGAACCCCGGCCCGGCCGGGGCGGGGGAGGTCCTCCGGCCCCTCGTCCCAACGGGCGAAACCAAAGTCCACCAGCCTGACGGCGCCGTCGCCCGCCACCAGGACGTTGCGCGGGTGGACGTCGCCATGGATCACCCCTTTGGCGTGCAGGCGTGCGTAGGCCGAGGCGATCTCGCGGCAGAGCGACATGAGCGCGGCGCGGCCGGCCTGGCCTTGCTGCCGCAGCTCCCAGGCAGCCCGTTCCGCCACGACGCCGGGGCACCATTCCATCGCGATGTACCGCCGCCCCTCGACCTCTCCGGAGCCGAGCCAGCGCGGGCTCTCCTCTCCCCCGAGATGGGCGAGGACAGCGGCTTCCCAGGCGAGGCGGGGGCACGCTCCCGGCCGGCGCTCGATCTTCAAGGCGGCCAGACCCGCGGGCCCCCGGACCTGATGGATCTCGGTGTCCTCGAGCTCCTCCACGCACTCCAGAACCTCGAAGCCGGCGACGATCTCACCGGGGATCAGCGAGGGGGTCTCCCCCTCGGCTTCCAGCGCATCTTCGGCAACGAGGAAGCCGGCCGCGATCAGGCGTTCCAGCATGGGGAAGGCCTCTTCCAGCGTGGCTTCAGGATCGGCGCCGCCGGCCTGGTCCCGGCTGAACCGGACGACCGCATCGACGATCGTCCGCGGCGTGCGGAACTGCTCCAGCAGAGCCGCCGACCGCGCGTCGAGAATGCTGGAGGGAGCGCGCAGGCGCGGATGCGTCAAGGCGAAGTCCCCCTCCTGGTGCTCGAAGCGGCGCCGCACCGCCTCGGGCAGCTCGGCCACCGGGACCAGAACCGCCCGGGGAGAGAGCACCAGAGGATCGGTGATCGCCACGACTCAACCTTCGCGCCAGAGCAGGGTGCCCGGAGTCCAGGTCGCCGTGTCGATCCCTTCGAGGCGCAGCCGGTCGAGAGCGAAGCGCCAGGGCTCGGCCGCTTCGGCCGTGGCGCTGCGGGCGGCCAGCAGCGCCTGCGCCAGCCGGCGGGCGAGCCAGAGGCGCCAGCTCTCGCCTTCGTCGGCGGCGGGGGTTTCCCGCGGGGGATCGACCCCCCAGGAGAGCAGTCCGTCGCCTCCGATCTCGGAGGTGAAGGGGACTCCCTGGGCGGGGGCTCCCGCGAGGCGCCGACAGACCACGGCCGCAGCCTCCGCCAACGGCTCGAACCCGGAAAAATAGGCGACGATCTTGTCGGGACGGAGGAGACCCAGGGCGTTGGACCCGACTTTGAACTGGTAGGCGCGCGCGGCGGTGAGCGCGTCGAGGATGGCGCCGAAGCCTTCGCCGAGGACCTCCGGCAGCGGGCTGACGTAGAGCTTGTAGGAGACCGCGCTTGGAGCCGGCGTCCCGGTACGCCTGCGGAACCTCCAGCTCAGCCAGTATTCGGAAGGCGCCGGCTCCCAGCTTCCGCGAAGCCGCCTGCGGTGGGGACCTTCGGGGGCAATACCCAGGAAGCGTTCCACCGCAGCCGCGTCGGGCAGCGCCCGCTGCCAACGGGGAGTGAGAGGACGCCGGTTGTAGGTGTAGAGCGTCCAGGCCAGGCGCTCGGGATCCTCCACGGGCAGCGCCTGAGCGGCCCGCAAAGCGGCGAGCGACAGGACGGCGATCCGGCCGCTCCCCGCCTCCCGCCGGCTGCCGCCGAACTGGTCGAGGGCGGCCGGCCCCGAAACAAAAGAACCGCCGCTCTCGACCTCCAGAACGCCGTCTGCCACCAGCCTGCCGATGGCGCGGGAGGCGCTCTCCCCGAGCGCGGCCCGCACATAGGAGGGGAGCCGCCCAGGCTCCCGGAGGGTCAGGAAGAGAAGCGCCGTATCGCGGTCCACGGACCGCGGGCCCGGGCCCGGCGCTCCCCGGCGCCGCAGCACCCCATAGAACCCAGGGTCGTCAGCAAGGCCGGCCAGGGCCCGGCGCTCCTCGTCTGGAAGACGATCGAACAGCACCAAGTCGTAGGAGGGATTGGCCCGGAAATCGCGATCGAGGAGATCGTCCATCCCTCCCAGGCGGAGAGCGCCGGCCGCGTCCGTCACCAGGCTTGGGCCAGGGTCTCCCGGAGCTGCTGGCGCAAGGCCGAGAGCGCCACCTCTTGGGAGTCGTGCCCGGCGCGGCCTTCGCGCGGCGTGGCGGTGCATTGCGCGCAGACTGGCCGGGGCGTGGCGGTGCATTGTGCACAGTCTGGCGGGGGCGTGTGGGTGCAGTCTTTACATTTACCACCCTCATCCGGCGTGGCCGAGCAGACGGCGCACTCACCGGACAGTTTCACCGTGAGATCGCGCGAGGAGAAGCTCATCGATCACCTCCCGGGGGAAATCCCCCTCAAACGACGTGAAGGCCGGCTCCCGCCCCACGGAGCGGAGGAGCGGGCGCCTGCGAGCGCAACAATTCTCAAGTATAGCAAATCCAAGGTCTATCGCAGGCTGAGCATCCAGATATCCCCCTCCTCCGTGGCGCGGATGAGATAGAGAGCGCGGTCGTCCGGGCCTACGTCGACGCCGTCGAACCTAGAGCCCGCAGGAGGAGCGAGCAGGAGACGGGACTTCCTCGTCAGCGTGTCGAACAGGTGAACCGCCCCGCCGTTCAGGTAGACGAGCCGGCGGTTGTCGTGCATCCAGACGGGCTGGTTGCCGAGATCGGCGAGCTTTTCGTACTGGGCCGTCCCGACAGAGAACGCCAGGAGTCCGCGGTTTCCGCGCACATAGCCTGCGAGCCGCCGGCCGTCCGGCGACCAGGAGTTGGCGAAGAAGGGGAGATTCCCGGGAACAGGAGGGAGACGCTGCGGAATCCGCTTCTCGATCGGCTCTGTCAGCGCGATGAATGCCGGCCCGGTGAAGCCGAGGCCGCAGACGAGGCGGCGGCCATCCGGGGACCAGAGGGGAAAGAAGACCGGCTCGCCCCGAGTCCGGGTCACCTGTCGCAGATCGCTGCCGTCGGGGCGCAGCGTCCAGGCCTCGTACCGCCCGCTGCGATCGGAGTAGAAGAGGATCTGGCGGCCATCGGGAGACCACCCTGGATTCCGGTCCCTGTAGGAATCCCGGGTGATCTGGCGCAGGCCGGTGCCGTCCGTCCGCACGAGGAAGAGGTCTTCCGCGGTCGTATAGAACACGATCCACTGCCCATCGGGAGAGACCCTGCCGTATCCGATCTCGCGGGAACCCTGGGTGATCGGCACCGACGGTCCGGTGACGGCGAGCCTCTCGGGATCGAACGGCGCCCGCTCCAGGTTGGAGATGGCGTCCCGGGCCGCGTAGAGGATCCGCCGGCCGTCGCCTGAGAGGCTGAGCAGACCGCTCCACGGCGAGGGCGTGGTCAAGGGTTCCGGGTCTCCCTGAACCCGCCCCGTCGCCTCATCGATCGGCACGCGCGCCAGGTTCATGCTGCCGCCCCGGTCGCTGACGAAGTAGAGAAACCGGCCGTCGGGCGCCCAGACAGGATTCCAGTTGAAGTGGGAGTCGTCCGCTGCGTCCGTGACCCGGACGGCGTCCCCGCCCTCCGCCGGAACCGTCCAGATCTCCCTTTTGCCCCCCTCGCGCGGAATGTTCCAGTAGGCGACGCGCAGACGATGGGGGGACCAGCTCGGCTGCACCGCGTTCTCCTTCATGACGAGGCGACGCCGTCCGCTGGCGACCTCCACCCGCCAGATCTGGCTGGGACCTGAAAAGACCCGTGGGTCCGAGACCGGCCAGGTGGCGACGAGAACCTCGCGACTGTCCGGAGACCATGCCGGGTTGTATCCGAAGTCGGTGAGGCGCCGCACCGATTCTCCCGTGGCTTCCATCAGGAAGATGCCGCCGCCGTCGCGGTCCGAGCGAAAGGCGATCAGCTTGCCGTCCGGCGAGTAGGCCGGCTGGGTGTCGTTCGCCTGCGACTCCGCCGTGAGATTGATCGGATTGCTGCCGCCGACGCGCTGCAGGTAGACGTCCAGGTTGCCGGGGGAGGATTCCCTGGCGTAGACGAAGAACTCACCGTCCGGCGACAGGCTCGGGTACCACTCGCGCCCCTCCTGGTTGGTCAGGCGGGTGAAGGTCGCCTGCACGGGCTCCCTGACCGCGGGCGCTCCCCGGTCGTACAGGAGGGATCCGGCGAGGCCGGCGGCGAGCGCCGCGGCGAGGGCGGCCCAGAGCCAGGGCCGGACCCGGCGCGGGGGAGCGGCGGCGAGCCAGGTGGTGCCGGTCGCCGGCTCCCCGCGGAGAGCCTGCAGATCGGTCAAGGGACCCTCGATCGTCGGATAGCGGTCCGCCGGCTCCTTGGCCAGCAGCCGGCCGACGATCCGCTCGACTTCCGGCGGCACCTCGGGCCGCAGCTCCCGGAGCCTGCGGGGGCGCTCGTTGAGGAGGGCGTAGATCACCGCCTGCTCGTTGTCGGCCCGGAAGGGCCGCCGGCCGGCCAGCATCTCGTAGAGGATCACGCCGAGCGACCAGTGGTCGGTCCGGAAGTCCACGTCGTCGCCCCGCGCCTGCTCGGGCGACATGTAGGCCGGCGTGCCGGCCGAGGAGCCGGTGCGGGAGACCGCCGCCGACCCGGCGAGCTTGGCGAGGCCGAAGTCGAGGATCTTGACCACGCCGTCGCCGGTGACGATCAGGTTGGCCGGCTTGACGTCGCGGTGGACGATGCCGTTGCGGTGGGCCTTGGCCAGCCCGCGGGCGGCCTGCTCGGCGACGTCGAGGGCCTCGGGCAGGGTCAGCGGCCCGCGCTCGAGCTTCCTGCGCAGCGTCTCGCCGTCGTAGCAGGGCATGGCGAGATACAGCCGGCCGTCGGGTGTCTCGCCGACCTCCAGGATGGTGCAGAGGTTGGGGTGGTCGAGGGACGACGCCGTCCGCGCCTCCTGCATGAACCGCTCCTTGGCCTCGGGGTCGCGGGTCAGCTCCGGGGGCAGGAACTTGAGGGCGACGGTGCGCGCCAGGCGGGTGTCCTCGGCCTTGTAGACGACGCCCATGCCGCCGCCGCCGAGCAGCTCCAGGATCCGGTAGGGACCGACCTGGCGCCCCACGAGGCCGCCGCCCTCCAGCGGCTCCGCTGCGGCTGGGGCGGCGGCGGGCAGGGGGATCTCCAGCAGCGTCCGGTCCGCGTCCGGCCCCGCGTCCGCCCCGGCGATCTCCCGCAGGTCGGCTCGCATCGGCTCCATGCTCGCGTAGCGGTCTTCCGGCCGCTTCGCCAGGGCCCGCGTCACGATTCTCTCGAGCCGCTCCGGCACGCCGGAGCGCAGGGCGGACATGGGCCGCGGGCTGCGCTCCAGGATGGCCTGCACCGTCTCCTGCGCCGAGAGCTCGCCGAACGGGAGGCGGCCCGTGACCATCTCGTAGAGCACGACCCCCAAAGACCAGACGTCCGCGCGGGCGTCCCCGGGGCCGCCGCGGAACTGCTCGGGGGACATGTAGGCCACCGTGCCCAGGGCCGCGCCAGCGCGGGTGAGCCGGGACTGGTCGGCCAGCTTGGCGATGCCGAAGTCCAGGAGCTTGACCTGCCCGCCGGGGGTCAGGATGACGTTGGCCGGCTTGACGTCGCGGTGGACGATCCCCCGGGCGTGGGCGGCGGCGAGCCCGGCGGCGATCTGCCCGGCGACGTCGATCGCCTCGGCGATCGGCAGGGTCCCGCGCTCGATCCGGTCGCGCAGGGTCTCGCCCTCGTAGAGGGCCATGGCGATGAACAGCGCGCCGTCCTCGGCCTCGCCGATCTCGTAGATGGTGCAGATGTTGGGATGGTCGAGCTGGGAGGCGGTCCGGGCCTCGCGGAGGAAGCGCCGCTTGTGCTCTTCGGAGGCGCCGCGCTGGGACGCCAGGAACTTCAGGGCCACCAGCCGGTCGAGCTTGAGGTCCCGGGCTTTGTAGACCACGCCCATGCCCCCGCCGCCGAGACGCTCGAGGATCTGGTAGTGCGATACGGTGCTGCCGATCAAGGGGGAGGGCTCCTCAGCCCCGCGCTCCGTCGCGCCCGTGCCCGCAGCTCCTCGAACTCCTCGTGGAAGCCCTGGACGATGACCTCGGGGTCGGGGACGAGGCCGTAGTCCGAGGCGAGCCCCAGCCGCACGTGGCCGGCGTAGCTGAAGATGCTGATGCCGAGCCCCACGCGGCCCGACTGCGGGACCCAGAAGAAGATCTCCTTGATGGGTGTGCCGGCGAGGTAGAGCACCTCCCGCGGGCCCGGCACGTTGGTCATCACCGCCGTGGTCTTGGTGGCGAAGATGCCGACGACGATCCTCTGGAGCGCTGCGGGCACCTTTCCGAGGAGCTTCAGGATGGCATAGACGACGATCGGCTCGGCCGAGCGCTTGAGCGCCAGCGCGCGGCGGCGCAGCTCGGCAAGGCGCGACACCGGGTCCTCGATCCCCACGGGCAGGGAGAGGAAGATGAGCCCGAAGCGGTTGCCCAACTCCGCCATCTTGTCGATCGACCGCAGGTTGACCGGCATCGCGGCCCGGAAGTTCAGTCCGTGCGCCCGCTCGCCATGGCGGTCGAGGTAGCGGCGCAGCCCGCCCGTCATGGCCGAGAGCAGGACGTCGTTGATGGTACCGCCGAGCGCCTTGCCGACCTCCTTGACGTCGGAGACCAGGACCGGCTCGGACCAGGCGACCCGCTTCGGCACGCCCAGGGGCCCCTTGAAGAGCGTCTTCGGATCGGCGGGCCGGGCCACCAGGCGGGCGAAGGCGCTGGTCGAGGCGAGGCTGGTGACCACGGGTCCCATGGACCGGAACGCCTCGGCCGACTGCTCCAGGAGGCGCATGCCGTCGGGCATGATCTGCGCGGCGAGCTGCCGGGCGGCTTCGCTGCCGTGCGGCGGATGGCGGAAGAGGTCGGTAAAGGGGTTGTCGGGATCGTCGGGGACCTCGGCTCCCTGGGGCGGTCCCTCCGTGAGGTCGGTCAGCGAGAGCAGCACCAGCAGCAGGGCCATGCCGTCGCCGATGCAGTGGTGGAGGCGTCCCATCAGGACGCTTCCGTCCTTGTAGCCGTTGATCAGGTGGAACTGCCAGAGCGGGCGGTCGAGGTCCAGGCGCTCGCTCATTAGCGCGCTGACGACGTCGGCCAAGGCCGCATCGTCCCCGGGAGCGGGCAGAGCCGTCTCGAGGAGGTGGGCGTCAAGGTCCAAGCCGGGATCGAACCCCCAGCAGGGATTGCCGTCGTCGTACAGGATCCGCTGCCGGAAGCGCGGGATGGGCAGCAGGCGCCGTTCGAGCAATGTCTTGACGCGCTCCCGGTCGATGGGTTGCTCCAGCACCAGACAACCGTTGATGATCATCAGGTTGGTCGGATCGTCCATCCGCAACCAGGCGTGATCGACGGCGGAAAGGGGCTCCCGGACTTCGGTCTCTTCCGGAGCGGCCAAGGCGGTTTCCTCCCGACGCGTTCCGGAGAAGTCTACACTCCCGTCACCCCGGCAGCAGGTGCTTCTGCACCTTGCCGAGGGCGTTTCTGGGCAGGGCTTCCACGCAGCGGATCTCGCGCGGCACCTTGAAGCCGGCCATCTGGGACTTGCAGAAGGCGATCAGCTCGGCCTCGTCCACGGGGGAGTCCGCCACCAGATAAGCGACCGGGACCTCGCCCCATTCGGGGTGGGGCCGGCCCGCCACCGCCGCTTCCCGTACGCCGGGAAAGGCGGCCAGCACCTCCTCGACCTCCCGGGGATAGATGTTGAACCCGCCGCTCAGGATCAGCTCGCTGCTCCGGCCGAGGAGGGTGACGTAGCCCGTCTCCGGATCCCGCCGGGCGAGGTCGCCGGTCCTGAACCAGCGCCGGCCCAGGTCATCGTGGACGAAGCTCTCCACCGTCTTCTCCGGAGCCCGCCAGTAACCGGGGAAGACGTTCGAGCCGCGCACCAGGAGGTCCCCCTCTCCGCCCGGCGGCACGTCCCGATCCTCGCGGTCCACGACACGGATGGAGACGCCCGGCAGCGGCGTGCCCACCGTGCCCGGCACCCGCGGCCCCGCGTAGGGATTGCTCAGGTTCATCCCCGTCTCGGTCATGCCGTAGCGCTCCAGGATGTCGTGGCCGGTCAGCTCCCGGAAGGCGGCGAAGGTCTCCGGGGAGAGTGGAGCGCTGCCGGAGCAGAAGAGGCGCAGGCGGGCGAAGTCCAGCCGCTCCCCCCGCTGCCGCCGCGTCCGCAGCTCCTCGACGAGGCGGACGTACATGGTGGGGACGCCGAAAAATAGCGTCGACTCTCCGCCCAGCAGCTCGGCGGCGGACGCGGCAGCATCGAAACGGCGCCGCAGGAGCACGGTCGCTCCCGCCGCAAGGGCGCAGTGGAGCCCCACCACCAGGCCATGGGTGTGGAAGAGGGGCAGCGCAAGGAGCAGCGTGTCGCCCGGCTCCCAGGCCCAGGCGGCGAGGAGCCCGGTCACGGTCGCGAGGACATTGCCGTGGGTGATCATGGCGCCCTTGCTCCGCCCGGTGGTGCCCGAGGTGTAGAGCAGCATCGCCAGGTCGTCTTCTTCCACCAGCGGCGGAGCGGACGAGGCGGGATCGTCCCGCCAGGCGTCCAGCTCCTCGGCCAGGACGATCCGCTCGACGCTCCGCCGCTCCCCATCTTCCAGCTCGTCCAGGATGGGGAGCTGGGCCGTCTCCGTGAGCAGCAGCCGCGGCTCCGCGTCCGCCAGCATGTGGGCGATCTCGCGGCGCCGGTAGGCGAGGTTGATAGGCACCATCACCGCCCCGAGCCGGACCGCGGCGAGGTAGGCGGTGACGAACTCGGGCCGGTTCCCCAGGAAGAAAGCCACGCGGTCCCCCTTGCGCATCCCTCGGGCGGCCAGGCCGGCGGCCAGGCGATCGGATTCCTCGAACAGTGCAGCGTAGGAGAGCGCCGCCTCCGCCTCTCCTTCGCGGAAGCGCAGGGACGTCTTTTCCGGTGTCCGCCGGCGGGGAATGGCGAAGAGATCGTGAAGATTCACGGGCGCATGCTACGATGATTTTCATGTCCCCCGTATCAGCCGGCCTTGCCGTCCTGCTGCTCCTGCCGGCGCTCACCGCCGCCCAGGCCCCGGACCCGGGGCAGACCTTCTCAGGCACCGTCGAAGTGCGGGAGGCGGAGGTGGAGGTCCTGGTCACCGACCGCGACGGCCGGCCAGTGCCGGGCCTCACTGCAGAGGACTTCCGCGTCCTCGAGGATGGCCAGCCGGTCGAGGTCACTCACGTCTCCCCCATGTCCTCCCAGCCGCTGGTCCTCGCCGTCTTCCTCGACGACACGAGCCTCGCTGGATCATCCCGGTCGCTTGTCCTCTCCGGATTGCGCCGCTTTCTCGCCTCCGGCCTGAGGTCGGGAGATCGGCTCCTCCTCATCCGCTATGACGGCTCCCTCGAGATCCAGGGCGAGCCCACCGGAGATCTCGCGGCCCTGGAGGCCGCCCTGGACCGGATCGGCAAGACGGCGGCCCGCGGCAGCCTGCTGGCCCACGAACGGTCCTCGCTCCAGCAGGACATCCTCCAAGCGCTGCCGCCGGTCGGCGATTCGCGGGACATCGAGATGGCGCTGGCCCAGGCCAATGTCCTCAAGGACGGCCTGCGGCGCTACGGCCAGCTCCGGAGCGACGCCGTGCGCGCCTCGCTCGCGGCTCTCCAGCAGGCCCTTGCGATCCTGTCCAGCCTGGCAGAGCGCAAGGCCCTGCTCTACATCGGCGGCGGCCTGCCGATGAGCCCCGGCGCGGACCTTATGGATCTGTGGATGAACAAGTACGGCCAGTTCGCCTCACAGCTCGACATCTCCCCGCTGGAAACCCTGAGCTGGGACGCCTCCCGGCTGGTCCAGGAGACGGCGGACCGGGCCAATGCCGCCGGCATTATTCTTCACGCCCTCGCCCTGCCGGAAGGGGGTGGGAACGTCGCCTCCGCCGCGGGAGCGATCGGAGCGCGGTCGGGATGGGATCCCGAGGATTCGAACCGCGCCATCCGCACTCTCGCCGCCGCCACCGGCGGCCGGGTCGTGGCCGAGATCGCGAACCCCGCTCCCTTCCTGGAGGCGGCGGCGCGCGACCTCGGGTCCGCCTACGTGGTGGGCTACACCCCGGCGGGAACGGGAGGAAAGAAAGGCCGCCACAAGATCGAGGTCGCCGTCCGGGGCGGTGCTCTGGCGGTCCGCCACCGCGAGGAGCGGTTCGACGGCCGCGCCCTGGATCCCCTGCTGCGGCGCGCGCTGGCAGCGCTCTGGGTCGGCGGGGAGTCGAACCCTCTCCGAGCGGAGCTGTCCATCGAGGAGCAGACCCGCGAGGAGGACGGCCGCTTCCGGGTGACGGCGATCCTGGCCTTTCCGCTCGCCTCCGTGCTCCTTCAGCCCCAGGAGCACTTCCACGTGGGCCATCTCACCCTGGCCGTAGCGGTACGGGACGGCAAGGGCCGGATCTCGGGCGTGCCGCGTGCCGAAGTCCCCGTCGAGATCCCCAACCAGCGCCTGCTCTCCGCGCCGGGCCAGTCCGCCGGCTACCGCTTCACGGTCCACCTCTTCCCCGGCGAGAGCGTGCTCGCCATCGCCATGCGGGACGATAGGAGCGGCACCGAGGGGGTGATCCGGACCGCGATCAACCCGGAGGCGGCGGCCCGGCGGTGACGGCAACGAGCCCGGAGCAAAAGAGATGTCCCGCCGCGGCGCCGTTCTGATCGCCATCCTCGGCATGGTCGCAGAGGCGGAGCTCGTCCCCGTCCGGTCGGAGGCAGCCCCCGTTCCGACGCCACCCATCCGCGCCCTCCCTGCCGCCGGTGTCGGGGTCGAGTCCGCCGCCCTCCTGCTGAGCGGCCAGGAGGGTGGAGAGATTTCCCTCGGCGTCCTGGCCCTTGCCGCCCCCGGGGAGGCCGGCAAGACGCGGATCCTCTTCCGGCTGCGGATCAACGGCCCGGAGCTGCTGGCCGGACAGACGGGCGACGCGCTGCGGACCGAGATCAGTCTGTATGTCCTCGATGTCGGAGGCGGCGTTCAGAACTCACTGCTGGAGACGGTCGAGACCGATCTCGCCGCGTTGCGGGGCCCGTTGGAGCGGTACGGCGTCGACTTCCTGGGGAGCCTCGAGCTGCGGCCGGGCTCGTACTCCCTGAGGGTGCTGGCGCGCAACCTGGAGACGGGACGGCTGGGCGTGCGGGCCCTCTCCATGCTGGTGCCTGATCCGGCGAGCCTGCAGGTCCCGGCGCTCTCCCCGCCCCCGGAGTCCGATCCCCGGCCAACCGCCCGGTCGAGCAGCCTGGGGCCCTTGGATCCTCCGCCCTTTCCGGACGACGCGCCGCTTCCGCCGCAGCAGGCCGCATCGCCCGCACCGGAGGCGGCAGCGGGCGACCTGCGGCCGCCGCTACCCCTCCCCGACACCGCCGAGGGCCGGCAGCTCCGGAGCGCCGTCCGCGCCGCCTATCGGGAGGCCCTTGGACGCTTGGTGGCCGGGAGGGAGGCGGAGGCGGCCGCCGCCGTGACGGCCTTCGAGGACACCCTTCTCCGCCGCCCCCAAAGCCCGGTGCCGGTCGAGCATCTCCTGGAAATCGAGACCGGGGTCGCCCGCGAGCTGGCCGCCGCTGATGTGGAAAGTCTGGTCCCTCTCCTGCGCCTCCACCAGCGCCTCTACGAGGAGGGGACCGTGAAGAAGCGACACCCCGGCTCGACGCAGGCCCGGGAGATGTTCCTGCGCCTGATGGAGCTCTACCGGCAGCGCGGCCGGCCGGAGCTGGCCCGCCAGCTCGCCTCCACCTTCGGCATCGGGCTGGTGCGCAGCGGCGTCCGCAGCCAGGGAGAGCAGCTCCTGCGGCAGGTGCTGGCGGACGACCCGGGCGACGAGATGGTCCTGCTCGAGCTCGCCGTCGGCGCCGAGCGGCGGGGGGCTCGCGCCGAGTCCGCGGCCTATCTCGAGGCGCTGCTGCGGGCCCATCCGGATCACCCGGAAGCCCGCCTCCGCCTAGCCCTGGACCTCGCGCGGCTGGGGCGTAAGGACGAGGCGATCGCGGGGCTGCGCCGGGTGATCCAGGCCGAGGCCGGCGGCTGGCGCCTGAGCCTCGCCTACCAGGAGCTGGCCCGGCTGCTCCTGGCGGCGGACGATCCCACGGGTGCGGAGCGGGCGCTGCGCGAGGGCCTACGCCGCTTGCCGGGGGACGAGAAGCTGACCCTCCTGCTGGCAGCCCTCCTTGAGCGCGCCGGCCGGGCCTTCGCCCGTGAAGCGCTCGCCGGCTTGCAGCCCGAGGGGAACGACGGCGGCGGCACGGCGCGCCATCGCTACAACCTCCCGCCCCAGGAGCCGCTCGCGACCGCGCTCGCCGGGCTCGCGCCCGAGACGGCAAAGCGCCTCCCCAATCTCGCGGCGGCCTTGGAGAAGACGGGGCCATGAGGCTCCTGACGCGGGTGACCGCGCTCTTTCTCCTCTTTCTCCCGGCCGCCATCGCCGTCCGGGCGCTCGAGGTCCGCATCGTCCAGCCTCTCGCGGGCGAGCCGCTGCTGGGAGAGGTCGAGGTGAGGGTGGAGATCGTCCCTGCCGGCACGCCGGTGGAATGGGTCGAGTTCTTCCTCGACGGCGCGCGAGCCGGCACGGCCGAGCGGGCCCCCTACCGCATCCTGGTCGATGCCGGCGACGAGAACCGGGAGCACCGCCTGGAGGTGGTGGCCCACGCCGCCGGCGGCGCACGGGCCACGGCCGCCTTGACCACGCCACGCCTCCAGGCCGACGCCGAGATCCAGGTGGACTTGCAGCAGCTCTTCATCACCGCCGAGCGCGACGGGCGTCCGGTCCTCGACCTCACCCGGGACGACTTCTCCGTCTTCGATCAGCGGGAGCCCTCGCCCATCGTCACCTTCGGCCGGGGCGACATCCCCTTTACCGCCGTGCTGCTCGTCGATTCGAGCGCCAGCATGCAGGGCGGTCGCCTGGAGAAAGCGCTCGACGGCGCGCGGGCCTTCTTCGCGGCCATGGCCCCGCTCGATCAGGCCAAGCTCGTCCTGTTCTCCGACCACGTGCTCCTCGAGACCCCTTTCACCAGCATTCAACCGGTGCTCACCCTGGGGCTGCGCGGGGTGAAGGCGGACGGCGGGACCGCGCTCAACGATGCGCTCTACCTGGCCGTCAAAAGGTTGGAGACCCGCCGCGGCAGGAAGATCGCCGTGCTGCTCTCGGACGGCGTGGACATCGAAAGCGTGCTCTCGATCCAAGAGGCGCGAGCCATCGCCCGCCGTGAGGTGACGCTCTACTGGCTGCGCCTCTCCCGGAAAGAGGACGGCCGGGACGTCCGGCTCACCTCGGCCTGGCGCGACGCACCCGAGCACGCCCGGGAGATGGAGCGGCTGCGCACCGCCGTCAATGAAAGCGGCGGCCGGATCGTGGACCTCGCCGGGGTCGAGGAGATCCCGGCCACCCTCACCAGCCTTCTGCGCGAGCTGCGGGACCAGTACGTGCTCGGCATCACCCCGCGCCGCACCGGCGGACGGGGTTCCTGGCACGAGGTGCGGGTCGAGGTCCGCGGCGGTCTCAAGGCGCGGACACAGGACGGGTATTTCGAGCCGTAGGCCCTCACCTCCCCTACCCGAGGTCCGGCTCGCCACAGCGTTCCCGGATCGCGGCCCTCACCTGGTCGCGGAGCCGCACTCCGGCGTGCCAGCCGGAGCCATCGGGGTGGACGGACGGCGCCACGGTCACGGTCACCGCGCCGCGGCGGAGGAAGCGCTCGTCCCCGCGCAGGATCGAGCGGGTCCCCCGGATCGCCACCGGGACAGCCGGCACGCCGGCATCGACCGCCACGGCGAAGGTCCCCATGCGGAACGGCAGTAGACCCGGGTAACGGTGGAAAGTGCCTTCCGGGAAAATGACGAGCGACTCGCCCGCCTGCACCGCCTCCAGGACCCTGCGCGTCTCGGCCGTCCCTTGCGCAGCGTCGAACCGTTCCACGAAGATCGTTCCCAGGCGCCGCAGGAACACGCGGGCGATGACGCTCTTCTCCAGCTCTCGCTTCACCACGAAGGCGAACTCGGGCGGCAGCAGCGCCGTCAACACAATGCCGTCCACATAGCTCTGATGGTTGGAGGCCGCGATCCGCGGCCCATCGGCCGCAAGGTGCTCCGCTCCCTCCAACCGCAGGGGGATGCCGATCCAGCCGAAGAGGAAGCGGGCCGCGTGGCGGGCCACCCGGCGCCGCATGGCCAATCCCGGCAGCAGGACGACGGCGAGCCAGATGGGAACCGCGAACAGGGCCAGAGAGCCCCAGGCCCAGGCGGCGTAGAGGAGGTCTCCCAGGGAGCGGGCGCGGCGTGAGATCTGGGCCCGGAGACCCGAGAGGGCCAGGCGGGCGAGCTGCCAGCCGAGGGCCGCGCCGCCGCGGCCGGTCCGTCCGGACTCGTAGACCTCCCGGGCCGACGAGCGCCGGACCTTGCCGCTGGAGGTCTTGGGCACGGCGTGGGGCGGTACCAGGGCCACCACGTCCGCGGGCGTGCCCAGGAGGTCCACGGTGGCGTCCTGGACGGCCTGGCGGAGCCTCTCCAGGGCGGCCTCGTCCCGCTCCCGGGTCTCGGCCATCACCACCAGGCGCTCCGTGCCCGTGGCCGGATCGGGGCTGCCGAACGCAGCCACGCACCCCTTGCGGATGCCGGGGACCTCTCCCACGGCGCCCTCCAGCTCGTGGGGGTAGAGATTGCGCCCGGCGCGAATGATGATGTCCTTGACCCGGCCGGTGATGTAGACCTCGCCGCCGGCGATGTAGGCCCGGTCGCCCGAGTTGCGCCACTCGCCCCGGACCAGCTCCGCCGTGGCCTGCGGATTGCGGAAGTAGCCGCTGGTGGCCGAGGCCCCCTTGAACTCCAGCCGCCCCTCCTGGCGCTCCCCCACCTCCCGACCCTCGTCGTCCACGATGCGGATCTCATGGTCCGGCAGGGGCAGGCCGCAGGAGACGAAGCGCAGGACACCGGAATCGTCCGGCGCGGCGGGCACGGCCCTGCCGGAGCGCTGGAGGGGCTCGCGCTCGATGGTATCGATCAAGGGCGGCCGGCCAAGGGGCGGGAAGGCCAGCGCCAGGGAGTTCTCGGCGAGGCCGTAGACCGGCGCCATGGCTCCGGCGCGAAAGCCGTAGCGGGAGTACCGTTCGATGAAGCGGCGCACCGCCTCGGGGCTCACCGGCTCGGCGCCGTTCAAAGCCATCCGCCAGGAGGAGAGGTCCAGCCCCTCGATCTTCCCATCAGGGATCTTGCTGACGCACAGCTCGTAGGCAAAGTTGGGGGCCGCCGAGAGCGTCGCCCGGTGCCGGTGGATGGCCCGCAACCAACTCCAGGGCCGGGCGAGGAAGGTCAGCGGCGACATGAGGACGAGCGGCAGACCGAAGTAGAGGGTCCCCATCCAGCAGCCGATCAGACCCATGTCGTGGTACAGGGGGAGCCAGCTCACGGCCACGTCATCCGGACGGATGTCCGCCCCTTTACCGATAGCCCGCAGGTTGGCCAGCAGGTTGGCGTGAGTGAGCACCACTCCCTTGGGGTTTCCGGTGCTGCCGGAGGTGAACTGGAGGAAGGCGATGTCGTCCTCCCGCACGTTTACGGCCGGGGGCGCGGCCGTCTCTGCAGACAGCTCGGCCACCGTGACCACGCGCCGCAGACCGGGGAGCTGGGTGCCGAGGAGGCGGGCCAGGGGGAGGACCTCGGGGAAGGTGATCAGCACTTCAGCCCCGGCGGTCTTAAGGATGCCGGCCTGGCGGCGGAGGTGATCCTCGATCTGGCTCTTGCGGGCCGGCGGGTAGAGGGGCACGGGAATGCCGCCAGCAAGCTGAGAGCCGAAGAAGGCGGCGAAGTACTCGAGCCCCGTTGGAAGCATGAGACCCACCGCCTGCCCGGGCCCCACGCTCAGACGGGCGAGGCTGGCGGCCACCGCGCGGGAGCGTTCCAGGAGGCTCTCGTAGGTCAGCTCCTCGGGCTCGCCCTCCCCGGGTAGATAAAGGATGTGCCGCCGCTCGGGGTGGCGATGGGCGTGCCACTCCAGCACCTCCACCAGGCTTCGCGTGCGGTCCGGGGCCGCCTCCGCGGCTTCCATGGGCTCGACGAGCTCCAGCCGGTCGTCCCGAGAGGTGGACGGGTGGCCGTCGAGCAAGGCCCGCAGCAGGTCCCGCGGGGTCTCGGCCGAGCCCAGCACCTCCTCGGCAAGGCGCACGCCGAAGGCTCTTTCCAGACGGGCGAGCAGCTCGACGCGCCCCAGGCTGTCGAGCCCCAGGTCGCGCTCGAGCGATGAGTCGAGGGTCAGGGAGACCCAGGACCGCCGCTGCGGCTGCAGCTCCCGGGCGAGCGCCTGGGCGATCCCCAGGACCGCCGCGGGCGACGGCGGCGCAGGTCCCTCGGCGCGGACTCTTTCGGAAACCAGAGACACCGTCCCCGTCCCCTCTACTCCTTCTTCCGCATCACCTGCCAGCGCCCTTCCTGCGGGACATAGCCGAGGCCGCCCCTGGTGGTGAAGGTGCCTTCGATGACATCTCCTTGCAGACGGCCGGTGAACTTTGTCGAGACCATGCACGAGCAGTCCGGATCGCGGTAGGGATCGAGGGTCCCGCTGATCTGACCGCCCTCGACCGCGATGAAGCGGATGGTGAGCGGCTGGGGGCCTCGCGCGACCTCGCCGGGCGCCTGGTTCTGCGCCTGCGGCGAATCGCCGGACGGGTTCGGAAACATGAGGACGTCACCGTAGGCGACGTTCTCACCCTTCGCCAACGTCATGCGGATCGCTCCGTTCCGGCCGGTCCCCGCGTTGCTGTACTCGCCATGCCACTCCCCCACCAGCGCGTCCAGGTCCGCCGGCCCGGCGGCCTTGACGGAACCGGCTGGGGTGGCGCCGAGGCGCAGGCGGAGAGCAGGACCAACGCCAGCAGGAGAGGGACGGGGATCGAGGTTTTCATCTTACGGTTCCGCGTGGGGGATGGCGCTCAGATACTCGTAGATGGCCTTGAGGTCGCGGGTGGTCATCTTGGCGTAGACCGGCCAGGGCATGACCTGGAGGAGGTCGCCGTCGTCGGGGTCGTGGCCGGTGCGCATGACTTCCAGAAACTCCTGGAAGGTGAGGCCGGCGGGCAGACCATGGACATCCGGCGTGATGTTGGGCGAGGTGAAGGGTCCGAACTGGCGGCCACCCGCCAGGTAGTGCTCCGCGTTGATCCACTCGGGCTGACCCCATGAAAAGAGTCTATCGCCTTTCGCCTCCGGCGGGCATCGCGCCCTTTCCGCCAAGGTGGTATAAGCGATGGGAGAAAGGAGGAGAGCCATGTCCGTCGCCAAGATCATCGAAATCAGTGCCGAGTCGCAGGAGAGCTTCGAGGCTGCCATCCGCGAGGGGATCGCCCGCGCCAGCAAGACGGTGAAGAACATCCGGAGCGCCTGGGTCAAGGAGCAGCAGGTGCTGGTGAAGGACAACAAGATCACCGGCTACCGGGTGGACCTGAAGGTGACGTTCGTGCTGGATGATTAGCACCGGGCTCGGGGCGCCACCGCGGGCAGCTCATCCAGGAGGCGGGCGATGCTTTTCCTCACATCTATCGTGGACCGGCCCGTCGAGGGCAAGAGCGGAGAGCCGATCGGCCGGATCGAGGACCTCATCGTCCATATGGGCGATGACCGCGACGATCGCTATCCGCCCATCGCCGGCCTGGTGGTGCGCGACGGCCGGCGCCGCTTCTTCGTGCCCGCGGCCCTCCTACGGGAGCTGAACGGCGCCGCCCGCCTCACCTCCTCCACCGTGGACCTGCAGCCCTTCGCCCGCCGCGCCGGCGAGGTGCTGCTGCGCCGCGACGTGCTCGACCATCAGCTCATCGACATCACCGGCCGGCGCATCGTGCGCGTCAACGACGTGCAGCTCACCCGGGTGGAGGGCGTCTACCGCGTCGTGGGGGTCGACATCAGTCCCCAGGCCCTGCTGCGCCGCCTGGGCCCGCGGAGCCTGGCCGGCCGCGTCGTCGGCCGGCAGGTCATCGACTGGACGGACGTCCAGTACCTGGCCAGCGCCGCCCCCGTGCAGCTCAAGGTCTCCTACGACCGCCTGGCAGAGCTGAACCCGGTGGACCTCGCCCGCATCGTCGACGCCCTCTCCTACCGCGAAAGCGCCGAGATCGTGGCCGCCCTGGACGAGGAGACCGCCGCCGAGACCCTGGAGGAGGTCAGCGACGAGCGGGTCGCGGACCTCCTTGAAGGCATGGACCAGGAGCGCGCCGCCGACATCCTGGAGGAGATGGCCCCCGGCGCCGCCGCCGACGTCCTCGACGACCTCGACTCCGAGGTAGCCGAGCAGCTCCTAGCCCGCATGGAACCCGAAGACGCCGCCGACGTCCAGGCCCACCTGGAGTATGACGAGGACAGCGTCGGCCGCATCATGACGCGCGACCTGGTGCGCGTCCCCGCCAGCGCCACCGTGAGCGAGGCCCTGGCGTCGATCCGCTCTCATGAGGAAGTGCCGGATCCCCTCCTCGCCGTCTACGTCGTGGAGCCGGACGCGCCCGACGCTCTGCGCGGCCTCGTGCGTCTGCGCAACCTCATCCTGGCCGATCCGGCCACCCCGCTCGCCGAGCTGATGGACGAGGATCCGCCTACCGTCGGCCCCGAGGACCGCGCCGAGCGCGCCGCCCAGGTGCTGGCCGAGTACAACCTCCTGGCCGTGCCGGTGCTCGACGAGAACCGCCGTCTGCTTGGGATCGTGACGGTGGACGACGCTCTGGCCGTGCTGCTGCCCGAGATCTGGCAGCGCCGCGGCGCCCGAGCCTTCGCCTGATATCCGTCTGATCAAAGGGGATCGAATGAGACGGCGGATCTGGCCCTACCTCGCGGCCTTAGGGCCGGGACTGCTCGCCGCCAGCGCCGGCAACGACGCCGGCGGCATCGCCACCTACGCCTCGGCCGGCGCCTCCTACGGCTACGGCCTGCTCTGGGCCATGGTGATCGTCACCCTCTTCGTGGGCGTGGTGCAGGAGATGAGCGCCCGCATGGGCGCCGTCACCGGCAAGGGCTTCTCCGACCTGGTGCGCGAGACCTTCACCCTGCGGCAGACGGCGCTGATCCTGCTGACGCTGCTGGTCGCCAACACGGGGATCATCGTCTCGGAGTTTATCGGCGTCGCCGCGGCGGCGGAGCTATTCGGCGTCAGCCGCTACGTGGCCGTGCCGCTCGCGGCAGTCTTCGTCTGGCTGCTGGTGACCCGCGGCTCCTACGGCTGGGTGGAGAAGATCTTCCTCGTCCTCACCCTGGCGTTCCTGGCCTACATCGGGGCCGCCTTCCTGGCGAAACCGGACTGGGGAGCCGTGCTCACCGGGATCGTGCAACCCCGCCTTCGCCTCGAGCGCGGATACTTCCACCTGCTCATCGCGCTGATCGGCACCACGATCTCCCCCTACATGCAGCTCTATATCCAATCGTCCGTCGTCGAGAAGGGGGTCACCCCGGACAACTACCGCTACACCCGCTTCGACGTGATCGCGGGGACCCTCTCGGCCGGCGTCGTGGCGGCGTTCATCATCATCGCCACGGCGGCGACCCTCTATCCGCGCGGCATCGCCATTGAGACCGCCGCCGATGCGGCCCAGGCCCTGGAGCCGCTCGCGGGGCCTTACGCCCGAGTCCTCTTCGCCCTGGGACTTCTGGGCGCCTCGCTGCTCGCCGCGGGCGTGCTGCCCCTCGCCACCACCTACATGATGAGCGAGGCCCTGGGATTCGAGCGCGGCGTCTCCCGCACCTGGTCCGAGGCCCCGGTCTTCATGGGGGTGTTCACCGGCCTCATCGTCCTCGGCGCCGGCATCGCCCTCCTCCCCGGCCTGCCGCTGATCCCCGTGCTGGTGGGCGTCTACGTCCTGAATGGCCTGCTCCTGCCCGTCGAGCTCTTCGCCATCCTGCGCCTGGTCAACGACCGCGAGCTGATGGGCCCGCACGTGAACGGCCGGGTCTGCAATCTCGTCGCCTGGGGAATCGCGATAGTGGTGAGCCTGCTGTCGCTGACGCTGATCGTGTTGACGGTGACGGAGTAGGTGAGATAGAGGCTCCGGCCTAGCCCCTACCTCCCTCTGTTCTCCTTCCAGCGCTCAACGGATCTCAGGCAACTGGCAAGGCTGGGACTTGAGAGGGCTGCCAAACGTGGCCGCCACAGGCTCGTTGCAAAGTCAATCATTCTGCCGGAGTAGCCGACTCCCACTTTAGCGCTTGTGTGTGCTTCGGGGACGATCTCCTCTCGAAGACGACGACTCCGAGAACGTCTCGCCAACTGCACTATTGCGACCTTGGCATCTTCGAGGGTGTCTGGGTCCCGGGGTACGACATCCAAAGGAAGCTGGAACAGATCTGCTACTTTGACCCGATCTGCGAGCAGCCACGCCTCGATCTGGCGGACTGCAATCCTGAGGCACATGTACGCGGAAGGCTCTGGAAGTAAGAGCCGTACCAACTCGGGCGCACATACTGCATCACGGTCGAGGTCGCGAAGCACAAGCCAACAAGCGTGGTGAGCCGCGCTATTGTAGCCCCTGAGGCTGTTGTCCAGATGGCCCTTTCCCCTTCTCCCATAGATGGGCCCGATCGAAAGACCCGCTTCGGTAATCACACGGCGTGCGACCGCCGCGTCGATATCACCTTCAACCGCGACCGTCACGATCGGGATAGTCACGGCTATTCGAAGAGAACGAGCTGGTCGGCCTCGGCGGGTGCAGTCCTTGGAATCACTGCATCGGCCATGGTGAGGTCGCCTTCAAGTAGAGCGCGGACTTGGTCGTCCTCCGCAGCGGCCTTGACAACCGTCCCCTCACGGGAGGGTTGAAACATCAGGACCTCTTCCGGTGCGATTCCCTCGTCGCTCAGCATATCTGCCGAGTGGGTGCTGAGCAGCACTTGACGCCCGGACCTGCCTCCCAGCCGGCTGATCATGCGAGGGATCTGCCTGACCACGGAGGCGTGCAGCGACAACTCGGGTTCTTCAAGCAGCAGAGGGGCCGTGCCATCCAGAAAAACCCAGAGTAGTCCCAGCAACCGCAGCGTCCCGTCTGAAAGCTGATCTTCCATCTGCCAACCGGCATTAGGTCTCCAATGCTCGTAAAGACCTTTGAGATGTGGAACTCCCGTAGCCTTGTCGCGCTCCAGGACCAGCTCTCTGAGCTGTGGCACAGCGATCTGAAGGGCGTCCTTGATGCGACGTAGTCGTGACTCTAGAGTTTTCCGCGGCGTGCGGGCCAGTTGCTCCAAAAAATCTCCACCAAAAGGATCGCGCACCTTCTTGACCTGAGACCGTTCAGGTTCGCGTACGAGCTGAGGGACCAAGTGTAGATATCTGACCTGAGAAAAGAACTCGGCCAACACGCGGAACGACAGGTTTGCGTTCAATTGCTCGAGGTAAGTCTGCTCTAGCCGCTTTTCGTCTTTGGCATCCTCGGAATCAGGACGATTCACAAGCAGCTCGGAGTTATGGAGCACCCTTTCGCGTTTGATTATCGGTACGCGTTGGTTGTTCTGGCCGAACTCCAAGAGATAAGACCACTTCCCCTCAGAATCTAGATCTACCTCGACTTCAACGGCAACATGGGGGTATCTACGGGCATGCAGAGAGCGAATCTGAGATACACCGTGACGGGCCTCAACAGCACCCTGAAAGCTCCCCTTTGGTTCGGCAATGTCCCGCAAGAAGCGGAAGGCCTCAAGGAAGTTCGACTTTCCCGATGCATTGGGGCCGACCAGAAAGGCCCTCTTCTGAAGCGGAACGTCCGCATCCAGGAAATTCCGCCAGTTTTGAAGCTTCAGTCGGGTAAACCTCATGATCCTGGGACCTTCCTCCCGGCAAGCCGAAGCTCAAGGTCACTAAACCTGAATCATCGCTCACCCGCTTCGTAGAGTCTACCACCCGGTCGATGCAGGATGGATCACCCCTTGATCACCCCCAGCGGCACCAGGCGCGCCACCTTGCGGGCGAGGCCGGCCTGGTGCACCACCTCC
>DASWME010000148.1:0-9541 GCA_036399915.1 Thermoanaerobaculia bacterium
GCCTGGTGCCCGCCTGCTTCGACCTGAAAGCCCCCAACCGCCGGATCAGCCGCTTCTGCCGGCGCCTCGGCCTCCCGCTCCTCGACCCCACCGACGCCATGACGGCCCGAGCCGCGGCGGGCGAGACGCTCTATATGCCCCGGGGGGACATGCACTGGAGCCGGGCAGGACACCGCGCCTTCGTCGAGGCGGTGCGGCGAGATCTCGCGAACCTCCTCGCCGGATTGTAGGCAGATCGGAGGTGGCCGAGCAGCTCGGCGTGCCCCTCACCTACTTCTTCGAGGGACAAGTCGGGCCAGGACGGCGAGAGCCCCGCCCGAACCCGCGAGCCCGAGGACTGGCGCAGCCTCGACGACTATGTCGCCCATGTCATCGACGAGAGGATCCGCGCCGCCCTGAAGCAGCAGACGAAGAAGACCGGGCGGCGGGGCTAGGCCCGAAGGCAGCCTGGGGCGCGAGCCCCCGGCTCGATACGCGAGAGCTTAGGATTGTGGCCGCCCGCCGTCCACGCGGTAGCGCCGAGGTGGTCGTAGAAATCAGCTCCGCCGCGGCGCGACGGGTTCTTCTGGTTTCTGCTCGCCACCACAACCGTCCTGCTTCTTCTCCTCGTCGCCGCGGCGGTGATGCGTACCACTTCCCTGAAGCTGCGCGCCACCGGCAAAGGGCCGGGCTCCACCTCTAAGTCTCGGGCACAGTTCCAGGAGCGGTTGTAGGCATAGATGTTACTCGCAGGCATCCCGGTAGCCAATCAAGCGGCTGGTCTCGTCAGGGCCGTCGAAGACGAAGTAGAGATGGCAACCAGCAAGCCTGGGATGTAGAAAAAAGTACCTGAAGACATAGCGGGGTTGGACGGACTCATCCCTCCATAGAATGAGGGGGAGATCACCCGAGAATTCCTCGCCTCTTATCGGAGCAAGAAGGTCTTCGATTTTGCGACGAGTAGCCCCAGACTGGGGTGCAAAATCGGCCAGAAAGGCGGCATGTACCTTTTCGTACCTGTAAGTGAGATACAGGGAAGATGCTGCGCGCGCTGCGAAGGCCGCAAGCAAGAGAGCGAGGACCGCCAGAAGCACAAAGATAACTCGGCGCGACTCAGCCACAGTAGTTGCACTCGCAGTTTTGGCGGCAACCCTCTCGAGCTCGCTGCCGCTCAACTTGATCTGCTTCGCGGCCACCGCCTGTGAGTCGGCTCGAAGGGGGTAAGTACAAGCTACCGTCAGATCTGACTGTCGCAATGCCGATCGCAATCTTGATCCACTTACAGCTACTTGGAACAAGTACGAAGTCGGCGTCCAGAAACGGATTGGAAAGTCGGCTAGGTTGGACCACAAGGCATTCGAAGTCACCAAAAACCGCACATATGGGCCGATTGAACCCGTTGAAGACCACCCCAGGGGCATACCACCGGGAGTCCAGGCCGAGCGGATCGGTATAGAAGAGCGGGTTACTCACCGCATAGCCATAGGGGTTTTCCGGCATCCGGCCCTGCTCGATGGGACCCGCGGGGTCCGGCCGCGTATATCTCCCCGTGCGTGCGTCGTACCAGCGGTGCACATTGTAATACAAACCCCCGCGCAACCCATGCGAGCGGAAGCTCGGATCATCCCACTGGCCGGGGAAGCGGAGGAAGATCCCCGCGCTCTCCATCGTTGCCGTGACTGCGGTGCTCGGATCTCCACCTTCGGGCGGCTCCTCAGGGTCTTCACCCTCCCTCGGAGGGCGAGCGGTGGGGAAGAGGAACGGCGTGCCGAACGAATCGAGCCCTCCTTCCCAGACGACCGACCCCGCCGCGTCCGTGGCCTGGATGGGCGTGCCGAGATGGTCCGTCGTGAGATAGAGCAGCGTGTCGGGACCCCCTCCCGCCTGCGGCCGCGTCAGTTGTGCCACCGGCCGGCCCGCGAGATAGAAGACGTAGGCCGTCTCCATTACGACGCGGCTCGTCGGGGGAGCTCCCGTATCCCCTCGCCCGCCGCGGGTGGTCTGCTGGTGGACCTTGCGAGCCAGCAGCAGACCTTCAGAGTTGTAGACCGGCTCGGTCTGCTCGAAGTCGGTGGAGCTCGAGAAGCTCAGGCGGGAGCGCCGCAAGAACCCGCGGCCGTCGTAGAGCAGCTCGGTCGCAGCCGTCCCGTCGCTCGTCGAGAGCCGGGAGAGGCGGCTTTCAGCACTGTAGGCGAGGAAGCTGGTCCGGCCCGATTCTTCACCGGTAATTGCGGCTACCGTGGTCTGGTTGCCCGCGGCGTCGTAGCCGTAATCCTGGTGGCTGCCCGGTTCGCCGCCGGGTGCCGGCTCGATGCGCGACAGCTTCGGGGTGTGGCCGCCGGCCAGGTTCGGTCCATAGGAGTAGGTGAAAAGCTCCACCGGCGGATCGAGGTCGATCGGGGGCGTCTCACTCAGGCGGTTGCCGCTGCGGTCGTAGCTCCAGGCCCGTCGCCCCCAGGGACCGTTGCCCTCGGTCAAGAAGTACTGCGGGTCCTGGTAGGAGAAGGTCGAGAAGAAGCGGTCCGCACCGACTCCTCGGTTGAGGCTGAGGATGTTGCCTACCCTGTCCGTCGTGTAGAGCTGGTCCAGACGGCCGGGCACCTCGATGCGGCTGGGGAAGTAGCGCGCATCGAAGCTCCGGATCTCGGCCAGGCCGTTACCGAAGGTGAAGCCGGCGAGCGGGCCGAAGGGCTTGTAGCGGGCTCCCGCAACGATCGCCTGCGGAGCCGCGCTCCCCACCTGCACCTCCAGCGAGGCTTCCCGGTCAGCGAAGTCGTGCGTGAAACGTGCAGTCACCCCTCCAGGATAGCCGATCTCGGCGCGGTTGCCGTTCTCATCGTAGCCATAGGTGAGCTCCCCATCCCGGGTGACCCGGCCGAAGCGGTCGTAGGCGTAGGCGACTTCGGAGCCGCTTCTGGCGATCTTCGTCAGGCGGCCTTTGGAGAACGGCACCGCGGGGTCGTCGTAGGTGTAGGTTGTGTCGAGCGCGTTGTCCGGGTAATCGATCAGAGTTACTCGATCCAGGGCGTCCACGGTGCGGCTTGTGGTGATTCCTCGGCCGTCGAGCTCGCTCACCATCTCCCCGTGCTCGTTGTAGGCATGGGCCGTGGTGCCCGAGACCGGCGAGACCTCCTGCGTCATCAGATCGCGGTCGGAGTACGTGTAGGTGGTCGTGTTGCCTTCGGCGTCCGTGACGGCTGTGAGGTGATCCTGGATGTCGTAGGTGTAGCTTGTGACCGCCTCTCCGCCTCCGGCCCAGGGCTGGCGGACGCGCATCAGCCGGTTCAAGGCGTCGTACTCGTAGACCTGCGTCGGCGCGTTCGGTCCTGCTCCGGGCGGGTTGCAGGGCGCCTCGTCGCAGTCGCCTTCTTCGCCGCCACCGCCGCTCGTACTCTCGCGTGGGTGGTTCGCGTCCCAGACCTTTTCCAGGTTGCCGCCGCAGTCGTAGGCGTACTCGGTCACCGCGCCGCCGGCGTGGACGACCTTGCCGACCTGGCAGCGGTTCACGTAGAGAAAATCGGTGAAGGATTCGGTCGCCCAGGCGGCGCCGTCCCAGCGCTGGAGCTCCTCTTTGATCCGGTTGCCGGCGAGGTCGAGGGTGTAGAGCGTGCGCTCGCCGGGAGTGGCGGCGTTCGGCTTCCTCTCGATCGAGACCAGCCGGCCGGCGCCGTCGTAGCCGTACTCGATGACGTTGCCGCGCGGCAGGGTGGTGCGCAGGAGATCGCCGAAGGTGTTGTAGCCGTACGTGGTGAGGAGGTCTTCGCCGGGTGAGGCCCCCTTCTGCCGGACCGCGGTGACGCGGCCCAAGGCGTCGTAGGAGGTCTCGGTGCGCACGCCGTTGGGATCGGTCACGGCGGTGCGGCGGTTGAAGGGGTCGTGCTCGAAGGCGGTGGCGCCGAGGAGCGGATCGGTGCGGGTCAGCGGCACCAGGCCGCCGCGGGCCGGATCGTAGGTGAAGCTCGTGCGGTCCTCGCCGCCGTAGCCGGGGGGATCGATCGTCAGCGGCTGGCCCGCGGCGTTGAAGGTGGTGACGGTCTCCAGGTCGAAGAAGCCGCCGGCCTCGAAGCCCTGGAGCCGGCGGCTCGCGGGGTTGCCCGCGGCGTCGTAGGTCAGCCGCGTCGCCCGCTGCGCCGCGCCGCCCGCGGTCGAGGGCGTCTCAATCCGGGTCGGCAGGGCCGGAAAGGCGGAGTCGTAGGCCCAGGTGGTGGTGCGGGCGAGCGGGGTGCTCGCCGCCTCGGTCCTCTCGATCACCCGGCCGTGGGCGTCGTAGCGGAGTTGCGTCTCCGTGCTCCGCCCGTCGAGGATTCGCGTGGGCAGCAACGGATGGGCCGGATCGTCGTAGACGAGCTGCGAGTTGGGCGCCAGGCCGCAGCTCGAGCAGTCGCCGGAGATCGAGGTCACCCGCGGCTTGGCTCCTACCCAGGAGGCCGTGCGCGAGACCGTGTAGCGGACCACCTCCCGCTCGGTGGCGCTGCGGTGGATCGTCACCGTCGTCTCCGTCGGCTCGATGGGGGTGTCGTAGGCCAGCTCGTAGCGCTCGACGCCCGAGTCGAACGTCTCCGCGCCGCGCCAGGCACGCACCACGTTGCCCTCAGAATCGTAGTCCCAGGCCGCCTCCACCCGCTCCGGGCGCGGCGTGGCGGGATTGCCGTCGTCGGCGCCCAGAAGCAGCCGCCGCGTCATGGACCCGGGATGGCGCGAATCGCCGTAGACGAATCTCTGGCCGATGCCGTCCGGCGCTTCGATCGAGACGAGGTCGTCGCCCGACCAGGTGAAGGTCCAGGTCCGCTGCGCCGTTCCGCCGACTCCCACCTCGGTGATCGCGGCGAGCTTGCCGGAGGGATGGTAGGAGAAGGTCTCGCTGCGGCCGTCCGGCATCGCGACCGAGGCCAGCCGGCCGCCCGCGTAGGTGGCGGTCTTGGCGTTGCCGTTCCGGTCCGTGGTGCTCGCCCAAAGCCCGGAGGAGTCGAAGGCCGTGACCGTGCCATTCAAGTCGCGAAGGCTCCAGCCCGTCGCCACCTTGGTCAGCGTCCGGTACTCGTCCTCGGGCGAGACCTTCTCGTAGAGGCCGTCGCCGTTGGCGTCGGTGTACTCGCGGAAGCTCGCGGACCTCGTGATCAGCCAGGCGCGGCCGGGCACGCTCGCATCGGGCACGATCCGCTCGCTGTAGTCGTGCGACCACCCGCGTCCGAGCGTCGTATTCCAGGCCGCCTGGCCCGGGTTGCCCGGGCTGCCCGCGCCGCCCGCGAGGTAGCGCAGGCGCGCGCCGGGACCAAGGATCGGCGGGCCGGCCCGGCCGCCGAGGCTCGGTCCGCCGCCGCCCACCGGCACGCCGCCGCCCGGGCCGGTGCAGCTCTCACAGCGCCCGTCCTCCTCCTCGCACCCGTGCTGGCGCGGCGGCTTCGGGCAGCCCGGCAGCGCGGCCACGGCGCGCGCGCGGGTGTCCTGGCAGGCGTCGGCGTTCACCACCAACACGCGACGGGATCCCTGCAAGCAGGAAACGTAGTGCAACCACGTCCCCTCGCGCTCTTCGGGTCGGAACGAGCCCAGCACGCTCCCCGCAGGATAGCCCCACAGCGTCAACAGGCGATGGGCCTTACTCGAGGTCTGCGGGAATCCATAGGTCACCGCCGCCACCTGAGTGCCCTGCGGCGCAGCGGGATCCAGCGGCGACACCGACAGCGAGACTTGTGGCTTATGGTCGACCAGGACCGTGGTCTGCGCCTCGTCGCGATAGTCGGCGTCGCTGCCCTGGCCGCAGGCGACCGCCACCGCCTCAAGCTGATGGCTCCCCTGGGACCAGCAGGCCGTGGCGAGCGTCCGCGTCCAGGTGCCCGAGCCCTCCTCCGGCTGCGTACTGGACAAATACGAGCCGTCGCGGTAGAGCGCCAGATCCCGCTGGTAAGAACCCGCGGTATTCGGAAAGGAGAAGGGGACGGAGAGCGTGCCCTTCCCCGCGGCATCGGGCCCGTCGTACGACACCGACACGGTCGGGGTGGTATTGACCGCGAAGGTGGTCGAAGCGCGGCCGGTGTCGCTCAGGCAGACGGGCTTGCCCTCGGCGTTGGGGAAGAAGTTGCCGCAGCCGCAGACGGCGGTGACCGTGTGGGTGCCGGTGCGCTTGCACGCCGAGGACTTCGTATCGCTGTAGCTGCAGCTCGTGGAGCCGCCACAGTAGCGGTTGCCGAAAGCGCCACCGTCGACAAAGATGTCGATGGTGGTCGCCCACGAGCAGGCGCCGCTGCTGGTGCCGGCCATCTGGAGCGAGGGCGGTGAAACTGAGGCCGCAACCGAGCAGCCGCACTCCGCGCCGAGCGGCGCCGCGGTCAGCAAGGCCGCGAGGCAGAGCAGGGCCAGTTCAAACCGCAAGGGCCCGATCCGCAGCGCCATGCGTATCCCCAACCTCCTCTGGCTGAACGACTTGCCCCTATCGTACCAATTGTTATTGAAGCACGTCAATACGAGCTCCCGCCTGGGCAGGCGGGCCTTCCGCCTGAGTAATTTGGCAAACCGCCGGCGCAATTTCTTCTCCCGCCTGCGCAGCCGGCTCAGCCGCCCGAGGAATTTGGCCAACCGCCTGAGCAATTTGCTCAGCCGCCTGGGTAATTTGTCCCGCCGCCTGAGCAGACGGGCCTGCCGCCCGAGGAATTTGCTCAGCCGCCTGGGTAATTTGTCCTCCCGCCTGAGCAGGCGGGCCTTCCGCCTGAGTAATTTGCTCGTCCGCCTGAGTAATTTGTCCTCCCGCCTGCGCAGGCGGGCCTCGTCGAGCTGCGGGCGGATCAACCGGCTAGGCAGGCGGGCCTTGTCGTTGCGCAGGCGGATGTCCTCGCCGCGCAGGCGGGCCTCGTCGAGATGCGGGTGGTTCGACCGGCTGCGCAGGCGGGAGTTCTCGCCGCGCAGGCGGGCCTTGTCGAGCTGCAGGCGGGAGGTGTCGAGACACGGGCGGCTCGACCGGCTACGCAGGCGGATGAACAAGCTACGCCGGCGGGCTTCGGCGGCGCGCTATTGCGTCCGCTGGGAAGGGAGGCGTCAGCCGAAACTCTTCACCCGCGGCCACAGCTTCCGCCAGGGGATCTTCAAGCCGCGGCAGATGTAGACCGGGTTGCGGTCCTCGTAGGGCATGCAGTGGCCGCAGCGGATCTCGCCCGCCCTTTGGAGGTCCACGCAGGCCGCGCGGTTGTCGTCCTCGTCGCCGCCGATGATGACCCCGACGTCGGAGCGCTCCGGGGGACCCCAGAGGAAGTAGCTGTTGTGGCCGCTGACGGCGCCCGGCAGCCCGTAGGAGGGCCCCAGGACGTCCACGGCGCCGGCCTCGCCGTAGTTCTGGCCGAAGATCATGGCCCGCGCCCGCTCCCCCGGCGTCAGGGTGCGATAGACCCGGGCCACCTCGGCCACCATCTCCGGCCAGCCGTGCATGTCCGCGAAGTGCTGCGGCAGATCGCCCATGCGGTGCCGCTCTCCCGCGCTCGCCTGGATGCCGAGGGCGCGCTGATAGCGAATGAACCGATCGACCGGCAGGATGGGCACGACGAGGGGAGCGATCACCGCGCCGCCTACGATCAACAGAAGGAGCATGGCTCCGGCCAGGGCCGGCCGCAGCCGGGGCTGCCGCAGGCGCGCGAGCCAGCCCTCGATCGCGGTCCCCCCCGCCGCGAAGAGGAACGGGTAGGAGGGCGCGAGGTAATAGGGCTTCGAGTTCTGCGTCAGCAGCACGGCGAGGGCCGTCAGGTAGATCCAGCCGAGCAGCCGGAAGGGCCGGCCCGGGCGGGAGAAGAGATACCAGCCGAGCCCCGCCAGCCAGACCGGCAGCGTCAGCGGGTGCATGAGCAGGACCTGCTGCGCCAGGAACTCCACGGGCGAGAGCGCCACGTTCTTGTGCGCCTCGGCGTTGCGGACGAACTCCAGCGTGGGCCAGCCGTGCGCCACCTCCCACAGCACGTTGGGCAGGAAGAGGAGCACCGCGACCGCCCCGCCCAGCCAGATCCACGGCGAGCGTAGCGTCCGCCGCTCCGGGGTGAGCAGCACGCCGGCGAGGACGCCGAGCCCGAAGAACAGCAGGCTGTGCTTGTTCTGGAGCCCGATGCCGGCGATCAGGCCGAAGAGGAGCCAGAGCCGCGGGTTCCCGGTCTCAAGGATGCGCACCACCACCAGCGCTCCGAGGGTCCAGAAGAGGACGTCGAAGCAGTTCATGGTGAAGATGTGGAAGAGGCTGAGGTAGACCGGGGCGATCAGCGCGCACAGAGCGGCCAGGCCCTGGGCGAGCAGCCCGCCTCCCAGCTCGCGGGCGATGCGGCCGGCGAGGTAGACGACCGCGGCGCCGGTCAGCGCCGCCACCAGCCGCAGCGCCGCCAGGGAGTCGCCGCAGGCCGCGGTGACGAGGCGGGCGACCAAGGCCACGAACGGCGGGTGGTCCACGTAGCCGAAGTCGAGATGCCGGCCGCAGACGACATAGTAGAACTCGTCCCGGAACCAGCCGTAGGAGCGCAGGAAGGGCAGGTGGAGCAGGACGCTGGCGAGGGCGATGCCGCCCAGGAGGAGGTCGCTCCGCCGCCGCATGCTAAGCTCCCATGACGCCATGGCTCGACACCCTCATCTCTTGGCGGCCGCGCTTGTGCTGGCCGGCTGCGCCGCTCGCACAGGCACGCCGGCGTCCGGGGGCCACGACCCGATGAACCGTATCGCCGAATCCTACGTCAAGCTGGTGCTCGCCGTCGGTCAGCACGACGCCGACTACGTGGACGCCTACTACGGCCCGCCGGAGTGGCGGCAGGAGGCCGAGGCGCGCAAGCGCCCCCTGCCCGAGATCCGCGCCGAGTCCGCGGGCCTCATCGCCGATCTCGAGGCCCATCCGCCGCAGCCAGGCAACGAGTTGGTCCGGCTCCGGCACCAGTACCTCGTACGCCAGCTCCAGTCCATGGTTTCCCGGATCGACATGCTCTCGGGAAAGAAGCTGACCTTCGACGAGGAGTCCAAGGCGCTCTACGACGCGGTGGCGCCCACCCACGACGCCGCGCACTTTCAGCGCATCCTCGACCGGCTGGAGACGGCGATCCCTGGCGCGGGGCCGCTCAGCGAGCGGCTGGAGGCGTTCCGCCAGCAGTTCGTCATCCCCCGCGACCGGCTCGACGCGGTGTTCAAGGCCGCCATCGACGAGTGCCGGCGGCGCACCGGCGAGCACGTCGAGCTGCCGGACGGCGAGAGCTTCGTCGTCGAGTACGTCACCGGCAAGTCGTGGAGCGGCTACAACTGGTACAAGGGCGGGTTCCACAGCCTGATCCAGGTCAACACGGACCTGCCGATCTACATCGAGCGCGCGATCGACCTCGCCTGCCACGAGGGGTATCCCGGGCACCACGTCTACAACGTGCTGCTGGAGAAGAACCTCGTGCGCGATCGCGGCTGGATCGAGTTCACGGTCTACCCCCTCTTCTCGCCGCAGTCGCTGATCGCCGAGGGCACGGCGAACTATGGAATCGAGGTCGCGTTCACCCGCGCCGATCGCATGGCGTTCGAGCGCGACACGCTGTTCCCGCTCGCCGGCCTCGACGCGTCGCGGGTGGCC
>DASWME010000149.1:0-15328 GCA_036399915.1 Thermoanaerobaculia bacterium
GTCCTCCCTCTCCCGTCAGGGAGAGGGAGACAGAGGGTGAGGCCTCGGAGGGCGGACCGCCCCCTCCGGCAGGGTGTGTAAAAGAGGGTGGCCTTGAGCAGCGTCGTCCTGCCCGGCTCCACGATCGGCGTCCTGGGCAGCGGCCAGCTCGGCCGCATGTTCGCCATCGCCGCCCGGCGGATGGGCTACCGCGTCCACACCCTCTCGCCGGACTACGACACGCCCACCGGCCAGGTGGCCGACCGCGAGGTCCAGGCCGCCTACGACGACCTCGACGCGGTGCGCGAGTTCGCCCGCGGGGTGGACGTGGTGACCTTCGAGTTCGAGAACGTCTCGGCCGCCGCCGCCGAGGCCGCCGCCCAGCACGCTCCCGTGCGGCCGGCGGGCTCCGTGCTCCATACCACCCAGAACCGCCTGCGGGAGAAAGGGTTCCTCGCCGGCGCCGGGTTTCCGGTGACGCCGTTCCGCCCCGTCCGTTCCCGGGACGACCTGACCGCCGCGCTCGCCGCCCTCGGCACTCCGGCGGTGCTCAAGACCGCCGGCTGGGGCTACGACGGCAAAGGACAGGCGAAGATCACCACGCCGGAGGACGCCTCAGCCGCCTGGGAGGCAGTGGGGCGGCAGGAGTCCATCCTCGAAGCCTTCGTGGACTTCGACCGCGAGGTCTCGGTGGTGGCCGCCCGCGGGCTCGACGGCTCCTTCGCCCACTTCGGGGTGATCGAGAACCGCCACCGCCGGCACATCCTGGACGTCTCGATCGCGCCAGCGGCCGTTCCTCCCTCCATCGAAAAGGACGCGGTGGAGATCGCCCGCGGAATCCTGGAGGGCCTGGGCGTGGTCGGGGTGCTGGCCGTGGAGATGTTCCTGACGCGGGACGGCCGCCTGCTGGTCAACGAGCTGGCGCCGCGCCCCCACAATTCGGGCCACCTGACCTTCGACGCCTGCCTGACCAGCCAGTTCGAGCAGCAGCTCCGGGCCATCTGCGGCCTCGCTCTGGGCTCGACCGAGCTACTGCGCCCGGCCGCCATGGCGAACCTGCTGGGCGACCTCTGGGCCGGCGGCGAGCCCGACTGGGCCGCCGGCGGCCGCTTCCCGGACGTCAAGCTCCACCTCTACGGCAAGGCCGCGGCGCGGCCCGGCCGCAAGATGGGGCACCTGACGGCGTTAGCGGGGACGGCGGAGGAGGCGTTGCGGAGAGTGGTGGCGGCACGGGAGGCGCTCGCCCGCTGAGGAGAGGCGCCGTCGGCCGCCCCGCGCCTACGCCGCCTGCGCCACCGCCATCGAGACCCGCACGTGCTGCTCGTGCGTCAACGCCAGATAGACGGGGCACCGCTTCCTCCAGACAGCGAAAAGGGCGTCGATCTTCTCCTGCGGATCGGGGGAATCGATCGCGATCGACAGGACGATGTTCTGAAGGTCGGGCACGGCCCCGCCCAGGCCGAGCAGGCCGCGGGCGTCGCTCTCGCACGAGGCTGTGGCCTGGACGGAGCGGAGGGTGACGCCGAGCAGGGGCGCCAGGGTATCGCGCAGGAACACCACAGCGCAGCCGGCGAGGGCGCTGAGCAGCAGGGCCGTCGGGCTCGGCGCGGAGCCGCCGCCTCCCAGGACCGACGGCAGGTCCGTCCGCCACGCGAAGGACCCCGCGGTGACGGCGGCGGCCGGACCTTCGGAGGTGGCCACCACGGACGACCGGCCCATCGCCTTCTCGGGCTCGGCGCTCCAGGTCTGGTAGGTATTCAAAATGACGTCGGGCGTCATGTTCGTCTCTCCTCTCAAAGCACGGCCCATGGGCGGACCCGTGCCTGGAGGGTTCAAACGAACGCCGGGGCTCCTTCCCCTCACCGGCCGGGAAAGCTCTCCAGCACCGCCAGCACGGAGTCGATGTCGTGCGGCGTGTGGTCGGCCGAGACCTGGAAGCGGATGGACTCGTCGCCGCGGGGCACGACGGGGTACTTGAGGCCGGTGGCGAGGACGCCGTGGCGCCGCAGGTGGGCGACCAGGGCCGTGGTCTTCGCCGTGTCTCGCACCATCAGCGGCACCACCGGGTGCTCGCCGGGGATGGTCTCGTAGCCGAGGCTGGTGAGCCCCTGCTCGAAACGGGCGGTCATCGCCCGCAGGTGCTCGAGGAGACGCAGCCCCTCGGGGCTGTCGAGGATCTCGACCGCTTGGAGGGCCGCCGCGCACTCGCCCACCGTGATGGGGTTCGAGTAGATATAGGTCGCCGCGGTCTCGCGCAGGAAGTCGGTGAGCGTCCGGCTGCCGGTCACGTAACCGCCGTTGACGCCCAAGGCCTTGCCGAGGGTGGCCACCAGCACGTCCACCGGCCCCGAGCCGGTGTGCTCCTCGACGCCGCGGCCGGTGCGGCCGAAGGCGCCGACGCCGTGGGAGTCGTCCACCATCACCACCACGTTTTCCGGGAACCGCTCGTCGAAGCGGCGGGCGAGGGCCACGATCTCCGGCAGCGGCGCGTGATCTCCTCGCATGCTGAAGATGCCGTCGGTGACCACGACGGCCCGGCGGCAGGTGCCGGCCGCGGCGGCGAGCTTGGCCTCCAGGTCGGCCATGTCGAGGTGCTTGTAGATCTGCTTGTCCTTGGGCCGCGCCAGGCGCATGGCGTTGATGATGCAGTTGTGGTTCAGCTCGTCGCTGATCACCACGGTCTCGGCGGTCGAGAGGGGGACGAGCACGCCCAGCATGGAGGCGTAGGCGGAGCTGAAGATCATCGCCGACTCGCGGCCGTGGAAGGCGGCCAGGCGGGCCTCGAGGTCGACGTGGGCCTGGTAGGTGCCGCTGATGAAGCGCACGGCGCCGGGGCCGACGCCGAACGAGCGGCTGGCGGTCTCCTCGGCGTGGACCAGCTCCGGGCGCAGCGCCAGGCCGAGATAATTGTTGGAGTTCATCTTGAGGAAGGGCTGGTCCCCCTCCCCCGCCAGCAGGTAGCGCGGACCCCGCTCCCCCTGGGCGGGCAGGATGCGGGTGATCACCGCCTCGGCCCCCTTCAGGGTGCCCCGCTCGCGCAGGGCGTCCAGCTCGGCCGACAAGGCCGCGTCGAAACGCTCAGTGGGCATCTTGGACCTCCTCGGCGACCAGCTTCTTCTCCAGGTTCTCGAGCATGTCGCAGACCATCGCCCTGAGATCGTAGCGGGGGTTCCACGCCCACTCCTGGCGCGCGGCGCTGTCGTCGAGGGACTGGGGCCAGGAGTCGGCGATCTCCTGCCGCACGGGGTCGATCTTGTAGTCGATCTTGAAGCCCGGGAGGTGCCGGCAGATCTCCGCGCACAGCTCCTTCGGGGTGAAGTTCATGGCCGTGACGTTGAAGGCGTTGCGGTGCACGAGGCGGGCGGGATCGGCTTCCATGACGTCGATGGCCGCCTTGACGGCGTCCGGCATGTACATCATGTCGAGGCGGGTGTTCGGCTTGAGGAAGCAGGTGTAGTGCTGGTGGCGGATCGCCTCGTAGAAGATCTCCACCGCGTAGTCGGTGGTGCCGCCGCCCGGCGGGGCGCCGTGCGAGATGATGCCGGGGAAGCGCACGCCGCGGGTGTCCACTCCAAAGCGCAGATTGTAGTAGTCGCAGAGCAGCTCGCCCGCCACCTTGGTGACGCCGTAGATGGTGGTCGGCCGTTGGATGGTGTCCTGCGGCGTCCGGACGCGGGGGGTGCTCGGCCCGAAAGCGCCGATGGAGCTAGGCACGAACACCGCGCAGCCGTTGACGCGGGCCACCTCGAGGACTCTGTAGAGGCTCCCCAGGTTCACGTCCCAGGCCACCTGCGGCTTGCTCTCGCCCACCGCCGACAGCAGGGCCACCAGGTGGTAGATGGTCTTGACCTGGTGGCGCTGCACGACCTCCTGGATCTGGCGCTGGTTGGTGCAGTCGAGGAAGTCGAACGGGCCGTCGGAGCGCAGCAGCTCCTCGCGGGTCATCATGCGGATGTCGGACGCCACGACCTGGCCGGGGCCGTAGCGCGCGCGTAGCTCGGGCACCAGCTCGGACCCGATCTGGCCGAGGGCACCCGTGACGAGGATCTTCGTCTCCATGTTTCTCCCCCGCGGCCCGCCGGCCTTCCGGTGTGGAGGTGATGAGCGGGAAATGTGTCGCCTCAGGGCGACGGGGGTCAATGTTATGCGGCGCCCGCGCGGCGGGACAAGGGGTAGGATGGGCCCGGACCGGGAGGTGAGGCATGGCGTGGATGATCTATGGCGCCAACGGCTACACGGGAGAGCTGGCGGCGCGCGAAGCGGTGCGCAAGGGGCTTTCCCCCATCCTCGCCGGGCGCAACGCCGAGGCGGTCGGCCGGCTGGCGCGGGAGCTGGGAGTCCAGAGCCGCGCCTTCTCGCTCGACGATCCCCAGGGCACGGCGGCGGAGCTGTATGGAGTCCAGGCCGTCCTCCATTGCGCCGGGCCGTTCGTCCGCACCAGCGCTCCCATGGTGGCGGCCTGCCTCGCGACCGGCGCGCACTACCTGGACATCACCGGCGAGATCCCGGTCTTCGAGGCGGTCCTCGCCCGCGGCGAGGAGGCGCGCCGGGCGGGCGTCGCCCTGGTGCCCGGCGTCGGCTTCGACGTGGTCCCCAGCGACTGCCTGGCCGCCCGCCTGGCCGCGGCCCTGCCGGACGCGACCGAGCTCGCCCTGGCCTTCTACGCCCGCCCGGGGAGCGCCAGCCGCGGGACGCTCAAGACCATGATCGAGAGCCTGCCCCACGCCGGCGCGGTCCGCCGCAACGGCAAGATCGTGCCGGTGCCGGTGGCCTTCGACGCCCGCGAGATCGACTTCGGCAGCCGCGCCGGCAAGCGCTGGGCTATGACGATCCCCTGGGGCGACGTCGCGACCGCCTACCACTCGACGGGCATCCCGAACATCCGGGTCTACTCCGGAGCGCCGCCGGGGATGATCAGGAAGATGAAGCTCCTGGCGCCGCTGCTGCCCGTGGCCGGCTGGGGGCCGGTCAAGCGCTTCGCCCAGCGCTGGGTGGAGCGCCGGGTGACCGGCCCTACACCCGAGCAGCGCGAGGCCGGCCGGGTCTATCTCTGGGGTGAGGTGAAGAACGCCGCCGGCCGGACGGCGACCGCCACGCTGGAGACGCCCGAGGCCTATCGCTTCACGGCCGTCTCCGCCGTGGAAAGCGTGGAGCGCGCGCTCGCCGTCAGGGTCCCGCCCGGCGCCTGGACGCCGTCGAAGGCCTTCGGGGCGGACTTCGTGACTGCGCTGCCGGGGGTGACAGCCGGAGAGATCCGCTTCCGCTGAGGGCGCGGCTATCGCCGCTTCGGCAGCTCTCCCGAGAGGAGCTTCAGGGTGGCGTCCACCACCGCGGCGAGCGGGCGGGCGTCGGCGATGCCGCGGCCGGCGAGCGGGAAGGCGGTGCCGTGATCGACGGAGGTGCGCAGGAAGGGGAGCCCCAGGGTCCAGTTGGTGGCGAGGCCGAAGGCGGCGGTCTTGACCGCGATCAGCCCCTGGTCGTGGTAGAGGGCCAGCACCCAGTCGAACTCCCCCCGGCGGGCGCGGGCGAACAGGGAGTCGGCGCTCTCGGGGCCGCACACATCGACGCCACGCCCGCGGGCCGCCGCCACGGCGGGAGCGAGCACCCGTCCCTCCTCCTCGCCGAGGAGCCCTCCTTCCCCGGCGTGGGGGTTGAGGCCGGCGAGGGCGATGCGGCCGCCGGCGTGGCGATCGAGGCAGTCGAGCGCCTCCCCCACCGCCTCGGCGGTGATGCCGTCCAGGGCCTGCCGCAGGGGCAGGTGCACGTTCAAGAGGGCCACCTGCAGCTCGGGAGCAAGGAAGGCCATCAGGTAGTCCCGGCCGTAGCGTTCCAGGCCGCAGACCCCGGCGAGGTAGTCCGTGTGACCCACGAAGCCGGGGAGGTGGTGGCGCGCGATCGACTCCTTGCTGACCGGAGCGGTCACCAGGGCGTCCGCCGCGCCAGAGCGGACGAGGGCGATGCCGGCGTCGAGGGCGGCCACGGCTCCGGCGGCGTCCGCCGGGCCGGAGGAGCCGAAGGACACGGCGCGGCGGGCGCCCACGGGATCGAGCACCGGGATGCCGCCGCCCTCGAGGTCGCCGCGCGAGGGGACGCCGCCGAGATGGCGCAGGCGGTCCCAGGGGGCGGCGGGGAGGACCGGCCGGAGGGCTTCCAGGGCCGCGCGCTCGGCCACCAGGACCGGCCGCCAGCCGGCGGGCTCCGGGTCGGCGAGGAAGAGCTTGAGGAGGATCTCGGGCCCGATGCCCGCGGGATCGCCCTGGGTGAGGGCGAGGAGGGGCCTCACCGGTCGGGGAAGTCGTTGTCGCCGTTCCGCTTGCCCCGCCGCCTCAGCTCCTCCTCCTTGAACATGTAGCGGATGAAGTGCTTCTGGATGAGCAGGTTGGGGCCGGAGTTCCGGTTCAGCTTGATGGCGCCCTTGTCGTACCACTCGATCCACCCGCGCAGCTCCTCGCCGTCGGTGAGGATCACCACCATCGGCGTCTTCGCCGCCATCTGCTTGAGGTAGTAGAACTCCTCGGCGTTGGTCTGCTCGGGCGGCGTCTGCTTGCGGCGCACGCTGCGCGAGGGAAGATCCTTCTTCAGCTCGTTCATGTCCGGGCGGATCAGTTTGCGGTTCGCCATGTTGGTTCCGTTGAGCGGTTTAGTCCTATGCCGTCGCTGGGACCGCAGACCGGTTGTCCGGGTTCCGTGTCTTGTACTGATCGTCCTCGTAGGCCAGGCAGCAGAGAAGCCGGCCGCACTGGCCGGAGATCTTCGACGGGTTCAGGCTCAGGTTCTGGCGCTTGGCCATCTGGATCGAGATCGGCCGGAAGTCCTTCAGCCAGGTCGAGCAGCAGAGGGTCCGGCCGCAGATGCCGACGCCGCCGACCAATCCGGCCTCGTCGCGCGCTCCCACCTGCACCATCTTCACCCGCACGGAGAACCGGCTCGACAGGTCGCGCACGAGCTGCCGGAAGTCCACTCTGCCGTCGGAAGTGAAGTAGAAAGTCGCCCGCTTGCCGTTGAGGGAGAAGTCGACCAGGGAGACCTTCATGTCCAGGCCGAGGGCGCGGGCCCGCTCCTGGGCGAAGAGCTTGCCGTTGAGCTCGTTCTGGCACTGCCGGTCGTAGGCGGCGAGGTCGCCGCCGTCGGCCGCGCGCAGGATCGGCCGGGCGCCCGCCTTCTGGCAGGGCTTGAAGACGGGCATCGGCGACTGCTCGACCTGGCCGAAGGCCGGTCCGGACTCGAGGTCCACCACCACCCTCTCCCCCCGGGCGTAGATCCGTCCTCCCGTGGAGCAGAGCGTCAGGTTGGTCTCTTCCCGGAAACGCACGCCCACGAAGGCGTCTTCGACCGCCGTCGACATGCCCTTGAAAGCGCAACCGTTACATCCAGACATCGGACTTTTCCATTCCTATCCGACAGCGACCTGAAGCTCTATGCAGGAAGGATACCAGCCCCGCGAGGGAGCGCCGGCCTCCGGTTCAGGTCCGATTGATTATTCGGTGCTCGGGACCGCTCGGATCATTTTCTCAACAGCGGGTCCCGGCGTCAACGCGGCAGGGACGTTATCACGGTCCCGCGGCAGGCTCCTGACCGGGCAGGCGCCGGCCAATGTCGCCGATATCGCCGATGTCGCGGCGAAAGACCTTTCCCGGCCAGTCGATCTCGGCCACGGCCGCGTAGGCGCGGTCGAGGGCGCCGGCGAGGTCGGGGGCGAGGGCGCAGACGGAGAGGACCCGTCCGCCCGCGCTCACCAGCTCGCCGTCCTGGAGGGCGGTGCCGGCGTGGAAGACCTCGACTCCGGGCAGGGCGGCGGCGCGGTCGAGCCCCCGGATGGGCTCCCCCTGGAGCGGCCGGCCGGGGTAGCCGGGGCTCGCCAGCACGACGCAGGCCGCCACTTCGCGCCGGAAGGCGAGGCGGCGGGCGTCGAAATGGCCGGCGGCTCCCGCGGCAAGGACGGCGAGGAGGTCGTCCTCCAGGCGCAGCATGAGCACCTGCGCCTCGGGGTCGCCGAACCGGGCGTTGAACTCCAGGACCCGCGGGCCCTCCGGCGTCAGGATCAGGCCGGCGTAGAGGACGCCGACGAACGGCCGGCCCTCAGCGGCGAGGCCGGCGACGGCCGGATGGAGGATCTTTTCCACCACCTCCGCGGCGGCCTCGGCCGCGAGCCCTCCCGACGGGCTGTGAGCGCCCATGCCGCCGGTGTTGGGACCGGTGTCGCCGTCGCCGATCCGCTTGTAGTCGCGGGCGGTGGCTAAGGGCAGCACCCGCTCGCCGTCGCACAGGGCCATGAACGACACCTCGTCGCCGGCGAGGAAAGCCTCGACCACCACCCGGTCGGCGCTGGCGCCGAAGCGGCGCTCCTCGAACAGGGCGCGGACGGCGTCCTCGAGCTCCGCCTCGTCGCCCACGATGAGGACCCCCTTGCCGGCAGCGAGGCCGTCGGCCTTGAGCACCACGGGATAGCCGTAGCGCCGGGCTTCCTCCCGCGCCGCGGCCGCGTCATGGACGACGGCGAAGGAGGCCGTGGGGATGCCGTGCCGCGCCATGAACTGCTTGGCGAAGACCTTGCTCCCCTCGATCTCGGCGGCGCGTTGCGTCGGCCCGAAGATCGCGAGCCCGCGGTTGGCGAACTCGTCCGCGATCCCTAAGGTCAGCGGCAGCTCGGGCCCGACCACCGTCAGGTCGATCCTCATCCCGGCGGCGAAGTCCGCCTGCCGCTGCACCTCCTCCGGCGCCAGCGGCACCCGGTCGGCGACGCTCGCGATCCCCGGGTTGCCCGGGGCGCAGTACAGCTCCGTGAGCAGCGGGCTCTGCCGCAGCTTCCAGCACAGGGCGTGCTCGCGCCCGCCGCCGCCGATCACCAGGACCTTCATCCCCGCCTCCGCTCGGCCGCCTCCAGGGCCGTGACCGCGACCGCGTCGACGATGTCGTCCAAGGAGCAGCCGCGGGAGAGGTCATTCAGCGGCCGGGCGAGCCCCTGCAGCAGGGGCCCCACCGCCCGCGCTCCCGCCAGCCGCTCGGTCAGCTTATACGAGATGTTGCCCGCGTCCAGGTCGGGGAAGACCAGCACGTTGGCCCGGCCCGCCACCGGGCTGCCCGGCGCCTTGCGGCGCGCCACCTCCGGCACCAGGGCGGCGTCCGCCTGCAGCTCGCCGTCCACCGCGAAGCCGACCCGCCGCTCGCGCAGGATCGCCAGGGCGGCGCGGACCTTGTCGGCCCGCGGATGGCGGGCGCTGCCCAGGGTCGAGAAGGAGAGGAGCGCCACCCTGGGCTCCTCGCCGAGGAGCACGCGGCAGCTCTCCGCCGCCGCCTCGGCGATGTCCGCCAGCTCCGCAGGGGCGGGATCGGGCACCACGCCGCAGTCGCTGTAGATCAGCCCGCGGCCGTCCGGCAGCACCATGAGGAAGCAGGAGGAGACCACCGCGAGGCCGGGCCGGGGGCCGATCACCCGCAGCGCCGCCCGCAGGGTGTCGGCGGTGGTGGCGAGCGCGCCCATGACAGCGCCCTCGGCGCGGGAGACAGCGACGAGCAGGGCCGCGTAATAGAGCGGATCGCGGGCGAGGGTCGCGGCAAGGCCGGGATCGCGTCCGCAGGCGGCCAGCCTTTCGGCGAGGATTTCGGTCAGCGCAGGCAGGTCCGCAGACTCGGCGGGATCCTCGACCGGCACCGTCAGCGAGACGCCCGCCGCCGCCGCCGCGCTCTCCACGGCGGCCCGGGGTCCCAGCAGCGAGGCCTGGCAGAGCCCGAGCACCGTGGCGCGCTCGGCCGCGGCGATCACCCGGGGATCGTGACCCTCGGCGAGCACGATCGTCGCTGGAGGCTGAACCGCGGCCGCCCGCGCCCGCAGACGTTCGAGAGGATTGCGCGCCTCGGACACGAGACCGGAACTGTACCAGAGCAGGGGCGACCCGACAGGGCCGCCCCTACCCGATCCCCGCCGCCGCCAGCGCTGCCCAGGCGGTCTCGGGATGGACGATGTCGCTGTGCGAGCCCGAGGGCGGGCCGCCTTTGACGATCACCTGGTTGCCATCCAGGTTGAGCCACTTGCCGGTCTCGAAGGGATAGGCGGTCCCCGGCTTGCTCAACGGCTTGCCCGTGGCTTTGACGGCCTGGGCGCCGTCGTTCCCCATGGCTCCCCAGCGCGAGACCACGTCACCCGCGGCCGAGGCGTCCTGGCGGGCGATGATCGCCGCCGCCGGGTAGGCCTTGCCCACCGCCAGGTCCTTGAGCGAATGGGTCGTCAGCAGCGGCCCGTCCACCCGGCTCGCCAAGCCGGCCAGGTCCCCCTTGCGCCGGCGGTCGAAAGGCAGGGCGTCGGCGAAGGTGAAGTGCGAGAAGGCGCCTTGCAGCAGGAACAGCGACTTGACCGGCGACTTCGCCCCCGCCGGGAGGTCCGGCAGCCCCGAGAGCGCGTAGGAGACCAGCCGCGCGCCAAAGGAGTGGCCAAGGAGGTGGATCCGCAGGTCCGGAGCCGCCTGGTGGAGCCTGCCGAGCAGGGGCCCGAGGCCGTTGCGGCCGACCACCCCGGCGCGCGCCTTCATCTGATAATAGGTGGTCACTCGCAAGGCCCCCTTGGCGCCGTCCCAGAGCTTGTCGAAGGCGTCGCCCAGACCGGCGGCCCCGCCTCCCTGGGACGGCCGGGACGACTCGTTCTTCGCGAGGCTTTCGAACAGCTCGCGGACGTCGCTGTCCTTGGTCTCGATGATCCCCCGCTGCTCCAGGTTGTCCGGCGAGGAGCGGTCCATCTCCTCGCCGCTGAGGAGTTGGCCGAGCTTGTTCTTGAACTCGCGCAGCGCTTCGTTGCTCTTCTTGCGCTCGTTCAGGAGCCGCTGGAGGTCGTCGAGGACCGCTTGCTTTTCCGGCTCGGGGAACACCTTGCGCAGCTCGGTGAAGAAGTCCCGTTCCTGCCCGCCGCCGCCGAAGCCCGCGGCGCCCCCTGCGGCGGCGCTTGCCGCGGCCTTCTCTTCATCCGGGAACAGGATGGATGGCCAGATCACCCCCGCCGTCCCCACCTTGGCCTGCCGACGCTTGGGGAGCTGGGGGTTGTCCAGCAGCTTCTTCACCCCGGCGAAGAAGCGCTGGAAGAGGTCCCTCGCCGTCTTCGGGTCGTTGTTCCAGCCGTGCGAGAACACGAACAGGTCCGTAAGGCCCTGCCCCGCGGCCTCGCGGAGGAAGTTGTCGATCGCCGCCGGGTCCTCCGGCTTGCCGTCCTTGTCGAACCGTAGCTCCCAGAAGGGGAAGCCCGCCACTGTCTCTGCCATGATCTCCTCCTTTGCCTGTCACTTTGGGGCGGCCACACAGGGCCGCCCCTACACGGACTGGATCGCGCGCATCAGGTCGAGCAGGCCGTGCCCCTCGAAGTAGCGCTCGCGGCCGAGCGCGGTCGCGCTCTCGAGAAAGATCCGCTTGACCTCCTCGGGCCGCTGGATGAACTCGCGGCGGATCGAAAGGAACGCGGCCACCGCGCCCGAGACGTGCGGCGCCGCCATGCTCGTGCCGCTGTCATCGATGTAGGCCGGCACGTCGTCCGGCACCTCGCCGCCGTTCTTCTGGAGCTTCAGACCCGCGGCGCACGAGGTGATGCGCTCGCCAGGGGCCACGAGGTCGGGCTTCAGCCGGCCGTCGCCCGTCGGACCCTTCGACGAGAAGTACGAGACCCCGTAGGTATGGGGCGAGTCCCGGTGCGTCGCTCCGACGGTGATGGCGAGCGCCGCGTTGCCAGGGTCGTTGATGGTGTTGGAGAGCCCCACCTTGGTCGGCCGCTGGTCGGCTTCCAGACTCCCGTAGCCGGTGTTGCCGGCCGCCACCACCACCACCACTCCGCTCTTGACCAGCCGGTCCACCTCCACGCAGAGGGGGCTCTGGCCGCAGGCGAACATCTCGGCGTCGAACTCGTAGCCGATGGAGAGATTGACCCCGTGCACGCGCAGGATCTTGGGATCGCCGTTGAGCTCCTCGCGGATGTACTGGAGCGCGCGCATGACGTTGCTCGACTGGCCCGCGCCTCTCTCGTCGAGCGCCTTGAGGCTGACCAGCTTGCAGAAGGGGGCCACTCCGCGCAGGCGCGCGGAGTCGCGGACCGTGCGCTCTTCGAGCTTCACTTCCTTGCCCTCTGCATCGGGGTCCGAGGAGAAGACCGTCTCGTAGACCCGGAAGTCCTTGCCGCTCTTGAGGTCCTTCGCCAGCCCCCCGGCAATGATGCCCGCCACGTGCGTGCCATGGCCGTAATCGTCGGTCAGCGCGGTCGCCGAGTTTTCCTTGGTCGCGGGCCCTGGGAGCGTGAAGTCCCGGTGAAGATCGCGCACGTCCGGGTGGAGCAGCACGTGGCTCTCGGGCTTCTCGGGATCGCCGAAGTGGCGGTGCGCCGCGTCGATCCCGGAGTCGATCACCGCCCAGACGATGTCGGCCCCCGAGGCCTCATAGGAGCGCAGGGCCGCGTCGGCCTTGACCGTCGGCACCGACTGGTAGATCAGCGGCTTGACCGGGAAGTCCGGCCAGATGCGATAGATCAACCGGTCGCGGCGTTCGGAGGCCTTTTCGTCCTCCTTGATCAGCTTGCGCCACTCCTCGACGGTCATCTCGCACCGGAAGTAGGTCTTCGACACCGGAAGCGGCTCCTCCTGGCTCCTCCCGAGGACCCTCTCCCAGAGCTTCAAGAACTCCTCGCGCGCCTCCTGGAGCCCGCCGCGGAAGAGCAGGTTGACCTCGACCATGTAGAAGCCCCGCCTCTGCTCGCTTCTCGGCAGGCCCCAGCGGTGCCGCTGCTCGGGGTCGTGCATCCCCGGCGGGATGGTGGCCCGGGACATCGGCAGCTTCTTCCTCCTCTCCTCCTCCTCCTCCTGCGCCTCCGGCCGCGGGGTAGTCTGTTCCCCGGCCTTGGCTGCCTTCGGCGTCTTTCCCTTCTTGGAGGTGGGTTCCTCGGCCATGTCAACTCCTTCAGACGGCTCGGTCTGTCTGCGGGTCTCGTTCTCTATTTTAGACGACCCCCGCCCCAGGATTCCACGAGCCGCCTGGGCAGCCGCCTGGGCGCCATGCCATGCGATAAGCTCTGCGTGGACGCGAGATGAAGCCAAGCCCCGGTTGTGGAGCAGCGGCGCGATGCGGACCGCTCAGGACTGGAGCGCCAGCCGAAGGCCAAGTTGGCCCGCGAACCCATCGAGCAGCAAGACCCCCTCGAACCCAGATCAATTTCGTACGCATCAGGCCCTCCCAAGAGGAGATCCGCGCCTCACCCCTTGAGCACCATGGGACCCGTGGGCTGGGGCACGCCGCCCCGGGGCTCGACGATCACCGCCCAGGCCTGGATGTCCTTCGCGTCCACCACCCGCTCGACGCGCAGGCTGCCCGTGCCGCGCGGGTCCACGGAGAGGGTGCCCGCTGAGACCGGCTCGAGCGCGCCCATGACAGCGCCGTCGGCGCGGGAGGTGGCGGGGGGCCTTGGCCTCAGCTCGGCCTCCTGGCGACACCGTCAGCGACGCATCCAGGTGGACGGCCCATGACTTGTTGGTCTAAGATTGAGGCCAAACATGCAAAGGACAGGCATCTGGTCGTTGCTGCTCATGGCGGTACTTCCGGGCGCGGCCTCCGCGCAACCGGCTGCGGGTTTTTTTGCAGAGGCGGTCACGTTCGTCGGCACGACGGGGTTCATCCGGACACGTCCCACCTGCGTACCTCCTCGCTACACTCGGGATGCCCTGAACTATCTCCAGGGTCCGGAACCGATCCAGCTTCCCAATGGTGACGTCACCCTGCTGGTCGGTGCCGGACGATGCTGCCGCGGCACCCGGCATTGGGAGGGCCTCTTCGCTTTGAACTATCCCGCCGCGGGCAGGTACGCGTCACCGCGGTTCCGTGGGATCTGGGCCACCAACGACTTCTCTCGTCTGCCAAGCCGAAAGGAAGCTGAGATCGGCTTTCCATCGTCGCTTTTCTATGGCGGCAAGTGGCGGGTCGCGCTGACCACTACGTTCTTGCCGTTCCATTGGTCCAACCGTGATCGCGTGGGCCGGCTCGACCTGGTGGACCTCGTGGCGCGCGCCTCTCCTTCGCAGGTCAGCAATGTCTGGGTCAAGCCGATCGATCCCGCGTGTGGGCAGATTGGCAGCTGTCCGGGCGACGGCAGTGGCCTCGATCCCGTCCTGACTCTGCATCCCAACGGTGACCTCTACCTCTACCACAGGGATGGCAACTATCCCGCTTGCGCCTCTGGATATGTACGGCATCGCGTCGCCTCTGACCTGTCCTTGGTCGACGACCGTCCTGACGGTTGTGTCCGCTTCGAAGGGCTCACGGCGGCGCCGTTTCTCATCTCCGATATTGTGCGGACCCAGGACGGCAGAATGTTACTGCTGACGGAGAAGCTCGAAGGCCGGGGCTTCATCGCCGAGTGGAGCTCTGAAGGTGGAGCCGACGAGATCGGGCTGAACTGGCGGCCCACCGGCCGCGTTTGGCCGACGCCCTCCCATCCCAATGGTGCGCCCTGGGGCTATTACGTGCGCGATGCCGCCTTCCTGAAGGACGCCAGCCGGACGGTTATCGAACCCAGCGTGATCGTGGCGCAGATCTCGGACGGCAGGACCTACGCGGAGATGGTGGACGTACAGCTCGGCCGCTGGTACCTGTACTATTGGGCCGAAGAGGGAGCGATCCTGCCGCCGACTTTTGGGGGTCCCGCCAATAGCTGCGCTTTTCAGGGCATGCTCGAGAAATCCGATTGCACCGCGGCTCGCGGCTGGGCGTGGGATCCGATGTTCCCGAACACGCCGATCAGCGTGGACGTGCTCGTAGATGGCGTCTACCGGGAGACGATCCCGGCCAACCAGCTCCGGCCGGAGCTCGTGACTGCAGGCCGAGGCGATGGTCGCCATGGATTCGTCTGGCCCATCCCGACCGCTCTCAAGGACGGGCGACCTCATCGGATCACCGTCCGCTTTGCGGAATCGGAACCTACGGACATGCTCTCAGGGAAACGGCAGACGATCACCTGTCGGTAGGCCGGCGGTGCCGGCGGAGTAGGACAGGCCCCTCTATCCCTTGAGCACCATCTCCCCCGTGGGCTGGGGCACGCCGCCCCGGGGCTCGACGGTCACCGCCCAGGCCTGGATGTCCTTCGCGTCCACCACGCGCTCGACACGCAGGCTGCCCGTGCCGCGCGGGTCCACGGAGAAGGTCCCCGCGGAGACCGGCTTGCCGCCGGCGATGAACCAGAGCTGGTAGGTCTTCTCCGGCGCGAGCGGCGGCAGGTTGAAGGCGTAGAACAGGGCGTCCCGGGTCTGCGGATTGACGTAGGTGTGGCCGGCGGCGCCGGTCGCCGGTCCCAGGCCCGCCAGGACGACCGACTGGACGCCTGGCGCGGCCAGGACCT
>DASWME010000150.1:0-12089 GCA_036399915.1 Thermoanaerobaculia bacterium
CCCGCTCCCCTGAAGGAGCTCGTGGAAGGGCACCTCGAACGGGGGGCCGTCGCGTCCTTCTTCTATTGCCGTACGGACCGCTTCAAGGCCAAGCTCCGGCTCGATCCCGGACCCGAGGTGGTGGTGACCCGCGAGCCGGGGTATCCTCTGAGCATCCCGAACTTTCACGTCCATTCCCCCAAGGTGTTCTCCTACATGGCCTCCGATCCCCAGGGCAACTTCATGCAACCGCTGCTCGCCGCGGGCGAGCCGGTCCTGTTCCGGGAGTACCCCGCCCGGGTCTTCGAGATCGACACGCCCGAGGACCTCGCCGCGGCCCGCCGGTATTTCGGGGGATGAGCGTCTCCATCCTCACCGCCTCGTCGCTCAACGGCATCATCACGCCGGAGCGCGGGGCGGCCGGCGAGAGCCTCATCCCCCTGGTCGGCGTGCCGCCGGAGGTGATGGAGTGGAAGCGGGAGGTCCGCCGCCGCCACGACGCGGTGCTGGTGGGGACCGGCACGGTCCTGGTGGACGATCCCGGCCTCGTCTCGCACGCCCTCCCCGGCCGCCCCGCCGTGCGCGTGACGCTCGATCCAGAGGGCAGGATCCCGCGCCGTGCCCGTTTCTTCGACGGCGCGGCCCGCACGGTCGTCGGCGTCTCGCAGGCGACGCCCCGGGAGTATCTGGAGTTCCTGGCGGAGCGCAAGGTCGAGGCTGTCATCGCCGGCGAGCGGCGGGTCGATCTCCGCCGCTTCCTGGCCGCTCTCACCGAAAGGGGGCTCGCCGACGTGGTGGCCGAGGGGGGAGGCACGCTCAACCGGGCTCTCCTCGCCGAGGGATTGGTGGACCGGCTCTACCTGATGCTGATCCCCGCCGTGCTCGACGCCGGCTCGGTGAACCTCTTCGAAGGGGGCGGCGTCGTGGCACGGTTCCGCTTGGAGGGGGTGGAGCGGATGGGGGATTACGTGGTGATGGAGTATGCGGCGGTGCGTGAAAACCGCCCCGTAGGGGCGAAATTTGAATAGCTCGGGGCGGCAGCCCACACCCTTATACACATCTCGGCCTCCGGACGGGCCTGCCCTGCGAGGCCTCACCCCCTGGCCCCCTCTCCCTGACGGGAGAGGGGGAACGATTCCGAACTGACGAAGCCTATCCGGCAATACCGCCTGCTGAGGGTCCTCCCTCTCCCGTCAGGGAGAGATGGGATGAGAAGGCCAACCTCCCCGCGCAGTCCCTATGATGGGCTGCAAAGGATAACCGGGCTCGAAGCCCAAAGAGGAGGCTGGCCATGGGGGATGTTAGCAGGGTGAAGGTGAAGCTGGTGTGCGGGTTGGATCTAGGGGACAAGAGCAGCGCGGTGTGCCTGTGCGATGCGCAGGGGGAGGTGCTGGATCAGCGTCGGATCTCGACAAAGGAGCCAGCTCTGGCGCGCTACTTTCAAGGTAAGGCGCCCCTGCGGATCGCGCTAGAGGTGGGCCCGCATTCCCCGTGGGTGTCTCGGCTGCTGAGCCGTTGGGGCCATGAAGTGCTGGTCGCGAATCCGCGCAAGGTCAAGCTGATCGGCAACACCCGTCGCAAGAGCGACCGGATCGATGCTCAGAGCCTGGCGGACCTGGCCGGGGCGCGCCCGCGTCTGCTGCACCCGATCCAGCACCGTACGGAAAAGACCCAGCAGGACCGTGTGTTGCTACAGACTCGCGACGCGCTGGTGCGCTCACGGTCGCGGTTGATCAGCCATGTGCGGGGGCTGGTCAAGTCGCTGGGGGGCCGGCTGCCGTCTTGCTCAGCGGAAACGTTCGCCAAGAAGGCGGCCGCGCAGTTGCCGGCCGAGCTGAAGAGCCGTCTTTCGGGGACTCTGACGGCCATCACGGAGTTGACCGTGTCGATCCGGGACTACCACCGGCAGATCCAGGAGTTGCTGAAGACAGACTATCCGCAAGGCCAGAAGCTGCTGCAGATTCAGGGGGTAGGTCCGATCACGGCGCTGACGTTCGTGCTGACCCTCGGTGAGCCGGGACGGTTCGCCAAGAGCCGAACGGTGGGGGCTTATCTCGGGCTGGTGCCGGCCCAACGCAGTTCGGGCGAGAGCCATCCTCAACTGCGGATCAGCAAGGAGGGGGATCCCTATCTGCGACGGCTGCTGGTGCAGTGTGCGCACTACATCCTGGGGCCTCACGGTGCTGACTGCGATCTGCGTCGGTTCGGGCAGCGCCTGTCCGCTTCAGGGGGGAAAAGTGCGAAGAAGCGGGCCACCGTGGCGGTGGCCCGCAAGCTCAGCGTAGTCCTGCATCGGCTGCTCGTGACGGGGCAAGACTACGAAGCTTTGCGCTCTAGCGAACCCGAACCGATTTTGCGGACCGCTGCTTGAAAGCCGCAGGCCGGCCGCGGAAGACCGCGGCCGGCGGCTCCCCCTCTGACGGGGAGTTCAAGTCGAGCCGTTCGCCGGGTCCCGGTGACTGCGTTGTCTCCCGTGGTCGCTGTTCCCTTGGGGACAGGAAAACCGCCGCTGAGAGTTTGCAGCACCGACGACCTGACCGGACACCCCTCATGCACCGAGCCTCGGGGCTCTGAGTGCGAATGGAAGCGGGGCGCCACGGCTCGACTTGAACTCCTCCAACCAGGAGGGGACCAGGGGGGCCGCGGCCGCGGCCCCCCTCTTGACTCGGAGTGGCCTTCTCATGGAAGGGAGACAGAGGGTGAGGTTTCGGAGGGCAGACCGCCCCGACCGGCAAGGCTTTGACGAGGTCCTCGCCTTCTGAGAGGATGGCGCCGCCTGGAGAGAGGACCCCGATCCATGACGAGGAAGACGCTTTTCCTGTGGACCGCCCTGCTGATCCTCTGCGGCGGCCTCGCCGCCGGCGCGGCGGAGAAGAAGCCCGCGAAGAAGACCGAGAAGAAGAAAGAGGAATCCATCCAGCCGGCGCCGCGCCGGACCGAGGGCGAGGGACCCTTCAAGCGGCTGATCCTGCGCGGCGCGACGCTCATCGACGGCACGGGCGCGCCGCCGATCGGCCCGGTGGACATCGTCATCGAGAGGAACCGCATCGTCCGCGTCGCCTCGGTGGGCAGCCCGGGGATCGATCCCGATCCCGAGAAGCGGCCCAAGGCCGAGGAGGGGGACCGCGAGCTGGATTTCACCGGCCTGTACGTCCTGCCGGGGTTCGTCGACATGCACGGCCACATCGGCGGCAAAGAGCAGGGCACTCCCGCCGAGTACGTCTTCAAGCTCTGGCTGGGGCACGGCATCACCACCATCCGCGATCCGGGCAGCGGCAACGGCATCGACTGGGTTCTGGACGAGAAGGCCAAGAGCGCCAGGAACGAGATCACGGCGCCCCGCATCGAGGCCTACGTCACCTTCGGCCAGGGCCGGGACGACCCCTTCACCCGGCCCGAGGAGGCGCGCCGCTGGGTCGACGAGATGGCGGCCAAGGGGGCGGACGGCGTCAAGTTCTTCGGCTACCGGCCGGACATCATGCAGGCGGCCATCGACGAGATCAGGAAGAAGGGCCTGCGCAGCGCCTGCCACCACGCGCAGATGGACGTGGCGCGGGTCAACGTCCTGACCTCGGCCCGCTGGGGCCTCACCACCATGGAGCACTGGTACGGCCTGCCCGAGGCCCTGTTCGACGGCCGCACCGTGCAGGACTACCCGCTCGACTACAACTACGCCAACGAGGCCAACCGCTTCGGCCAGGCCGGCCGCCTGTGGCAGCAGGCCGCGCCGCCGTACTCCGAGAAGTGGAACGCGGTGATGGACGAGCTGATCAAGCTCGACTTCACCATCGATCCCACGCTCACCATCTACGAGGCGAGCCGCGACCTGATGCGCGCCCGCCGCGCTGAGTGGCACGAGGAGTACACGCTCCCCTCGCTCTGGGACTTCTACGCCCCCAGCCGCAAGTCCCACGGCTCCTACTGGTTCTACTGGACCACCGAGAACGAGGTGGACTGGAAGAACAACTACCGCCTCTGGATGACCTTCCTCAACGAGTACAAGAACCGCGGCGGCCGGGTCACCACCGGCTCGGACAGCGGCTACATCTACAAGCTCTATGGCTTCGACTACATCCGCGAGCTCGAGCTGCTGCGCGAGGCCGGCTTCCACCCGCTGGAGGTGATCCGCGCCGCCACCCTGAAGGGGGCCGAGGCTTTGGGGCTGGACAAAGAGATCGGCACCGTCGAGCCCGGCAAGCTGGCGGACCTGGTGGTGGTCGAGGAAAACCCGATCGAAAACCTCGCTGTCCTCTACGGCACCGGCGTCATCAAGCTCAACGACAAGAACGAGGCCGTGCGCGTCGGCGGTGTCAAGTACACGATCAAGGACGGGATCCTCTACGACGCCAGGAAGCTCCTGGCCGACGTGCGGCGGATCGTCAAGGAAGCCAAGGACAAGGCGAACCGGCCGGTGCTCTACCAGCCCGGGATGGCGCCGAAGACCCCGAAGGAGGATTCGCGATGAACGCGCACGACTTGACTCGCCGCGAGATGCTCCGCTGGTGCGGAGCCGTCGGAGGGTTCTGCTTGTTCGGAGGGACCTTGACCGCAGAGGCTGAATCAGTGCCCGCCACCCGCGCCGTGGATCACCTGTTGCTCGGCGTCGCCGATCTCGACCATGGAATCGAGTGGGTCGAGAAGTTGACCGGCGTGAAAGCCGTCTTTGGCGGGAGCCACCCTGGACGCGGCACCCGCAACGCACTCCTCTCGCTCGGCGGCAGACGCTACCTCGAGATCATCGCGCCCGACCCAGAGCAGACGGCCTACAACTTTCAGATCGACATCCGCAAGCTCGCCGAGCCGCGATTGATCACCTGGGCGGCCGCGGCGAGCGACATCAACGCCATTGCCAAGAAGGCTCGCGACGCCGGATATCAACTCTTCGGCCCCAACGACGGCTCCCGCGCGCGGCCCGACGGAAAAGTGCTCAAGTGGAAGACCCTCGGCATACAGAACGCGTTGGGCCACGACGGCGTCGAGCCGATCCCCTTCTTCATCGAATGGGCCGCCGATTCGCTGCACCCCTCGCAGGACTCGCCGCAGGGCTGCGAGCTTCAATCGCTTGCCATGGAGCACCCGGACGCTGCGAAGGTGCGGAGTGCGCTGAAAGATCTCGGCATCGAGCTGAAAGTGAAGCAGGCGAGCGGCGCCCGACTCACGGCGACGCTCAAGACGCCGAAAGGCAAGGTTGAATTGAGTTGAAAGAGCGCAGTGCAAGAATCTGGGCGGGCCACGCCGCCAGGCCCCGCAGGGGCGAAATTTGATTAGCCCGGGGCGGCAGCCCCGGGAACAGGCCCCACATTTTTCCATCGAGCCCCGAAGGGGCGGCACCCGATGTAGCGTCATGTGCCGCCCCTTCGGGGCTCTGGTGATGTTGGGGCTCCGCGTTCCTGGGGCTGCCGCCCCAGGCTATTCAAATTCCGCCCTTTCAGGGCGGCCAGCAAGGCCTGCAGCATCATCTATGGCGCCGACGAACCGAGAATCCCCGCCTGGGTCAGCTTCTCCACGAGGGCTCTGCCCTCCTCCGGGGGCATTTCCTCAAGAGCAGCCTTCAATGCTTCCGCGTCTCCCGCCTCGATTGCCTGCCGCACGGCGTCTGGAGCGGCGGCCAGCACCTCCTGGCGCGTAGGCTGCTCGATCAACTCCAGGATGCGGCGGATGAGTTGAGCGCTGTTGGGATCGATCTCGGCGGTGAGCGATTCGGCATCCCGTTCCCCCGCCCAGATGCGGTGCACCGCGCCAGTCAGCCGCCAGCTTTTCTCTTCCAGTGTGGAGAGAAGCTCTTCGATGGCTGCCCGTGGCTCCTCAGCTCCCCTCGCCACTTCCGCAATGCCTCGCAGCAGGGGCTCGAATTTCCGGAGAACCTCCTCCAGGCCTGCCGGCCTCGCCTGTTCTTCCTGGACCAGGCGCCACACCTCGGCAATGGCCGCGTCACCGTCGGGTGCGCGCTTGGGGAGGCGATCGAAGAGCTCACGGAAGTGGACTCCGTCGATCTTCTCCACCCGGCGGGCCACTTCCTCGAAAGGCGGTGGAGAGGAAGGCAGGGGAGAACGGGCGAGGTTTCGCAGCGTGATAATCAGCGAGCCGGAAGAAATCTGGAAGCACAAGATGCCGTCCGCCAAACGGTGAGCGAGCACCTCCTCCGGCGCCGCCTGCGTCCGCTTCAAGTAGTTCGCCAGATTGGCGTGACTGACGGCACAATCCTCAGGATCTCCGGTTTGGTATTTGTGCCGCAGAGCCGACTTCTCGAATCTCGCCGCTTCTGCGGGGTTCCCCTCAGCGTCTTCCAGGTCCGCCAAGGCGGTGAAGACCTTACCCAATCCTGTGACGTGCCGGTGTTCCTCGTAGGTTCTCCGGCACGACTCGAGCACCTGGCGGGCTTCCTGAAATCTTCGCAGGCGGAGCAGGGGGCCATAGGTGTTGAACGCGGTCCGCGCCAGCTCGACCTCGTCAGCTCCCCGTTGAGCCTTGATTCGCAGGATCTCGGCGCTGAGGCTCAACGCGTCCTCCCACCTTGCGAGCCCCAGCGCAGCCTGGCCGCCGGTGTTCAGCAATGTTTCTTGGACATTCCAGGGGATGACCGTCTCGTCCTCGCCGGGTTCTGGCAGGTTTTCGAGCGATGGCCGCAACCGCTCCACCTCGGCAAGAACCTCCTTATTCCTGCCCATCAAGGCGAGCACCTGGAGACGCATTCCCTCATCCGCGAGCTGCGACCAGGGCCCCAGGCCGGCCCGGCGGGTGAGCTCCGCCTTGTGCTCGATCACTTTCAGGGCCTCTTTGAAACGGCCGGTGTCTCGAAGGAGATTGATCCAATATCCAGCAGCGGCAGAGCCTAGCCTGTACCTGCCCCCCTCCTCGCACGTCTCCACCACTTTTTGGAGGATCGCCTCGGCTTCGACGTGGCGACCTGCCATCACGAGTACTTTGGCCAGAAGGCCCAGGCTCGCCACACCTTCCGGAGTCTCCTGCGTCGCCGCCGAGATTTCGCGCAGGTAGGGCAGAGCCGTGGCGAGGGTAGCGGGAGACCGATCCCTCTGGGTCGTCCTTTCCAGGAGGTACGCGGCCTCTTCCCATCGTTTCGCCCGCAGCAGATAGGGTGTTCCCCGCTTGCCGGCCTCAACGACTAGCCGCCCGCCCCCCTGCATCTCGGTTTTTAGACCTTGGCGGGCCATAGCCATCCAGAAGTCGCCCAACTCTCGGTCCACGGCTTCGCACACTCCTGGGCTGGCCTCCCGGCGGCCGGTCTCGGCCACCGCCGGGTGGATGCGGAACAGCCAGCTCTCTCCGTCGCCTGGCGTCTCCTCGTCTTCCGGACGGGTCAGGCGCTGGATCTCCAGCAGGCCTGCGGCACCGAGGCGCTCCAAGGCGGCGGCCAGGCCGTGATTCGGCTCGGCGAGCGCCGCGGCGGCGGTGGGCGAGGACTCCCGCAGGCGGCCGAGGATGTCTTTCCAGTTTGCTTCGAGGATCGCCTGTGAGCGGTCCGCCTCCTCCAGCCGGCAGAGGACATGGAAGAGCAGACGGGCGGTGGGCGGCAGGTTGGCGGTGATGCTGGTGGTCCAGGAGTCCAAGGTCCTCAGGAAGGCGGCAGGACCCTGTGCCGTCTCTCCGGTGGCAAAGAAGCGGCTTTGTTCGTCGCCGGCTTTGTCGTCGTCCCCTTCTGCCGCTTCGAGCTGTTGGTCGAGCGCCTCGGGGTCGGTGCCCTGCAGGCCGCCGGCGAGCTCCAGGAGCTTGGGATGACCCTGGGCGGCGGCGAGGATGCGCTGGAGGCGCTCCCGACCCGCGGGCGAGGCGAAGAGAGGCGCGAGGTGCGGCAGCTCGCCGGCCAGCAGGACGCTCTCCTGGAAGCTCAGGGCGTGGATCGGCTCCCGCAGCAGGGCCGGATGACCTGCGAGATCGGCGGTGACGACCCGCGAGGTGAGCACCACGCGCGACGCTCCGGAGTGGTCGAGGAGCGTCTTCAGCAGATCGCCCCAGCGGGCGTCGCGCCAGGCGCCGCTCTCGGTGAGCAGGCTCTCCAGGTTGTCGAGCACGATCAGCACGGCGGCGCCGCTCTGGAGCAGGCCCTTGAGGCGCGGCTGAGCCTTGCCCCGGAACTCCTGCGGATCGTCGAGCAGGCCGACGAGGGCGAGGCCCGGGAGCTGGCGTTCCAGGTCCACGGCGAACTGGGTGAGGGCGTTGGCGATGTCCTGCCCCAGGTCCGGCGCCTTGGACCAAGCGAGGCCGGGGAAGCGCCCGTTCTCGTGGCGCCAGGCCAGCTCCAGGGCGCAGGCGGTCTTGCCGGCACCCGCCATGCCGTGGAAGAGCACGCCCCGGTGAGGGCTCTCCGGCGCCAGAGCGCGGCTCGCCCGCAGCATGGGCAGTACGCGGCCCACGAAGCGCTCCGGCGGTGGCGGAAAGCCCTGCATGCCGGTCTGGGGCATCTCGAACGTGGCGCTCGTGCGCGGCACCGCGAGGGAGAGATCGGCGGCCCGCGGCCCGAAGAGGATCGGGGTGACGAGCGAGAGGGGCGGCGCGCCAGCCCGCTGCGCTGGATCGGGATGGAGCGCCTCTTCCAGCGCCACCTGGAGGGCCGCGGGCAGCGGTTGACCCTTCTCCAGCAGCATCTCGTAGAGGCCGAGGACGGTCTCGCGGGCGAAGGTGTCGCCCACGCTGTAGCGCATGGCCAGCACGGCGCAGTCCAGCTCTTCCGCCAGGCTCTGCCCGAGGCTGGGCAGGGCGGAAGCCGCTCCCTCGGTCTCCACGTCCGGCGCGGCGGTGGCTTCGCGCGTCGGCTCGTCGAGGCCGATCCGCCGGCGCGCGGCGCGCAGGCTCGCGGCCCCGGAGAGGCAGGAGGAGAGGGTGAGCAGCTTCAGTCGGCGTCGCGTCGGCTTGAGGAGCGGGACGAGCTCGTCGGCTTTGATGCGATCGTCCTCGCCGCGCTCGTTCTCGAGCACGAGCTCGCCCTCGAGCCCGTGGCCGGAGAAGTGGATCAGGTCCCAGCCCGCGCCTTCGAGCAGCGCGTCTTTGAGCGTCTCCCGAGTGGCCCCGTACTGGAGCACTCGAAGCTCCACGGTGGCGGACCGGGTCTGTGACAGGTTCTTGAGGAAGCGTTCCAGCTCCACCCGCTCCCGCCGCAGGTTCAACGGGCTCTGGCGGTGGGGCAGGCTGAAGACGGCGAGGACCCGCAGCCGGTCGGAGGAGGGTTTGTCCTCTCGGGGCTCGGCGGCTCCCGCGAGCTGATAGACGAACCGCACTCCGGCCTCGGCCAATGGCCGGCCGTCCAGGTGGGCCAGCTCGAACGGACGATGGAGCAGGGCCTGCGCCTCGGGCGGGACGTGGACCCGCACCACGGTGGCCGGGAAGTCGAGCCACTCGCCGATCTTCGCCACGATCGCGCCAAAGACCTCTCGGCCCATCCACTCTCCCACTCGCCGCAGACCCTCCGCGGGAGATTCGATCGGCTTGCGATAGTCTTCCTCTGGGATGGACCCTCAGAATTATCTCATACCCGTTGTATCTCCCTACCCTGAATCAACATCCCCGCGACGAGCGAGCTCAGGAGCGCCAGCGCCGCGGCGATCAGCATGACTCGGCGGAAGCCGGAGACGAACGACTCGCTGATCGCTCGCTTCAGCTCTGTCCGTGTCTGTGGATCGACCTCACGGGGCACTTCCATGCCGCCCAATTTGACGCGCTCCTGGTCGAGCGCATGTTGCGTTTCGGCTGTCAGATCCAGGCTCGACAGCCGGCGGTCGAGGCTGCGGTTGAAGGCGTGCAGCATGACCAGACCGAGCGCGGCGATGGCGAGCAGCCCGGCTGTGCGCGAGACCGCGTTGTTGATCCCCGAAGCGACGCCGGCGCGCTTGGCCGCGACCGCGTTCATCACCGTCGTGGTGAGCGGCGCGACGCTCACGGCCATGCCGAGGCCGAGCACCACCACAGCCGGGAAGAAGGTCGTCCAGTAGCTGCCGCCCACTCCGGGTCTCGTGAACAGGGCGAACCCGAGCGCGGCGATCGCCGGTCCGATCACCAGCGGCAATCTGGCGCCGTAACGCTTCACCAGCCCGCCCGACCAGCGCGACAGAAAGAACATGATGAGAATGAACGGCAGCGAAGCGGCGCCGGCGGCGGTGGCCGTGTAGCCCTGCACCTGGATCAGGTTCAAGGGGAAGAAGAAGAGCGCACCGGCCAACGCGGTGTACAGAAACAAGGTCAGCAGGTTCGCGCCGCTGAAATCCCTGGAACGGAACAGGGTGAGCGGCAACATCGGGTTCCGGCTTCTTTTCTCGATCAGGATGAACACCACGGCAGCGAGGACGCCGCCAACCAACGCGGCGAGCACCTGCGGGTGCCCGAATCCCAATCGCGAGGATTCGATCAAGCCGTAGACGATGGCGCCCAGGCTGACGGTCGCGAGCGCCGCCCCCGGCCAATCCAGGCCGCGTTCCCCTTCTTCGTCGCGGCTCTCCGGCACGCGCCAGAACGCCAGCGCCAGCACTGCGGCGGCCAGCGGGACGTTGATGAAGAAGATGGCGCGCCAGGAGACGTGCTCGATCAGCCAGCCGCCGATGACCGGCCCGACCGCTGCCGTGATGGCGGTAAAGCCCGACCAGGTGCCGATCGCCTGGCCGCGCTTCTCCTCGTCGAAGGAGGCGCTGAGGATCGCGAGGCTGCCCGGAACGAGCAGCGCGCCGCCGATGCCCTGGACCGCCCGCGCGGCGATCAGTTGCCCGACGTCGGGCGCGAGCCCGCACCACACGGACGACAAGGCGAAGAGCGCCACGCCGAGAGAGAAGACGAGCCTCCGGCCGAAGCGATCGCCGAGCGCTCCTCCCACGAGCAGCAGCGCCGCGAGGAAGAGCGCGTACGATTCGATGACCCACTGCACGTCCACCACCGTGGCGTTGAGGTCCGCTTGCAGCGCCGGCAGGGCCACGTTGACGACCGTGCCGTCGATGAAGGCCATGCTCGAGCCGAGAATGGTCGCCGCCAGGACCCACGGCGCCGCAGACTCCTCGCAGGGCGCCGCCGCCGGCCTGGACGCAATGACCGCCTCGTCACACGGTTGCCGGACGATGTTCGCCATAGCTGCCCTGAGCATAGATGAAGTACGTGTCCGTCTGGGCGACGGCGGCGCTCCATCCCAGCCGCTCCAGGCGCGTCTGCAGGTCGGCGGGGTCGTAGAAGATCTTGTAGATCTGGAACTCGCGGCCGTCGTTGAGCCGGCGGGTCGAGGTGATAGCGGCGGCATCGGGAAGAGGGTGGTCGAGAGCCGTGGAGGAGGGCTCGTAGCGGGAATCGACGAGGAAGAACCGGCCGCGCGGCCGCAAGGCCCGGCGGACCAGCGCCCAGAAGTCCGAAAACCGCTCGGGCGGGACGTGCGAGAGCCAGAAGCCGAAGAAGACCACGTCGAACTGCCGCGAAGGCTCCCAGGCGAACAGGTCCGCCTGAAGGTAGGAGACCCTGGCGGATTGGAGCCGCCGGCGATTCAGAGCCAGCATCTCCGGGGAAGCGTCCACGGCCGTGACGTCGTCGGCGTGGCGCAGCAGGCGCTCGGTCCAGATGCCGGTGCCGCAGGCCAGCTCCAGCACGGAGCCGGTGGGCTGGAAAGCGTCGAGCGCGCCGGCGACCGCCTCGGCCTCGGCGAACCAGCGCTGGTTCAGCTCCGGGCCGCGGTCGTAGCGGCCCTGGCGATAGAACCACTGGTCATACTCGCCGGCCCGGGCGCGGTAGTAGTCGATCTGCTGTTGCGGGGTCGCGGTCATGGAGACAACGCAATGTTACCCTGGCGCGCAGAAGAGAAGCCGGCTCCCCTGGCGACCACCACGGAGGGTAAACCGCAGTAGGCAATAACCCCGGGGGGCGTGTCTGCAGCACGCCCCCCGGTTTTCCAAGGGAGCCTGAAGAGATGTTAGCTCAGTTGGGTCTGGAATGCCAAGAGGGTTCCGCCCGCAGTCTCCCGTTCAGGCCCCCAGCAGGAATGTTCTTTGACAACTCAAGAACCGGAAACGGCCGCCTGGGGTGATGCGACGGTGCCCTCCGCCTGCGGGTGTGCGGGGGAGGGTACCGGTTTATCTTCCGGCCTCGCTCTTGTCCGTGATATTGAACTCCTGCTGGTTGACCTTCTCGTC